>DATIEN010000204.1:0-5149 GCA_035455705.1 Casimicrobiaceae bacterium | reverse complement strand
ACCTTGAACACGATGTCGGCGCTCTGCCACAGCGCTGCGCGGTCGGCGACGAGTTCGGCGCCTGCCGCGCGGTACGCGTTGTCGTCGATCTGCGCGCCCTCGCCCGCGCCCGATTCGACCGCGACGCGAAAGCCCTGCTTGACGAGCTTCTCGACGACTTCCGGCACCGTGGCGACGCGCTTCTCGCCCGGATAGACTTCCTTCGGCACTCCGATCAGCAACGACACTTGGATCCCCTGGCAAGCCGGCCGCGAGCGCGGCGAGGCGCCGCCGCAGCGCGTGATTCTCTTTTAAACGGTGCGATGCAGCAAATGGCGGGCCGTCAGCCCGTCAGCCGATCAGCGCCGCGATCGCCTTCCCGACGTCGGTCGTGCCGGCGCGGCCGCCGATATCGCCGGTGCGCGGCGCGGCGGGATCGGCCAGCAGCCGCTCGATCGCCGTGACCACCGCGCGCGCGGCGTCGGGGTGACCGAGGAAGTCGAGCATCAGCGCGGCTGACCAGATCTGCCCGATCGGATTGGCGATGCCTTTGCCCGCGATGTCCGGCGCCGATCCGTGCACGGGCTCGAACAGCGAGGGATGCTTGCGCTCCGGATTGATGTTGCCGGACGGCGCGATGCCGATCGTCCCGCAGACTGCGGGCCCGAGGTCCGACAGGATGTCGCCGAACAGATTCGATCCGACGACGACGTCGAACGCCTGCGGCCGCTGCACGAAATGCGCGCACAGGATGTCGATGTGGAACTGGTCGGTGCGTATCTCCGGATGCGCGGCGGCCATCGCGCGAAACCGTTCGTCCCAGTACGGCATCGTGATCGAGATGCCGTTCGACTTGGTCGCCGACGTGAGGTGCTTCGCGGGACGCGACGCGGCCACGTCGAACGCGTACGCGAGGATCCGGTCGACGCCCTTGCGCGTGAACACCGATTCCTGCACGACGAACTCGCGCTCCGTACCCTCGAAGAGCCGTCCGCCGATCGACGAGTATTCGCCCTCGGTGTTCTCGCGCACGACGACGAAGTCGATGTCGCCGGGCTTGCGGTGGGCGAGCGGCGTCGGGATGCCGGGCATCAGGCGGCACGGACGCAGGTTCACGTACTGGTCGAAGCGGCGGCGGAACGGGATCAGCGATCCCCACAGCGACACGTGGTCCGGTACCGTCGCGGGCCACCCGACCGCGCCGTAGTAGATCGCCTCGAACGGCGATAGCGTCTCGAACCAGTCCTCGGGCATCATCCGGCCGGTCTTCGCGTAGTAGTCGCAGCTCCAGTCGAAATGCGCGAACTCGAGCGCGATGCCGAAGCGCGACGCGACCGTCTCGAGGACGCGCAGGCCCTCGGGAACCACTTCCTTGCCGATGCCGTCGCCGGGAATGACCGCGATCCTGTGCATGCCGCTCGCTCCGTCGTCTCGAGCACGGATTATAGGCGGCGGTCCCTCGTCCGTTCGTCCGATGGCGGCCCGATGCGCGCGCGCCTAACGTGAAGCCCGTGCGAACCAAACGCACGCGATCTCGGGAAAACTCATGAACGAACGCCGCTACTGGATTGCAGTGGTGCCCGGCGACCAGGTCGAAATCGCCGTCGCGCAGGGCTTCGTGCAGCTCAACTACGGCAACGGCGCACCGCTCGCGCGCATGCAGCCGGGGGACGGGCTCGCGTGCTATTCGCCGCGCGAACGCTTTCCCGATGGTGCGCCGCTGCAGGCGTTCACCGGGATCGGCCACGTCGGCGACGGCGACGTGTTCGAGGCGCCGCCGGCCGAGCCTCCCCGCGTGTTCCGGCGCAGCGCCGCGTGGCTCGACGCGACCGCGGCGCCCGTCCGCCCGCTGCTTTCGCAGCTCACGTTCGTGCGCAACAAGGAGCACTGGGGCGCGGCGTTCCGCTTCGGCATCGTGCGCGTGCCGCGCGAGGACTTCGTGGCGATCGCATCGGCCATGGGCCGCGATCCGTCCGTCGACTTCGCGTGACGGCGCGACGGGACACTGGCCGACGAGCGTCGGGAGGTGTGCGCTATGATGGACGACCGCATACGCAGGCGCCCGCACCCTGATGAAGCAGACGTTCCTCGACTTCGAGCAACCGATCGCCGAGCTGCAACAGAAGATCGACGAGCTCCGGTTCGTGCACGAGGATTCGGCGGTCGACATCTCCGACGAGATTGCGCGGCTCACCAAGAAGAGCCAGCAGCTCACGAAGGACATTTACGGCAAGCTCACGGCGTGGCAGATCGCGCAGGTCGCGCGCCACCCGCAGCGACCGTACACGCGCGATTGCATCAACGGCATGTTCGCCGAGTTCCACGAACTGCACGGCGACCGGACCTACGCCGACGATCCGGCGATCATCGGCGGGCTCGCGCGCTTCAACGGACAGCCGTGCATGGTGATCGGGCAGCAGAAAGGCCGCGACACGAAGGAGAAGATCTACCGCAACTTCGGCATGCCGCGCCCCGAGGGGTACCGCAAGGCGCTGCGGCTCATGAAGCTCGCCGAGAAATTCGGGCTGCCGCTCTTCACGTTCGTCGACACGCCCGGTGCCTACCCGGGCATCGGCGCCGAGGAACGCGGCCAGTCGGAGGCCATCGGACGCTGCCTCTATGAGATGGCGGGACTGCGCGTGCCGATCATCGCCACGGTGATCGGCGAAGGCGGCTCCGGCGGCGCACTCGCCATTGCCGTCGCCGACGTCACCCTGATGCTGCAATACTCGACGTACTCGGTCATCTCGCCCGAGGGCTGCGCGTCGATCCTGTGGAAGTCCGCCGAGCACGCTTCGACCGCGGCGGAAACGCTCGGTATCACCGCGGCACGGCTGAAGCAGCTCGGCCTGATCGACAAGGTCATCAACGAGCCGCCGGGTGGCGCGCACCGTGATCACGCGGCGATGATGGTGACGCTCAAGAAGGCGCTGACCGAGGCGCTTCGCCAGCTTACCGAGCAGACGATCGATGCCCTGCTCGAAGCGCGCGAGGACAAGATCCTCGCCTATGGCCGATACAAGGAGATCGCGCCAGGCTAGGATGGAAGGTCCACCTCGCTCGCTTCGCGCGCTGCCCCGCGAGGGGCAGGTCAGCCGCTTGGGGCGGCCCGGCGCGACTGACATGCGGGCCGGCGGCGAGGTGGCGCGCGCCGTCGCGACTCTGCTGGCCCGGGCGCTTCCCGGCGGAGGCCGCGTCGGCGTCGCCGTTTCCGGCGGGCGCGACTCGATCGCGCTGCTCGACGCGGCTGCGTGCACGGTTGGCGACGCCCGTGCCGTGCTCGTCGCGTTCCACGTCCATCACGGGCTCTCTCCGAACGCCGAGCAATGGTCGCAGTTCTGCGCGCAAGCGTGTGCGGCGCGCGGCATCGCTTTCGCGCGCCGCAACGTCGAGGTCGAACGGCGTCCGCGCGCAAGCCTGGAGGCGACGGCCCGCGAAGCGCGCTATGCGGCGCTCGCCGCACTTGCGGCCGAGCATCGCGTCGACGCGGTGATGCTCGCGCACCACGCCGACGACCAGGCGGAGACGGTGCTTCTGCAGTTGCTGCGCGGTGCCGGACCGCGCGGACTGGCCGCGATGCCTGCGATGGCGTCCGACCGCGGCGTCGTGTGGCTTCGGCCGTTCCTCGACATCGGCCGTGCAACGGTCGAGGCCTACGTCGCCATGCGCGGGCTCGCCTACGTCGACGACGAAAGCAACGCCGATTCGCGCCACCGGCGCAATGCGCTACGCGAAGCGATCGTCCCGCGGCTGCGGGCAATAGCACCCGGCTATCCGGAGACGCTCGTCCGCGCCGCGCGCCTGCAGGCGGACAGCGTGGCCCTCTGCGATGCGCTCGCCGTCCTGGATGCGGACGCCGCGTACGACGGCGCATCGCTCGCGCGGGCGGCGCTGCGTGATCTCGATGCGCCGCGCGCGCGCAACCTGCTGCGCTGGTTCCTGCGCGAGCAGCGGCTGCCGGCGCCGTCGGCGGCGCGGCTCGCCGCGATGCTGTCGCAACTCACGCGCGCCGGGGACGACGCCCAGGTCGCGCTCGTCCACGGCGGCGCGGCGATCGGCGTGCACCGCGGGCGCATCGTCGTTCATCGCACGGCGGCGCCCGCATTCGCGCAGCAGTGGTCGGGCGCGCAGGAGGTCGCGCTGCCGCACGGCACGCTTGCGTTCGCGCCGGTCGTGGGCAACGGCATCGCCCGCCGGCACCTCGTCGGCACGCGGGTCACGATCCGCGCGGGCCAGCCGGGCGAGCGGCTGCGGATCGCCGGGCGCGGCCGCCGCGCCGTGGCCGCCTTGCTGCGCGAGGCCGGCATCCCGGCCTGGGACCGCATGGCGTTGCCGCGCATCTGCTGCGACGAGCGCCTCGTCGCCGTCGCGTGCGCAGGCGTCGACGCGGCGTTCGACGCGGCACCCGGCGAACCGGCGTTCGCACTCGACTGGCGTCCGAAGGGCCGCTGACACCCGAGGGTGCGCCGCCTTCGGCGCGACCTTGCGTTCGCGTGAAATCACGGCAGGCAACGCCTGTCGCCGGGCACCCCTCGCATGTTAGAATTTTGAATTTACTTGCTTTTGCCCTGTCGGAGCCGAAATGGCCGTGGAGCGCACCCTTTCGATCGTCAAGCCCGACGCCGTCGCGAAGAATGTGATCGGCGAGATCTATTCTCGCTTCGAGAAGGCCGGGCTCACGATCGTGGCGGCGCGGATGACGTGGCTATCGCGCCGGGACGCCGAAGGCTTCTACGCCGTGCACCGCGAAAGGCCGTTCTTTCGCGACCTCGTCGACTTCATGACGAGCGGCCCGGTGATGATCCAGGTGCTCGAAGGCGAGAACGCGATCGCGAAGAACCGCGAGCTGATGGGTGCTACCGATCCACGAAAAGCCGCGGCCGGGACGATTCGCGCCGACTTCGCGCAGTCGATCGACGCCAACGCGGTGCACGGGTCCGACGCGCCCGAGACGGCCGCCACGGAAAGCGCCTACTTCTTTCCGACGCACGCGATCCACGCGCGCTGAGCGAGGAGGACGGCGCGGCGCGATGCAGAACCTGCTCGACTTCGACCAGCCCGCGCTGACCGCGCTCTTCGCCGAGCGCGGCGAGAAACCGTTTCGCGCCCGGCAGACGCTGCGCTGGATCCATCACGGACTGGTCGATCGCGTCGACGCCATGACCGATCT
>DATIEN010000203.1:0-7920 GCA_035455705.1 Casimicrobiaceae bacterium | reverse complement strand
ATGTCGTTCGACAGCGCCTTGAGCGGCGACACGTAGACGACGAACGTCTCGTCGGGGAGCGGCGCCTCGATGCCGCGGTGCACCAGCGCGTCGATAGCCGCGAGAAACGCGGCGAGCGTCTTGCCGGAGCCGGTCGGCGCCGCGACCAGCACGTCGCGGCCGGCCGCGATCTCCTGCCACGCGCGCGCCTGCGCCGGCGTGGGCGTTGCGAACGTCTGTGCAAACCAGCCGGCGACGGCGGGATGAAACAGCTTGTCCATGACGCATTTTCTCACTGTCGCGCTCGCGCCGGTCGTCCGGCGGCACGGCAGCCGTGCAAGTGGATTTCCGAGGTGCGTTCGGCTAACCTTCGACGATTCTCGGGGAGCCTGCCGACAAGCCATGAAACGAGGGAGCGCAACGGGCGTCGCGTCGCTGCTCGTCGCCGTCGCGAGCGGCGTCGTATTGGCGCAGGGGTTCCGCTTCTCCGATCAGGACGATGGCGCGGCGCGCGAGGCCGCTGCGCGCGACGCGCGGATCGCGCAGGAGCTGTCGGTGCCGTGCCGCACCGAGATCAAGAACAAGAAGATCATGGTGATCATCGGCGAGCGCGAGTCGAACGGCTCCATCGAGGCGCACCAGCAGAACTACGGCCCGCATTACCAGGCGATCAACCGGCGCCTGCAGGCGCTGGGGCTTCGCACCTACACGCCCGAGGAGATCCGCCGCCAGATCGCGCAGGCCGAGATCGACGCGTATTTCCGCAACGACCCCGACGCCGCGCTCTCGGCGTCGCGGCGCCTCGGCGCGAGCTTCGTGCTGCGCGGGCTCATCGCGTCGGAGGCGATGCGCAATCCGATCATGAACGTGAACCAGGTCTCGGTGAACATGGGGTTCACGCTGACCGGCAGCAACGGCCGCCTGATCTCCGATACCGAGGCCCACGCGAGCTCGTATGCCGGCGCCGACGTGCGACGCATGGCCCAGACGCTCGTCGACGAACACGCGGACGAGGTCGTCGCGAAGCTCTACGGCGACTATTGCCGCAACGCCGCGCCGCGAAAATGACCCGCGCACGCGTCCGAAACCCCGAGAGTGAACGCAGAAGGAGCATCACGATGAACCGCCGCATTCCGATGCCGTTCGTACCATCGCTCGTCGCCGCCGCATTCGCGCTCGCCAGCGCAACCGCGCTCGCACAGCCGACGTTCGGCAATCCGTCGCCGACGGCGGGCAGCGACACGTCGCAGCGCGCCAACGCATCGGCCGACCAGGCGATGTACAAGCCGGTCGAGTACGCGAACCGCAGCAGGCGCGGTCCGGCCGTGATCGTGATCCCGGGCGAGATCAAGAGCAACAACGCCACGTTCATGCAGAAGTTCACGGCGAACAACATCGCCGACTTCGGCGAGCTCGAGATGTCGAACGCGAACTTTCCCGTACTCGAGCGGGCGAACCTCGGTCCGCTGCTCAAGGAGTTCGAGCTCGCCTACAACCTGGGCGATCCGCAGGAGGCGCGCAAGTTCCTCGGCATGGGCAAGCTCAAGAGCACCAAGTACGTCGTCAAGTTCGACATCCTGAAGGCCGAGCAGGTCGCCGCCGCGCAGCAGGGCTTCGACGGCCGTGCGATCGGCAACATCGCCGGAGCGCTCGGCGCGTTCAGCGGGTCGTGGGGCGGCGCGCGTGCCGGCGCCGTCGGCCAGGCTGCCGTCGGATCCGTGCATACCGGCGAATCGACCGGTGTGTGGATCATCGGCATGCGCTACAAGATCATCAATGCCGAGACGACGGAGCAACTCGCGCAGGGCTACACCGAGGAGAAGATGGAGGTCGGCGCGAAGTCGTCGTCGGTGCTCGGCGTCTCCCAGTCGCAGGAAGGCGGTGTGTCGCTCGACACGATGGTGCAGCGGCTGGTGCAGAAATCCGTCTGGGAGATCGACAGCAAGTACAAGTAGCAACCGATGATGAGTGGCGCCCGGCCGTCCCGAGCCGCGAATCGCGCGCCTCGCGTGCAGCAACGCCGCATCACGGGCCACCCCGAAGGCGAACAGGCGAGCGCAGCGCGCGAGCCTCGTTCACCAAGGCGGCGCAGCGTGGGGAGACGATGATCAGCCAGCTCGGCAAGTACGAGATCCGCCGCGAGCTCGCGCGCGGCGCGATGGGCGTCGTCTACGAGGGTTACGACCCGCTGATCAAGCGGCGTGTCGCGCTGAAAACGATTCGCCCCGATCAGCTCGACGGCGACCGCACCGCCGACATGATCGCGCGCTTCCGTCGCGAGGCGCAGGCCGCGGGACGCCTCAATCATCCGAGCATCGTCGCGATCTACGAGTTCGACGAGGACGCCGGCACCGCGTTCATCGCGATGGAGTTCGTCGACGGCCGCGAGCTCAAGGACTGCTTCGCGGAAAACGAGCGGTTCCGGATGGCGGACATCGAGCGGATCATGACGGCGATCCTCGGTGCGCTCGACTACTCGCATCGCCAGGGAGTGGTCCATCGCGACATCAAGCCTGCGAACATCTTCCTGCTCGCCGATGGCGGCGTGAAGGTCGCCGACTTCGGCATCGCGCACATCGACTCGTCGAACCTCACGCAGGTCGGCACCGTCGTCGGCACGCCGAACTACATGTCGCCCGAACAGATCATGGGCCTGCCTGTCGACGGGCGCACCGACCTCTTCGCCGCCGGCGTGATCCTGTACCAATTCCTGACCGGCGAGCGCCCGTTCGCCGGCTCGACGACGACGACGATGCAGAAGGTGCTGAAGGAGGACCCGCTGCCGCCGTCGACGCTCAACGTGCAGCTGCCGCCCGCGATCGACGCCGTCGTGCGCAGGGCGCTCGCGAAGCGGCCGGAGGACCGCTATGCCACCGCGCGCGAGTTCGCGCAGGCGCTGCAGGGCGCCATGCGGGTCACGTACACGCTGCGCGATCCGGACGCGACGATGCCGAACCTCGCCGCGGCGCCTTCCACCGGGTCGGCCGCGGCGGCGCCGTCCGCGCGCGCGGCTGCTGCGGCGCCTGCGCCTTCGCCGTCCGCACTCGTGCCGCCGGCAACTGCCGTTGCGCCGCCCCCTGCCCGATCGCCGGGCGCGAACCAGCGAAGCGCCGTCGTCATCGTCGGCCTGATCGCGGCGATCGGCCTCGCGGCGCTCGCCGCGACGTGGTGGCTGTTTCCGCACCATTCGGCGAACACCGCGACGCAGGCGACGATCCCGACGCCAGAGCCACCGGTCGCGACCGCGGCACCTTCGCAGGGCGCCACCGCGGCGCCGGGGATCACGAAGGCACGGGCTCCGGGTGCACCGGCCGGCGGCGTGGCGCTCGCGCAAGCGGAGGCAGGGTCATCGCCGGCCGCACCGCCGGTTATACCGCCGGGCAAGCTTCTCGTCACCGCCGTCGGCCTTGCCGACCCGAGCAATGCGCGTTACGCGAACGACCGCTCGCTCCTGCAGGCCGACGTGCGCGCCGATTCACGCCGCCAGCTCGTCGCGAAGACGCTGCTCCTGATGCTCGACCGCGACTCGTTCGCGAGCCACTACGACCTGCTGCAGTCGCGTCTGCTCTCGCGAAGCGACAGCTTCATCGCCGACGTCGTGCAGCAAAGCGCGCCGACGATCGGCAAGGACGGCCTCATGTCCGTCACGACGCAAGCCGTCGTCGACGCCGACGCGATCCGGGCGGCGCTCGACAGCATGACGCGCGATGAACGCGTCGATTTGATTCGCGCGAGCGGCGATCCGCGGATCGCCGTGCGCATCAGCGTGCGCGACGAAGGCGCGCCTCCGGACAGCGCCGCCGTGTCGCCGATCGCGGAAAACGTCGTCAAGGAGCGCATCCGCTCGTTCGGCTTTCGGACGTGGGCGGAGACCGCGAGCGCACCCGGCGCCGCCGACGCCGATTTCATGGTGAGCGGCGAGGCGACGGTGCGCAGGCTTTCGACGAAACTCGCCGCGTCGGGCCTCGTCATCACGAAATACGCACTGGCGTCGTGGACCGTGAAGTGCACGGATCGTGCGAGCGGCGAGGAGATCTACTTCAACACGAAGCTGCCGAAGGACGCCGGCAGTTACGCGAGCGAGGACGCCGCGCTGCGCGCGATCGGCGGCAGCATCGCCGACCAGTTCAACCGGGACTTCTTCCTGATGCACGTGCCGCTGCGCGGACGCAAGATATCGCTGATCGTCGCCGGCCTTCCCGACGACACCACGCAGATGCTGTTCGCGCGGGAACTGAACGGCTTGCCAGCCGTCGTTCGCGCGAGCGCAGGAGCGCCCGCGAATTCGCGGACCTACGAGGTCGAGATGGCGCCGGGCAAGGGCGACGATGCGGTGATCCGCGACATCCTGCGCCCGCTCAACGCGAAGCTCGGCGACGCATGCTTCAGCGCAGGCGCGAGCGCCGGCGATCGCGTCGAGGTCGCCTTCGACCCGCGCTGCGCGGCGGACCTGCGCACGCGCCTCGAGAGCAATCCCCCGGCCGGCCTCTATGACGCGCCGCCCGCGCGGCGCAACGCGATCATCAGCAATCCCGACACGCTGCGCAAGCTCAACGTCTAGCGGCGGGCGAAGATCGCGAACACGCGCAGCGAGCCGGCAATCTTATCGAGACCTGCCGCGAGGCGCGAGCGAGGACGCGGAAAGCTCCATCGGCCCCGCGCAGCGCCCTATTGGGATCAATCCTCGATGCGGAAGCCGACCTTCAGCGACACCTGGTAGTGCGCGACGCGGCCGTTCTCGACATGGCCGCGCGACTCGATGACCTGGAACCAGTCGATGTGCTTCACGGTGAGGGAGGCCTTCTGGATCGCGTTGCGAATCGCCTCGTCGGTGCTGGTCGGCGACGTGCCGACGAGTTCGATCAGCTTGTAGGTGTTCGACGTCATCGCGTCTCCTCCTGGACGGTCGATCGGCCGGCGTTACTCGCCCATCGTCTCGCGCTGCTCGAGATCGATGCGCAATTCGTAGAGGTCCTCGTCGAGGGCGTCGCGGACGGACACGACGCCAAGCGGCCGGTCGAACTCGACGACGGGCAGGTGCCGGAACTTGCCTTCGTGCATCATCCGCAACGCACGGAGAAACGGCTCGTCCGGATGGATCGTCTGCGGCCGCGCGGTCATCACGTCGGCGAGCCGCGTCGCGTGCGGATCGCGTCCCTCGGCGAGCAGGCGGAACAGCGCGTCGCGCTCGGTGAAGATTCCGATGAGCCTCCCGTGGTCGACGACGAGCAGCGCGCCGACGTTCTGGCGCTTCATGGTTCGCGCCGCCTCGACGACGGTGGTGATCGACGGCGCTTCGACTGGCGGACGCCCGGCGACGATCGATCGAAGTGAGCGAAGCGGCATGGCAGTCCTCGTGGCGGATCACGGCGCGACGGTCCGCGCTTGTCGTCAGGATACTCGCCGGCGTGGTCGCTTGAAAAGACGCAGGGTCAGCGATTGCGCCGTCCGCGCGGCGCGTCTCGAAGTCGCGCTTCGTCGGCATCCACGGGCAGACCCTCGACGTCGGTGAACAGACCTTCCGGGCGAGCCGGGTCGTCGTCGACGCCGCCGATGCTGGCCGGGTCGTTCCGGTGCGCCTCGTTCCACCCCGTCGGGGCATTCGGCAACGGATAGACGCGCGGACCGCCGCGCTCGAGAATCGCCGACGCCGACCGGCGGTTCGCGTCGGAATCGACGCACACGGCGAGCACCGTGTGGCCCTTCCGCAAGGCGTCCGCGTAAACGGCCACACCCGGGTCGTCGAGCAACGCGCCGCTGAACATGCGGCTCACGACGCCGGCGAACGCCCGCTCCGGAGTCGGCTCGTGCAGCGCAGCGCGATCCTGCGCCGGCATCCCCGTGGCCCCACTCGTGCGCTGCTCGACGTGAATGCAATCCTCGGGCACGCCCTCGCGGACGAGTTGCGCGCGCGCCGCGTCGGCCTCGGCGCGCGATTCATAGACGCCTACGACGATTTCATCCGCCATGCGGCATTGGAATGCGCGGTACCGGCGAAGTTCGTTGCGCCATGCGCAGTAACATGAAGGGTACGACGGCGCGTCGGGTAACGGGCAACGGCGTCGAGCAATGACTGTAGGTCGAAGCCTACGCGAAATCCCGCCGGTGTCCGATAATGCCGGCGGTGCGTGAAGGGCATCATCGTTTTGGCCGCGACGGCACTTACGGAGAAGACCATGGCAGAAACCACCGCGAAATTGGAAACGGGCAAATCGCGCGTTCAGGACGTGAGCGACCGCGCGCAGGATTACCTCGACAGCGCCGCGCGGACGGCATCGTCGAGCATGGACAGGATGACCGATACGGCGCGCAGGTCGGTCGACACCGCGGCCGAATCGGCGAAGGCCGGGCTCGACTGGGCCGCCGACAAGGCTTCGACGCTGCGCGAGCGCAACATGGCGCTCGTCAACACGGTGACCGACCAGGTGACGGCGCGCCCGATGGTCGCCATCGGCATCGCAGCCGCGCTGGGATATCTCATCGGCCGGATGATGAGCAGCAACGACTGATCCCGCCACCATGACCCGCTGCGGCGGCCGTGCATACCACGGCCGCCGTTTTCTTGCGGCATCGGCCGCGCCGGTTCGCATCGCGTGCCTCGGGTGCGCGCTGGCCGTCGCGAGCTGCGTGGCGATCCCGAACAAGCCGCGCGCGCTGCTCGTCCATGACGACGGGTCCGTGCACGTGCAAACGCTGCAATGCCCGCAGCATGTCGAGGCGGCGCTGGTCGCGACGTCTGCAGAGCCGGCCCATGGCCTCGATCCCGAGGACATCCGGCTCGTCACATGGAACATCCACAAGCAATCCGACGCCGGCTGGCAGCACGATCTGCAGCGGTTCGCCGAGCACAACGACCTCGTGCTTCTGCAGGAGACCGTGCTCGACCCGTCGCTGCGCGCGGTCATGGACGATCAGGGCATGCGCTTCGTGATGGCGAGCTCGTTCCTGGCATCGAACGTCGACATCGGGGTTCTCACCGCATCGCGCGTTGCACCGCTCGCGAATTGCACGCAGCGCTTCGTCGAGCCGCTTTTGCGGATTCCGAAATCCGCCCTTATCTCGTGGTTCCCGCTCCGCGGGCAATCCCGTACGCTCGCCGTGGTCAACGTTCACGCGATCAACTTCTCGCTGTCGCTCGGCACGTACCGCTCGCAGATCGATGCGATCGCCGACGCGCTCGAAGGGCATGCGGGGCCGATCATCGTGGCCGGCGACTTCAACACCTGGACCGACGAACGTGCCGCCGCGGTACGCGCGCTCGCCGCACGGCTCGATTTGACCGAGGTGCGCTTCGCGCCCGACCGGCGGAGCCACTTCCTGGGTCACGAGCTCGACCACATCTACGTGCGGGATCTCGCACCGCTCGCCACGTCGGCGATCGCCGTCACGTCATCGGATCACAATCCCGTCGCCGCCACGCTGCGCCTCGCGCACTGAGCGCCTGCGCGCGTCAGAACGCGAGCGGCTGGATGGCCCAGGCGAGCAGCAGCACCACGAGCAGCACGTCGAGCGTCGTCCGATTCATCAGTCGTTGTCGCATGATCTCCGTCGTCGTCGAAGCACGGCGCCGGCCGGCGGACGCCCCCACGAGCGCAGTATCGGCAATCGGCGTGCGCCGACGTATCGGCGCGGTGCTGGAATGCGTGTAGGACCGGGAGAGCCGCCGATGGATCTCGTCGTGTTGCGGCCGGAAGGGCTTTACTGCCCGCCCGGCGACTTTTTCATCGACCCCTGGCGCCCCGTCGAGCGTGCCGTGATCACGCATGCGCACGGCGATCACGCGCGAGCCGGCAGCGCGCATTACCTTGCAAGCGAGGCGTCGCGCGACGTGCTCGCGCTACGCCTGCCCGGCATCCGGCTCGACACGCTCGCATATGGTGAGCGCATCACGCACGGCGGGGTCGTCGTCTCGCTGCACCCGGCCGGACACGTGCTGGGCTC
>DATIEN010000202.1:0-35990 GCA_035455705.1 Casimicrobiaceae bacterium | reverse complement strand
CGCGCATGTCGGAAACCGAGCGCGATGCGCTCGAAGCCGGCACGGTGAGCTGGGACGGCGAGCTCTTCTCGGGACGTCCGGCATGGTCGCAGCTCTTCGCGATCGCGCCCACGAAGCTCACGCCCGACGAGCAGCACTTCCTCGACCACGAGGTCGAGACGCTCTGCGCGATGGTGTCAGATTGGGAGACCACCGCCGTCTACCGCGACCTGCCGCCGCATGTCTGGCGCTACATCCGCGAGCGCGGCTTCCTCGGGATGATCATTCCGAAGGAATACGGCGGTCTGGGTTTCTCCGCGTACGCGCATTCCGAGGTGGTCACGAAGCTCTCGACGCGCTGCGCGAGCGTCGCCGTCACCGTGCTCGTTCCCAACTCGCTCGGACCGGGCGAGTTGCTGCTGCAATACGGGACCGATGCGCAGAAGCGCCACTACCTGCCCCGGCTCGCGCGCGGCCAGGAGATCCCGTGCTTCGCGCTCACGAACCCGCAGGCGGGCTCCGATGCGGCGTCGATTCCCGACTACGGCATCGTCTGCTACGGCGAGCACGAGGGCCGACGCGTGCTCGGGCTGCGGGTGACGTGGGACAAGCGCTACATCACGCTCGGTCCCGTTGCGACGCTTCTCGGCCTCGCATTCCATGGCTATGATCCGGATCACCTCGTCGGCGACCAGGACGACGTCGGCATCACGTGCGCGCTCATCCCGACGTCGCATCCGGGCGTCGAGATCGGCCGGCGGCACATGCCGCTCAATGCGGTCTTCCAGAACGGCCCGAATTCCGGCCGCGACGTGTTCATCCCGATGGACTGGGTGATCGGCGGCGCGCCGATGCTCGGCCGGGGCTGGCGAATGCTGATGGAGTGCCTCGCGGCGGGCCGCGGGATCTCGTTGCCGTCGTCGAACACCGGCATGGCGAAGCTCGCCGTGCGCACGACCGGCGCCTACGCGCGAGTGCGCACCCAGTTCAGGACGCCGATCGGCCGCTTCGAGGGCATCGAGGAAGCGTTGACGCGGATGGGTGGCAATCTCTACGCGATGGACGCGACGCGTGCGCTGACCGCGACGCTCGTCGGTCGCGGCGAGAAGCCGTCGGTCCTCTCCGGCATCGCGAAACTGCACATCACCGAGCGCGCGCGCCAGGTCATCAACGACGCGATGGACATCGTCGGCGGCAAGGGCATCTGCATGGGACCGTCGAACTTCCTCGGCGCCGCGTACATGCAGATGCCGGTGTCGATCACCGTCGAGGGTGCGAACATCCTGACGCGCAGCCTGATCGTGTTCGGACAGGGCGCCGTGCGCTGCCACCCGTTCGTGCTGCGCGAAATGGCGGCGACGCAGGAGCGCAGCCGCCGCCGCGCGTTGCGCGACTTCGACGCGGCACTCTACGGCCACCTGCGCTTCGCACTGCGCAACTTCGTGCGCACGCTGGTGCTCGGTGCCACGGGCTCGCATTTCGTGGCGGTGCCGGGAAACGTCGCGCCGGAGGCGAGGCGCTACTATCAGCAGGCGACGCGGCTCTCGTCGTCGCTCGCGCTGATCGCCGACGTCGCGATGGCGACGCTGGGCGGCGCGCTCAAGCGAAAGGAAAAGATCTCGGCGCGCCTCGGCGACGTGCTGTCGCAGCTCTATCTCTGCTCGGCAACGCTATGGCGTTACGAGCAGGAGGGTCGGCAGGCCGAGGATGCGCCGCTGATGCACTGGGCGATTCGCGATGCGATGTACAGGGCGCAGGTGGCGCTCGAAGCCGTGCTCGACAATTTCCCGAGCCCGTTGCTCGGTGCGCTGATGCGCCGCGTCGTGTTCCCGCTCGGCCGGCCCTACGTGGTGCCCGGCGACGCGCTCGGCCACGAGGTGGCACAGCGGTTGATCGAGCCGTCTCCCACGCGAGACCGGCTCACGGCCGGCATGTTCATCGGCTCGGCCGACGAGCCGATCGGGCTGCTCGAGCGCGCGCTGGTCGCCACGATCGACGCGGAGCCGATCGAGCGGCGGCTCGCCGATGCGATCCGCAACGGCGTTCTCACGCCGGCCCTCGTGGCGGGCGAAGGGTCGGCCGAACTCGCCTCGCGCGCGCTCGCGGCGAACGTCATCTCGGCGGCCGATGCGGCGCTCCTCGCGCGGCAACGCGAACTCGCCGCTGCCGTCGTGCGCGTCGACGACTTCGGACCGGATCTCGGGACGTCGCTCCTGTTGCGAAAGCGTGCGGACGACGTGGATGCACGCGAGCCCGCGCGCTCGACGCGGCGCGTGGTCGCATGAGGACAGCGATTCAGCCATGAACGAACCGATCTACATCGTCGACGCGGCGCGGACGCCGTTCCTCAAATCCCGCAATCGGCCGGGTCCGTTTTCCGCTTCCGACCTCGCGACCGACGCGGGACGCGCGTTGCTGCTGCGCCAGCCCTTCCGGCCGACCGAGGTCGACGAGGTGATCCTCGGCTGCGCCGCGCCGTCCGTCGACGAGGTGAACATCGGACGCGTCGCCGCGTTGCGGATGGGGTGCGGCAACAAGGTGCAGGCGTGGACCGTGATGCGCAATTGCGCGTCGGGCATGCAGGCGCTCGATTCGGCGATCGACTCGATGCGCGTCGGCCGCTCGGCGCTGGTGCTCGCCGGCGGCGTCGACGCCTTGTCGCGCGCGCCGCTGCTGTTCTCGGACGCGATGGTCGCGTGGCTTTCGAGCTGGTACGCGGCGAAGAGCGTCGGCGCACGCGCCGGCGTGCTCGCGCGATTCAGGCCGCATTACCTCGCGCCCGTCATCGGCCTGATGAAAGGCCTCACCGATCCGGTCGTCGGGTTGCTGATGGGCCAGACCGCCGAGAACCTCGCGTATCGCTTCGGCATTACGCGCGGCGAGATGGACGCCTTCGCCGCCGAGAGCCACGCACGCGCGCTCGCGGCGCAGCGCGACGGGCGTCTCGCACGCGAGATCGTGCCGCTCTACGATCGGGCCGGCAAGCTCTACGCGAAGGACGACGGCGTGCGCGACGACTCGACGCCGGCGAACCTCGCTAAGCTCAGGCCGTTCTTCGACCGCAAGTACGGCAACGTCACGGCCGGCAACAGCTCGCAGGTCACCGACGGCGCCGCGTGGCTGCTCCTCGCGACGGAGCAGGGGCTCGCTCGCCATCAGCTCACGCCACTTGGCCGCATCGTCGACTCGCAATGGGCGGCGCTCGACCCGGCACAGATGGGTCTCGGGCCCGTGTATGCGGCGACGCCGATGCTGCAGCGTCACGGCTTAGGCCTCGCGGACATCGACGCATGGGAGATCAACGAGGCATTCGCGGCGCAGGTGCTCGCATGCCTTCGCGCCTGGCAGGACGAAGCGTTCTGCCGCGACGAACTCGGCCTGCCGCAGGCGTTCGGCGCCATCGATCCGGCGAGGCTCAACGTCGACGGCGGCGCAATCGCGCTCGGGCATCCCGTCGGCGCATCGGGCGCACGGATCGTCATGCACGTGCTCGACGTGCTCGCGCGCACCGGCGGCAAGCGCGGTGTCGCCGCGATCTGCATCGGCGGCGGCCAGG
The DNA here is from genome assembly GCA_035455705.1 of Casimicrobiaceae bacterium. Lineage (GTDB taxonomy): Bacteria > Pseudomonadota > Gammaproteobacteria > Burkholderiales > Casimicrobiaceae > VBCG01. Next base: position 32,455 of record DATIEN010000202.1, on the reverse strand, counting down.
GCGGCGCAATGCTGGTGGAACGGGTATGAACGCGTCCCTGGCCAAGCTGCCCGCGGAGACCGAAGGGCGCGAGCCCGCGCGTCTTGCGCAGTGGCGGCTCGATCGCGACGCCGACGGCATCGCCTGGATGACGTTCGACAAGCCAGGATCTTCGACGAACACGCTGTCGCGTGCGGCTCTCGCCGAGTTCGTCGACCTGCTCGAGCGGCTCGACACAGAGCGGCCGGCGGGACTCGTCATCCGATCCGGAAAGCCTGGCGGGTTCATCGCCGGCGCGGACGTCGGCGAGTTCGACGAGATCAACGACGCCGCCGGCGTTCGCGCCATTCTTGCGCGCGGGCTCGACGCTTTCGAGCGGCTGTCGCGACTCGCCTACCCGACGCTCGCGCTGATCCGCGGTCATTGCCTCGGCGGCGGCCTCGAGCTCGCGCTCGCGTGCCGCTATCGCGTCGCCGTGGACGAGCCGGCGACGCGGCTCGGGCTCCCCGAGGTGATGCTCGGCATCGTCCCCGGCTGGGGGGGCATCAAGCGGCTGCCGCGACTCGTCGGGGCGCCGGCCGCGCTCGACATGATGCTGACGGGAAGGACCCTCGACGCGCGACGCGCGAAGCGCATCGGGCTTGCCGACGAATGCGTGCCGCCGCGCATCATGGACGCCACCGCACGCGCGATCCTGCTCGCGAAGCCGGCACCGCGTGCCTTGCCGTGGGCACTGTCGCTTTCGCAGGCATCGTTTGCGCGTCGCTACATCGCCGCGTCTGCGCGGAAGCGCCTCGCCACACGCGTGCGGCCCGAGCACTACCCGGCACCGTATACGATCGTCGACCTTTGGGAACGATTCGATGGCGATCCGCTCGCCGCACCGGCGGGGGACGCTGCGTCCGTCGAGGCGCTCTTCGCGACGCCGACCGCGGCGAACCTGATCCGCGTGTTCCACCTGCAGGAACGGCTGAAGTCGCTCGGCAAGGAAGCGGAGGCCAACGTCACCCGCGTCCACGTGGTCGGTGCGGGCACGATGGGCGGCGACATCGCTGCATGGTGTGCGCTCCGCGGTTTCGTCGTCACGCTGCAGGACCAGAACGCGCAGCGCATCGCACCGGCGATCGAGCGGGCGGCGCGACTCTTCCGCGAGCGTCTCAAGGATGCACGGCGCGTGCGCGATGCGCTCGACCGGCTGATTCCCGACGTGCGCGGCGACGGCATCCGCCACGCCGACGCGATCATCGAGGCGATCTTCGAGAACGCCGACGCGAAGCGAGCGCTCTTCGCCGACGTCGAGGCGCGTGCGGGTGCCGACACGATCCTCGCGACGAACACGTCGTCGATTCCGCTCGAGGCCATCGCGACGGCGCTGCGCGCTCCCTCGCGGCTCATCGGCCTGCATTTCTTCAATCCCGTCGCGAAAATGATGCTCGTCGAAGTGGTCGCCGGCCGCGACAGCGATCCGGCGCTCGTCGCTCGCGGTGCCGCGTTCGTGCGGGCGATCGACAAGCTGCCGCTGCCGGTGAAGAGCGCGCCGGGATTTCTCGTGAACCGCGTGCTCGCGCCGTATCTGATGACGGCGATGCGCTGCGTCGACGAAGGCATTGCCCCCGAGGCGATCGACGAGGCGGCGGTCGCCTTCGGGATGCCGATGGGGCCGATCGAGCTCGCCGACACCGTCGGCCTCGACATCTGCTTTGCGGTCGGCCGACTGCTCGACCCGCAGGCCCAGCCGCCGCGCGCGCTGGCGAAGCACGTGGATGCGGCCGAGCTCGGCAAGAAGACCGGACGCGGCTTCTACGCATGGGCGAACGGTCGCCCGCAGAAGCAGGCGGCGGTGAACGTGCCCGCTGATCTCGGTCGCCGTCTGATCGACCCGCTCGTGGCCGAGGCGCAATCGGCACTCGACGAACGCATCGTCGACGACGCGGACCTCGTCGACGCCGGCGCGGTGTTCGGTGCGGGGTTCGCACCGTTTCGCGGCGGCCCGCTCCACTACGCGCGCTCGCTCGAGGCCGCATAGTCCGCAGGGAGAACGGCAGCGATGGAACGCGTCTGGCTCTCGCAGTACCCGCCCGGCGTTCCGGCGGAAATCGACGTGAACGAATACCAGTCGGTACGCGAAGTGCTCGAGGAGAGCTGCCGCAAGTACGCAACGCGCCCGGCGTTCACGTGCATGGGACGCACGCTCACGTTCGCCGACCTCGACGCGCTGTCGGCCACGTTCGCGGGTTTCCTGCAGTCGGCCGGCGCGACGCGCGGCACCCGTGTCGCGCTGATGATGCCGAACATCCTCCAGTATCCGATCTGCCTGTTCGGGACCCTTCGCGCCGGCTGCACCGTCGTGAACGTCAATCCGCTCTACACCGCGCGCGAGCTCGAGCACCAGCTCGTCGACTCGGGCGCCGAAGTGATCGTCGTCGTCGAGAATTTCGCGCGCACGCTATCGCAGGCGATCGGCAGCACGAAGTTACGTCACGTGATCGTGACCTCCATCGGCGAGCTGCTGGCGATCAAGGGCCGCGTCGTCGACCTGATGCTGCGACGGGTGAAGCGCGTCGTCCCCGAATGGTCGCTGCCTGGCGCGATCCGCTTCACCGACGCGATGAAGGCGGGCGGCAAGCGAACGATGACGCGAATCCCGATCGGCCACGACGACGTCGCGTTCCTGCAATACACGGGGGGCACGACGGGCGTCGCGAAAGGCGCGATGCTCCTGCACCGCAACATCGTCGCCAACCTGCTGCAGGCGCGCGCGTGGCTGCGGCCCTTCCTCGACGACGCGCGTCGTGAAGTGATCCTGACGCCGCTGCCGCTCTATCACATCTTCTCGCTGACGGCGAACTGCCTCGTGTTCATGTCGATCGGCGGCGAGAACGTGCTGATCACGAATCCGCGCGACATCCGGGGCTTCGTCAAGACGATGCGCCACTACCGCTTCACCGCGATGACCGGCGTCAACACGCTGTTCAACGCGCTGCTCAACAACGAGCGTTTCCGGCAGCTCGACTTCGGCGCGTTCCGCCTGACGCTCGGCGGCGGAATGGCGGTGCAGCAGGCCGTCGCGATGCGCTGGAAGGACGTGACCGGCGTGGCGCTGATCGAGGCGTACGGCCTCACGGAAACGTCGCCCGCGGCGACGATGAATCCGCTCGACCACGAGTTCAACGGCTCGATCGGACTGCCGATTTCGTCGACGGACATCGTCTTGCGCGACGAAGCCGGGCGCGACGTCGCGTTCGGCGAGCCGGGCGAGATCTGCATCAAGGGCCCGCAGGTGATGGCGGGCTACTGGCAGCGCGCCGACGAGACGGCGAAGGCGATGACGCCGGACGGCTATTTCATGACCGGCGACATCGGGACGATGGACGAGCGCGGTTACATCACGATCGTCGATCGAAAGAAGGACATGATCCTGGTGTCGGGCTTCAACGTGTATCCGAACGAGGTCGAGGGCATCGTCGCGATGCACGACGGCGTGCTGGAATGCGCGGCGGTGGGCGTGCCCGACCGGAAGTCGGGCGAAGCCGTGAAGCTTTACGTCGTTGCGAAGAACAGCGGGCTCACGGCGCACGCGGTGCTGTCGCATTGCCGCGCGCACCTCGCCGGGTACAAATGTCCGCGGGAGGTCGAGTTCCGATCGGAGCTGCCGAAATCGAACGTCGGAAAGATTTTGCGCCGCGAGCTGCGCGAGCAGGCAAAGCAGCCGGCGCGTGAGCCGGCGTGACTGCGCGAGAGGACATCATGGACGAACGGCACGTACAACTGCCGCCCGGCATGCCGGCGCTGCGTGTGACGCCGATGCCGGCCGACGCGAACTTCCACGGCGACATCTTCGGCGGCTGGATCATGTCGCAGGTCGATCTCGCGGGCTCCATTCCAGCGTCGCGTCGAGCGCGCGGACGCGTCGCGACTGTCGCCGTCAACTCGTTCCTGTTCAAGCAACCGGTCCTGATCGGCGACCTGGTCTCGTTCTTCGCGTCGATCGAACGGACGGGCCGCACCTCGATCACCGTCTCGGTGGAGGTCTACGCGCAGCGCAATCCCGACGAGGAAATCACGGTCAAGGTGACCGAGGCGAGTCTCACGTACGTCGCGGTGGGTCCGGACCGCAGGCCGCGCGAGCTGCCGCCGCTCGACGGATGAGCGTTCGATCGAGGCCGCTCCAGAAGTCGTCGGCTGCCCCGCCGGTTGTGTCGGAGCCGCCACAGTCGTGCCCGCGCCGCGGCGCGACCGGCCTTCCGGGGCCGATTCTGCATGAAATCGACGTTATAGTTGGCGCATGCCGCTGTCATGTTCCATGGCGGCGCACGACGCCAACTGCGAGGCGTAACGCCATCACCAGGAGAGGACACGACATGAACCACGGACTGCGCGCGCATGCCGCGCTCGCGAGCGGTGTGGCGCTGGCGCTTGTTGCCGGACACGCGTTCGGCGCCGCCTTCGCCCTTCAGGAAAACTCGGGTAGCGCCATCGGCAACGCGTTCGCGGGCGGCGCCGCATCGGCCGAGGATGCGAGCACGGTGTGGTCGAACCCTGCGGGCATGGCGCGGCTCGCGTCCCCAGAAGTCGCGGCCGCCGTTCACTTCGTGACGCCGTCGTTCAAGTTCCACGACGAAGGCTCGCTGCCGGCCGCGTTCCAGCCGCTCGGCGGTACCGGCGGCGACGCCGGCAGCCTGAACGTCGTTCCGAACCTGTACGCGGTCGTGCCGCTCAATCGGCAATGGACCGTTGGCGTCGGCGTCAATGCACCGTTCGGCCTCGTCACCGAGTACGACGACAACTGGCTCGGTCGCTTCCAGGCGGTCAAGTCGGACATCAAGACGATCAACGTGAATCCGTCGGTCGCATGGCGCGTCAACGACGCGTTCTCGGTGGGCGCGGGCGTGAGCTGGCAACGCGTCGACGCGGAGCTCACGAGCCGCATCAACTACAGCGCGGGCCTCGCGCAGGGCGCGTTACAGGCGGCGGCGGGCGGGCTGATCCCGCCCGCGCTCGTGCCGCAGATCGTCGCGCTCACACCCGGGCTCGAGGCGAGCGCGAAGGTCAAGGGCGACGACGACACGTGGGGATGGAACATCGGCTTCCTGTGGGACGTGACGCCGCAGACGCGGATCGGAGGCCAATACCGCTCGTCCGTCAAGTACACGGTTACCGGTACTGCGAGCTTCGACTATCCGGCGCTGCCAGCGGCACCGGCGCCGATCGTTCCGGTGCTGCAACTGCTCGCCGGCGGCCTGAACAGCAGCATCTGCTCGGGCTCCCCGGTGGGTGCGCCCGGTTGCAAGTCAACCGGCATATCCGCCGACATCAAGCTGCCCGACATCGCGAATCTTTCCGTCTTCCATCATCTGAACGACCGCTGGGATGTGATGGCCGACCTGCAGTTCACGCGCTGGTCGACGTTCAGGGAACTCGAGTTCGTGCGCTCGAACGGCACGGTCCTCCAGAACACGCCCGAGAACTTCGACGACGTGTGGCGCTTCTCGGTTGGCGCGACGTACCACTGGAACGACGCGTGGACGTTCCGCGGCGGCCTCGCCTACGACCAATCGCCGGTCAACACGACCGACCGCACGCCGCGTCTGCCCGATTCCGATCGGTACTGGATCGCCGTCGGCGCGCAATACAAGTTCAATCGCAACTTCTGGGTCGATGCCGGGTACGTCTACATCCCGATGAGCAGCGCCGACATCAACCAGAACGCCGGCTCGACGGCGGCGAACGGGCTCGTCAAGGGTCACTACGACCCGAACGTCAATATCTTCTCGCTGCAGTTCACGTACATGTTCTGATTGCCGCGTCCGTTCGGACGCGCGGGAACCTGGCGAGGCATGCCTGATTTCTGGCGGAGCTGCGGCTACCGGCTGCTCGCGAGGAACGCGGACGGCACGCTCGGGCTCACCGACGATTTCCTGCGCAGCCTGCTCGGACGTCCGGAGCTTGCACCGATCGCCGAGTCGGGCCCGCGCGAGCTCGCGCTCCACGACGCGCTGATCGAGTTGCCGCGTCGCGAGGTGCCCGCGCGGGTCCTCGACGCGCTCGAGGATCCGGACGCGCGCGAGAACTATGAGATCTGGCTGCGCTTTCGCGATCGGCTCGCCGCGGCCGCTTCCATCGAGGCCGCCTATATGCGGCTCTTCGCCGGCGAAGGCGTCGACGTGCCGCCCATCTTCGTCGCGCAGCTCACCGAAATCCTGCTTCGCCACATGCTCGGCGACGAAGCCGACCCGCTGGCCGCTCGCGCCGGCGAGATGCTTTTCCGGCCGCAGAGGATCGCCTTGACCGACGACGGCGCGTTGATGGCGGCGGACGAGGCGACCATCGAGCGTTACGCGGAAGGCGCCGCCTTCGGTTCGCTTGGTGAGTTGCTCGCGCGGAACCAAACCCCGTTGCGAACGATCGATCTCGACGTTCTCGACCGCGAGCGCGCCGCATCGTACTGGGAGCGCGACGAGCGCCACGACTTCTCGGTTAACCTGAATCGAGGCAGCCCGGTGCTCGACGCGCTGATGCGCGTGCTCGAAGCGTGGATCGCGCACTTTCTCGGCGTCCGCGTGACGATCCGCGCCGAGCGCGAGATCGACGACCCGCAGTGGCGCTGGCACGTCGGACTCGATGCCGAGGCGAGCGGCATCCTGAACGACCTTTACAATCGGGAGCCGGTCGACGAGGCGCGATTGCGCAGGCTGCTGTGCCTTTTCAGGCTCGACTTCGTCGACCCGAACGACATGCGCAGCGCCATCGCCGGCCGCCCGGTGTGGCTCGCGATGGCGATGGATGCACGCAATCGCCTGGTGCTGAAGCCGCAGAACCTGTTGCTGAACCTGCCGCTCGCGCGGCTGCAATGATGCATCGCCGATGACCTCCGATCGATCGATCCCATGTCGCCTTCTCTTGCCCTTGCTCGCCAGCGCATGCGTCGTGGCGTGCGCGCAAGCGCCCTCGGCGCCCGAAAGCATGCGCCCGCCGACCGCGCCTGCGACGGAAGCGACTCAGCCGGCGCCCGCGCGGACACCGCAACCGACAGCGCCGGCAGCCGACAGCGGTCCCGTCGCGCCGCTGGCCTGGCTTGCCGGTTGCTGGAAGGGGAGCGTGAACCAGCGCGACTTCCGCGAGCAGTGGCTTCCGTTCGAGGGCGGGACGCTGATCGGCGCCGGCCAGCAGGTGATGAAGGGCAAGATGCAGGACTATGAGTACCTGCGCATCGAAGCGCGTTTCGATGGCGTGGTCTTCAGCCAGTTCGGTGCCGATCGGAAGGAGACGTCGTTCCGGCTGGAGAACACGACAACCGACGGCAACGATACGATCTTCACGTTCGCCAACACGGCATCGACCTTCCCCGCGCGCCTCGTCTATCGGCGCGGAGCGGACGGCTGGCTTTACGAGACGATCGAAGGCGGCCTCGGCGGCAAGGACCAGCGCGTGATCTATCCGATGCGTCGCGTCGATTGCGAGAGCGGAGAACTCATCACGCGATAAGCCCAGCCATGGTGGACGACCGCGAATCGAGTGCCGGGAAGCCGACCAAGAGCGCAGCGCTCGCTAGCTTCGAGCGCATGCTGGCGGCGGGCAAGGACAGCGCGCTGCTGCGCTACTCGATCGGCAACGAGCATCTGAAGGCCGGCGATCACGCAGCCGCGATCGACGCGCTCGAGCACGCGGTTTCGCTCGACGCGACGTACACCGCGGCGTGGAAGCTTTACGGCAGCGCGCTCCAGCGCGCGGGCCGCGCCGCCGACGCGCTCGATGCCTATCGTCGCGGCATCGTCGTCGCACGGCAGCGCGGCGACCGGCAGGCGGAGAAGGAGATGACGGTGTTCGCGCGGCGCATCGAGCGCGGGATGTGATCCGGTCGGGTCCGCGGTTCGAGGATCACCGGCCGGATGAACGCGAGCCCTTCACGCCGATCCATTGACGAGCGCGACACCGCGATTGGCGAGCGCGTCGGCGCGGTGGTTGCCCGGCGTGTCCGCGTGTCCGCGCACCCAGTGCCAGCGGATCCGATGCTGCGCGCGGAGCGCGTCCAGCTCGCGCCAGAGGTCGTCGTTCTTGACGGGCTTGCGATCGCTCGTGCGCCAGCCGTTCTTCTTCCATGCGTGGATCCAGCTTTCGATGCCGTGCTTCACGTACTGGGAATCGAGGTAGAGGTCGACGTCGCACGCGCGCGTCAGCGCCTCGAGCGCGCGTATGACGGCAGTAAGCTCCATCCGGTTGTTCGTGGTGTGCGGCTCGCCGCCGAACAGCTCCTTCTCGCGCTCACCGGCGATGAGCAGGGCTCCCCAGCCGCCCGGGCCCGGATTGCCCTTGCATGCGCCGTCGGTGTAGATGACGACCCGGTGCTCCGCGCCCGTCATCGGCGACGCCGCTGCGTCGTCAGGCCTTCGCGCGCGCCGGCGGCTGGCGCCAGCGCCTTCGTGCGCCGCTCGCGCCGCTGCCATGCCGGCGCCAGCACGCGCATGCCGAGCACCTTCTTCGTCGCGCGAAGGTAATAGACGCCACCGGTGATCGGCCACCAGCGGTCGCCGGTCCTTTCGAAGAACGAGAAGCGACGCAGCCACTTCTCCTGCGCGAACGGCGGGACGTAGCAGTCGAAGCGGCCGCCGACGACGTCGAAGCCGAGCAGCGACAGCCAGTCCTTCAGTCGATAGAGCGCGATGAAGTTGCCGTTCCACGGCGGCGTCGAGCCGCGGCCGAAGTAGCGCTTCGTCCCGAAGAGCGAGAACGGGTTGAAGCCGGCGATGACGATCTGGCCCTCGGGACGGATGACCCGCCAGGCCTCGCGGAGCATCAGGTGCGGATCGTCGGTGAATTCGAGCGCGTGCGGCATCACGATGAGGTCGAGCGCGTTCTCCGCGAACGGCAGCCCGTGCGGATCGGCGATGATGTCCGCGGGCGGATCGTAGTCGAGCGTCCAGCGCGAGACGATCCGGCTCTGCGCGAGGAACGGGCATTCCGGGAGCCCGATCTGCAGTGCGTGGAAACCGAAGATGTCGGCGACGGTCAGGTCGAAGTAGGCCTGCTCGCGCTTCCTCAGGTACTCTCCGAGCGGCGTTGCAAGCCACGCCGCGAACGTCATCGATACGCTGTCCGCAGCGCCGGAGGATCGATCCATGCTCTCGATTATCCCCATCCCCGCTTTCAGGGACAACTACATCTGGGCGCTGCGCGACGGCCGCCACGCGGCGCTCGTTGACCCCGGCGACGCCCGGCCGGCGCTCGAGTGGCTCGAGACGAACGCGATCGAGTTGACCGCGATCCTCGCCACGCATCATCACGCCGACCACGTCGGCGGCGTGCCCGCGCTTCGCGCACGCTACGACGTGCCGGTGTTCGGTCCCGCGCGCGAAACGATCCCGCAGCGCACGCACGCGCTCGGTGAAGGGGGCCGCATCGTCGTTCCGGGCATCGGGATCGCACTCTCGGTCTTCGACATTCCCGGCCACACCGCGGGGCACATCGCGTACTACGCGTTGCCGCCCGATCCGCTCGTCTTCTGCGGCGACACGCTGTTCGCGGCCGGATGCGGGCGCCTCTTCGAAGGAACGCCCGCGCAGATGTGGTCGTCGCTTTCGAAGCTCGCCGCGCTCGATCATCAGACGCGTGTGTATTGCGGTCACGAGTACACGCTCGCCAACCTGCGCTTCGCCGCTGCGGTCGAACCGGAAAGCGCGGACATCCGTGCGCGCGTCGAGCACGAGACCGGCAAGCGCGAGCGGAACGTGCCGACACTGCCGTCGACGATCGGCGCCGAGCATGCGACCAATCCGTTCCTCCGGGCGGCATTGCCGAACGTGATGGCGGCGGCGGCCGCGCATGCCGCGCGTCCGATCCACGACGTGGTCGACGCCTTCGCGACGCTCCGCGAATGGAAGAACGGGTTCGGCTGACGGGCGGACGCATCGTCGGTTCGGGTTGACGCTTCGTGCGATGCGGCCTACCATCGCCGGAATTTTCGTATGACAACGGCATTGACGGCATCCGAAGCGTGACTTATCGACGCATCCTGATTCTCGCCGGCGCACTCGCGCTCGCAGCGTGCGCGACGACGCCGCCCGAGCAAGCGGCGCCGCCTCCCGCCGCGTCGACGCCGCTGCCGGTCATCGAGTTCGCGCCGGCTCCCGCTCCGATCATGCTCGTCGATCCGTTCGCCGTCGCGAGCGACCTCGATCTCGAGCCGCTGGCACCTTCGCCGGGCGATCTCTGGGACCGCATCGTTCGGAACTACGCCATTCCCGACATCGACGGACCGCTGGTCGAGAAATGGGAGCACTGGTACGCCGAGCGTCCCGACTATGTCGCACGCATGGTCGAGCGCAGCCGCCGCTACCTCTATCACATCGTGACCGAGGTCGAGACGCGCGGGATGCCGTCCGAGATCGCGTTGCTGCCGATTGTCGAGAGCGCGTTCAATCCGAACGCGATGTCGGTGAGCCGTGCATCGGGAATCTGGCAGTTCATGCCGCAGACCGGCAAGACGTACGGCCTGAAGCAGAACTGGTGGTTCGATTCACGCCGCGACGTGATCGCCGCCACGAACTCTGCGCTCGACTACCTGCAGACGCTCAACGCGGAATTCAACGACTGGCAACTGTCGCTCGCCGCTTACAACTGGGGCGAAGGCAACGTGCGCCGCGCCGTCGCGCGCAACCGCGTGAAGGGACTGCCGGCCGATTTCTCGAGCCTGCGAAACGTCCCCGACGAGACTCGCAATTACGTGCCGAAGCTGCAGGCGGTGAAGAACATCATCGCCGACCCGCAGAAATACGGTCTCGAGATGGCCGACGTGCCGAACGCGCCGTACTTCACGGTCGTGCGCACGACGGTGCGGATGGACGTGAAGCGCGCGGCCGAGCTGGCGGAATTGCCGATGGACGAGTTCCTCGCGCTCAATCCGCAGCACAACCGGCCCGTGATCTCCGGCGCCGACGAGTACGCGATCCTGCTGCCTATCGACAAGGCGGAGATCTTCGCAGCGAAGCTCGATCTGGTCGCCCAGCCCCTCGTATCGTGGCGTGCGCACCGGATGAAGCGCGGCGAAACGCTTGCGCAGGTCGCGACGCGCTACGGCATGTCGATCGAGACGCTGCGATCGGTGAACGGGATAGGGCCGCGCGAGACGGTACCGACCGGCTACGCGTTGCTCGTGCCGATGCAGCAGGCATCGGCCGAGGCCGCGGCCTCCCTGGAGGACGCCGTGTTCACGACGGTGCCGGTGAACCGGACCTTCTACTACGCGGTGCGCCGCGGGGACACGCTCACCGAGATCGCGGCGCGTTACGGCGTGACGATCGACGACCTGCGGCACTGGAACCACCTCATGCACGGCTCCGTGCGCACCGGGCAGAAGCTGCGGGTCACGAGCGACGTGGCGCCCTCGCGCTCGGTGCAGGCATCGCGCCACCATCGTGGCGGCAAGGCGACGACGAAGGGCACGCATCACGCGGAGGCGGTGCGAACCGCCGGCGCGGGCGGCAGCGGCAAGCACAAGGACGCGCTGACGACCTCGGCCGCCAAGCCGTAGAGGAGCGCTCCAAAGCGAAACGGGCGACGCATGGCGTCGCCCGTTTCATGTCCGTCACACGACTGCGACGGAACTTTTCCGAAGAAGGCTTACTTCTTCGCTCTCCTCTTGGCGCCGCGCTTGGCAGCCCGCTTCTTCGGGGCCGCACGCTTCTTCGCCGCGCGCCTCTTCGTCGACTTCTTCGCAGCCCGCTTCTTCGGGGCGGCGCGCTTCTTCGTCGACTTCTTCGCAGCCCGCTTCTTCGGGGCGGCGCGCTTCTTCGCCGACTTCTTCGCAGCCCGCTTCTTCGGGGCAGCGCGCTTCTTCGTCGACTTCTTGGCCGCCTTCTTCGGCGCGGCGGCCTTGCGCTTGCGGGCCTTCTTCTTCGGCGCCTCGCTGGAAGCCGCGGGCGTCATCATCGACATCATGTCAGCCATCATCGTTGCTTCTCCTGTCTGAGTTCATCTGACTGTTATGGTGCTTTACCGCAGGTGTCGCCGGCCACGGGGGGGAAAGCACGCTGATCCATCAAATTCGAGCTTACCCCCTTGACAAATCCATTGGCACCTGCTGCCCAGCATTGTAGCCACGTTTTGCGCTTTTGCAACACTTCGAGCCGCCGCGAATCGCTTCGTTCCCGCAGTGTTGCGTATTCGCACACGTCGTGATGCGCGACAACGCGTCGAGCGCGCTTTCAACGCGCGCTTTCCGGCGGCAATCGCGATTCCTGCGCGATCAGTTCCGCGACCGTTTCGCGGCGGCGAATGAGGTGCGCCGCGCCGCCGTCGACGAGCACTTCGCAGGCGCGCGGTCGCGCGTTGTAGTTGGAGCTCATCGCCATCGCGTAGGCGCCCGCGCTGCGCACGGCCAGCAGGTCGCCCTCGGCGAGCGCGAGCATGCGATCGTGCGCGAGGAAGTCGCCGCTTTCGCATACGGGACCGACGATGTCGTAGCACGCAGCCGCATCGGAGCGCGGACGCACGGCGTCGACGCCGTGCCATGCGCCGTAAAGGGCGGGACGCAGCAGATCGTTCATCGCCGCGTCGACGATCGCGAAGTTCCGTGCGCCGGCGCTCTTGACGAGGCGCACGCGCGTCAGCAGCACGCCGGCGTCGGCGACGAGCCGGCGTCCCGGTTCGAACAGCAGCCGCTGCCGGCGGCCGTGCATCAGGGTGCGCACCATCGCCGCATAGTCGCCGATCGGCACCGGTGTCTCGTCGCGGTAGCGCGTGCCGAGTCCGCCGCCGAAGTCGACGTGCGCAAGCACGATGGCGTCGGCCGCGAGCGCGTCGACCAGCGAGAGCATCTTCGCGGCGGCCTCGCGGTAGGGCGAAAGCTCGGTGATCTGCGAGCCGATGTGCATGCCGATGCCGCGCACGTCGATCGAGGCCATCGAAGCGGCACGCCGGTATAGGGCGGGCGCTTCGTCGAAGCGCACGCCGAACTTGCTTTCCTCGAGCCCCGTCGCGATGTACGGATGCGTCCGCGGATCGACGTCGGGATTCACGCGGAAGCTGATCGGTGCGCGCCGTCCCATCCGTGCCGCCACCGCCGCCAGATGATCGAGCTCGCTCGCCGACTCCACGTTGAAGCACAGGATGTCCGCTGCCAGCGCCGCCTCCATTTCGGCGTCCGTCTTGCCGACGCCGGAGAACACGACCTTGCGCGCATCACCGCCGGCCGCGTGGACGCGCGCGAGCTCGCCGCCGGACACGATGTCGAAGCCGCTCCCGAGCGAGGCGAAAAGGTCGAGGATCGCCAACGATCCGTTCGCCTTCGTCGCGTAGCAGACGAGATGCGGAACGCCGTCGAACGCTGCGTCGAACTCGCGAAAGGCATGCGTCAGGAGCGCCCGCGAGTAGACGTAGCACGGCGTGCCGAAGCGCGCGGCGACCGCCGCGAGCGGCATGTCCTCGGCGCAAAGCTCGCCGCCTTCGTAATCGAAGCCGCGCGGGCGGCCCGCGGTCGTCACGGGTTCCGGTCGCCGTTCGGCGGGGGCAGTGCGGGCGAGGTCGTCGCGGGCGCCGTGGCGGGATTGGTCGTCGACGATGCCGGCGGGGCGGTGGCGGCTTTCGGCGGCGGGCGCAGCGGACCCTTGATGCCGCACGCGGCGAGTGTCGCAAGCAGCGCCGCGACGCATGCGGCGCGAAGCGCGCGCGCGCGAATCGATTGACGTGACATCGCCGTGAATCCTAGCATGGCCCGATGGACGAATCGGCCTTCGTCGCGGCCGCCGACGCGACGCTCCACAGGATCGGCCTCGCGCTCGACGCGGCCGTCGAAACGAGCGGCGCCGACCTCGACTGGTCGCTCAACGACGGCGTGCTGACGATCGAATGCGCCGACGCGAGCCGCATCATCGTGAACCGCCACGTGCCGAACCGCGAGATCTGGGTCGCGGCGAAGAGCGGCGGCTTTCACTTTCGTGCCGATGACGGACACTGGCGCGACACGCGTGGCAGTGACGAGCTCGGCGCGATGCTCTCCCGCCTGCTGAAGTCGCAGGGAGGCATCGTCGTGCGCATGCCCAATCTGCCCGCGTCGTAGCTCGCGCGAAGTGCTGCGAGCGCGCCCTTACGATGCGAGCAGCGCGGTCCAGTCGTCGAGCTGCTCGCGCAGCGCCGCGTGACCGGGCAGCAGCGCCTCGACGACGGCCCAGAAACGGCGCGAATGGTTGAGCTCGACGATGTGGGCCACCTCGTGCGCGACGACGTACTCCGCAAGCGACGGCGGCAGCTGAACCAGGCGCCAGTTGAGGCGGATGTCGCCCTTCGCATTGCAGCTTCCCCATTCGCTGCGCGCGTTCGACAGGCGCACCGAGACCGGCTGCGCGCCGATGCGGCGAACGTAGTCGGCGACGCGCGCGGCGACGAGCGCGGACGCCTGCTGGCGCAGCCACTCGCGCACCGAGTCGGCCACCTGCCGCTCGTCGTGCGCGCAGGGGTGGCGGACGGTGACGTGGAAGAGATCGGCTGCCACGGCAGCCTTCCGGGCCGGATGAACGGCAAGCGTCAGGGCTTCGCCGCGAAACGCGATCGGCGCGCCGCTGCACCAGACGCGCGGCATCACGTCGCGCCGCCTTCCGCGCCACTCGGCGAGCGATCGCAGGATCCAGCCGCCGCGCTCGACGAGCGCCGCCTCGATGTCGCGCAGCGCCACCCAGCGCGGCGCGCGCACGGTGAGGCCTTCGAGATGCACTTCCATGCCGATCGAGCGGCGGCGCGCGCGGATCAGGCGAAAAGCGACCGTATGCCCGTCGAGCACCACTTGGCGCAGCCTGCCCTCGGCTGCGCGCCCGCCGTCGGGAAGCGCCGGCTCGAGGCTCATTCGGCGTGTCGTTCCGTGCGCGGATCGCCGAGCCGCGCGACCTCGTTCTCGATCCACGACTCGACCGCCTGCATCAACCGCGCGGCATCCATGCCATCCGGGGAAATGGGCTTGCCGATCGACAACGTGATGGTTCCCGGCCGCTTGCCGAGGATGCCTTTCGGCCACAGCCATCCGGCGTTATGCGCGATCGGCAGGATCGGCGTGCCCATTTCGATTGCGAGTCGCGAGGCGCCCGTCTTGTAGCGGACGCGCTTGCCCGGCGGAATGCGCGTGCCTTCGGGATACAGGATGATCCAGAAGCCCTGGGCGAAGCGTGCGCGTCCCTGCATCGCGATCTGGCTCATTGCATCCTGTCCCGCCTTGCGATCGATCGTGATCGGCGATGCGAGCCGGAATGCCCAGCCGAAAAACGGCAGCGACAGAAGCTCCTTCTTCGCGACGTAGGCGAGCGGCGGCATGAGCCGCGACAGGAACAGCGTTTCCCATGTCGAGCTGTGCTTGCAGGCGACGATCAGCGGCGTGCTTCCCGCGTTCTCGAGCCCCACGACGCGATGACGGATGCCGCAGATGAGGCGCGCCGCCCACAGGTTGAGCGCGCACCAGCCGGTAATGAAGCGGTAGCGCGGAAGGGGCGGCAGCCAGAAGAGCGAGAGCACCAGCAGCGCGTACGGTGGCGTGACGAGCATCTGGAAAAGCGAGAAGGCGAGCGAGCGGATGACCGACGCGGGGTGCCCGCGGGTCCGCGGCTCGAGTGCCGGCGATGCGGAGGTCGTCGAGTTTCGCTGCATCGACCGTCAATCGGCGGCGAGCAGCGCCGACGCGACGAACGCGAGATCCGGGAACACGACGGTGCTCTTCGGGAAGCCGCCCTCCCGCAGCGTCTTCTCGCCCTTGCCGGTCAGTACGAGCATCGGTTGCGCGCCCACCGTTTCGGCGGCCTGCAGGTCGCGCAATCCGTCGCCGACGCAGGCGACGCCGGTCATGTCGACGTTGAAGCGGACGCCGATCTCGCGCAGCATCCCGGCCTTCGGCTTGCGGCAGTCGCACCGCGAATCGGCCGTGTGCGGGCAGTAGAAGATCGCGTCGATGCGACCGCCGACGTGCGCGAGGGCGCGGTGCATCTTGTCGTGGATCGCGGCGAGCGTCGAGAAATCGAGCAGGCCGCGTCCGACGCCCGACTGATTGGTGGCGACGACGACGCGATACCCGGCGTGATTGAGCCGCGCGATCGCTTCGAGGCTGCCGGGGATCGGCCGCCATTCGTCGGGCGACTTGATGAACTCGGGACTGTCGTGGTTGATGACGCCGTCACGATCGAGCACGATCAGGCGCGTCGCGCGGCTTTGCACGATGCCTTCGGATGCGAGCGACGGCATGGCGCGAAGGCCGTCAGGCGGCGAGACGCGAAATGTCGGCGACGCGGTTCATCGTCCGCGCGACGCGCTCGAGCAGCGCGAGGCGGTTGGCGCGCAGCGCCGCGTCGTCGACCATCACCATCACGTCGTCGAAGAAGCGGTCGACGGCCGGCTTCGCGGCGGCGAGCGCCTTCAACGCGCGCGCGTAGTCGCCGCGTTCGAAGTCGCGATCGACGTCGGGCGCGAGCGTCGCGAACACGTTCCACAGGTCGCGTTCCGCGCCATCGGCGAGCCGCCGCTCGTCCACGTCGACGGCCGCCTCGGCGCCGCTCTTGCGCAGGATGTTCGCGATGCGCTTGTTGGCCACGGACAGCGCGGCCGATTCGGGCAGCGATTCGAACGCCTTGACCGCGGCGAGACGATCGGGAACGCGGTCGATCCGCTGCGGGCGCTGCGCGAGCACCGCCTCGATCTGGTTCGCGGTGTAACTCTGCTCGCGCAGGTGGCCGCGCAGGCGCTCATAGAGGAAGTCGGCAAGCGCACCCGGCACCGGTTTCACGGCGGGCACTGCGCCGAAAGCGTCGAACGCCGCGTCGATCAGGTACCCGAGCGGAAGGGCGATCCGCTTCTCGATCAGGATGCGCAGCAGGCCAAGCCCGGCCCGGCGCAGCCCGAACGGATCCTTGTCGCCGGTCGGCAGCGCGCCGATGCCGAAAAGGCCGGCGAGCGTTTCGAGCTTGTCGGCGAGCGCGACGGCCTGCGCGACCGGCGCCTCGGGCAACGCGTCGCCGGCGTAGCGCGGCCAGTAGTGCTGCGCGACCGCGTCGGCGACCTCGGGCGCTTCGCCGTCGTGGATCGCGTAATAGCGACCCATCGTCCCCTGCAGCTCGGGGAACTCGCCGACCATGTCGGTGACGAGATCGGCCTTCGCGAGCATCGCGGCGCGATCGGACGCGGCCTCGTCGGCGCCGACGCGCGGACCGATCGCCCGCGCGAGCGAGCGCAGCCGTTCGACGCGATCGCCGAGCGTGCCGAGCTTGTTGTGGTAAACGATGCCGGCGAGGCGCGGAACCCGCGCGGCCAGCGGCGCCTTGCGATCCTGGTCGAAAAAGAAGTTCGCGTCGGCGAGCCGCGCGCGCAGCACGCGCTCGTTGCCGTGGACGATTGCCGACGGATCCTGTGTCTGGACGTTGCTGACGACGAGGAACCGGTTCTCGAGTGCGCCCGATGCGTCGGCAAGCGCGAAGTACTTCTGGTTCTGCTGCATGGTCAGGATCAGGCACTCCTGCGGTACGGCGAGAAACGCCGGGTCGAACGTGCCTGCGTACACGGCGGGCCATTCGACGAGCGCCGTCACCTCGTCGAGCAGCGCATCGGGCATGAGCACGCGCGAGCCTTGTGCGGCGGTGAGCAGCCCGCGAACGATCGCCTCGCGTCGCGCGGCGAACGATGGCAGCACCTTGCCCTCGGCTTCGAGCGTCGGCGCATACGCGTCCGCGGAATCGATGGCGAGATCGTCGCGGCTTGCGAAGCGATGGCCGGCGGACAGGCGATCCGCCTCGAGGCCGAGCGCGCGGACGGGAACGACGTCGCGCCCATGGAGCGCGAGGAGGCGGTGCGCCGGCCGCACGAACGCGACATCGTTGTAGTAGTGCCCCGGCGCCGCGTAGCGCATCGTCTTCGGAATCGGCAGCCGTTCGATCGCGGTGTCGAGCGCTTCCTGCAGCGCCGAGGCGAGCGTTGCGCCCGGTACGCGCCGGCGCAGGTAGACGTACTCGGCTTTGCCGTCCGAGGCGGTGTACAGGCGATCGTCTTCGCCTTCCCGCGGGGACGCGTCGGCGAGATGCGCGCGACCAAGCGATGCCAGCTTCTTGCGCAGCGCCTCGGTCGCGGTGCCGTTCGCATCGCGCGCGACCTTTACCGGCATCAGCTTGTCGACCGCTTCGGAATCGGGCGCCTTGTCGCGCACGTCGGACAGCGAAACGGCGAGACGCCGCGGCGTCGCGTAGGAAACGGCAGTGCTCGCGTCGGTCAATACGCCGTGTTGCGCGAGCTGTTCGACGAGGGCGTCGGCAAAGGCGGCGCCGAGCGCCTTCAGTGCCTTCGGCGGCAATTCCTCGGTGACGATCTCGACGACCAGCGTTTCCTGACGCGCGCTCATGCCGACAGCACCGGCGCTTCGCTGCGCAGCCCGTCGGGCAGCATCGGGAAGCCCAGCGCCGCGCGCGACGCGACATACGCCTGCGCGACCTGCCGGGACAGCGCCCGGATGCGTCCGATGTACGCGGCGCGCTCCGTCACCGAGATCGCGCCGCGCGCGTCCAGCAGGTTGAACGTATGCGCGGCCTTGAGGATCATCTCGTAGCCCGGAAGCGGCAGCCGCGCTTCCAAGAGCCGCGTGGCCTCGCTCTCGTAGAACGCGAAGAGATCGGCGAGGCGCGGCGCGTTCGACTGCTCGAAGTTGTAGGTCGACTGCTCGACCTCGTTCTGGTGATAGACGTCGCCGTAAGTAAGCGTGCGCTCGACCGCGTCGTGCTTCGTCGTCGTCCAGACGAGGTCGAACACGTTCTCCTTGCCCTGCAGGTACATCGCGAGCCGCTCGAGGCCGTACGTGATCTCGCCGGTGATCGGATTGCAATCGAGGCCGCCCACCTGCTGGAAGTAGGTGAACTGCGTAACCTCCATGCCGTTCAGCCATACCTCCCAGCCCAGTCCCCAGGCGCCGAGCGTCGGGTTCTCCCAGTCGTCCTCGACGAAGCGAACGTCGTTCCGGGAAAGATCGAATCCGAGTGCACGAAGCGAGCCGAGGTAGAGTTCGAGGATGTCGGCCGGCGCGGGCTTCAGCACGACCTGGTATTGGTAGTAATGCTGCAGCCGATTGGGGTTCTCGCCGTAGCGGCCATCCTTCGGACGCCGGGACGGTTGCACGTACGCCGCGCGCCACGGCTCGGGTCCGAGCGCGCGCAGGAACGTCGCCGTATGCGACGTACCGGCGCCGACTTCGATGTCGTACGGCTGCAGCAGCGCGCAGCCGCGATCGCCCCAGTAGCGCTGGAGTGCCTGGACGATCTGCTGGAACGTCTGCATGTGATGGCTTCGCCGGTCGAGGCGATTCTACCTGCGCCGCGCAGTCACGAGCCCGGCGGCGATCAGTGCCGCACATGCGGCGAGAACGCCGACGTCGCCGATGCGCAGGTAAGGCGTTTCGCCGCTGCGGCCGGCGATCGTCACTTCGAGCACGCCGGTCGTGAACCACGGCAGCCGCGCGATCTCGCGGCCGTCGACGCCGATCGCCGACGTGATGCCGGTGTTGGTCGCGCGGAGCATCGGGCGGCCCAGTTCGAGTGCGCGCATCGCGGCGATCTGCTCGTGCTGCTCGGCGGCGATCGAATGGCCGTACCACGCGTCGTTGGTCACGTTGACGAGCAGGCTCGCGTCGCGCGCGCCGTAGCGGAGCTCGGCGCCGAACGCGTCCTCGTAGCAGATGTCGACGGCGACGCGCTCGCCGGCCACCGACAGCGCAGGCTGCGCAGCCCCGCCCCGCGCCTGGTCGGCGAGCGGTATCGAAAGCACCGAGCGGATGAACCAGCCGACCAGCGGCTTCAGCGGAATCGTCTCGCCGAACGGCACCAGGTGGTTCTTGCGGTAGAACTGCAGCGGGCTCGTGCCGAGCGCGACGACCGTGTTGTAGTAGCGCGGCTCGTCGCTGCCCGCCTCTGGCGGCAACGCGGTGAACAATCCGACGAGCACGTCGCCGTCGCGCGCGATGGCGGTGCGAATCAGCGAAAGCAGCACGGCGTCGGGGATCTCGTCGGAGAACATCGGGAACGCACTTTCGGGCAGCACGATCAGCCGTCCGCGGCTGCGCGAAACGAGATCGAGATAGCGCTCGAACGTCTCGTCGCGGAATTTCGGGTCGAACTTGAGTTCCTGCAGGACGTTGCCCTGCACGAGCGAGACGGGAAGCGGCGCGTCCGCGGTTCGCGTCCACTCGACGCCGGCGAGCGCGATGGCCCCGGCCGCGAGGACGACGGCGCAGGCAGCCGACGCGAAGACACGGCGGCGCGCGGGGCGCGCCAGCGCATCCGCGAACAGCGCGATCGAGCCGCCGACGAGCGCGACGACGAGCGTCACCAGGTAGACGCCGCCGAGCGGCGCATAACCGCGAACGAGTCCGTCGGGAACCTGCGTATAGCCGAGCGCGAGCCACGGAAAGCCGGTGAAGAGATAGCTCCGGATCCACTCCGTCAGCGTGAATGCGCCGGCGGCGGCGAGCATGCGCGGCCACGAGCCTTGCGCCGTGAAGCGGATCGCGACGTAGCCTGCGAGCGCCGGCCATAGCGCGAGATAGGCGGTCAGGATCGCGATAGCGAGGCCCGCGAGCCATGCGTCCATGCCGCCGAAGTTCACCAGTGCGACGGTGAGCCAGGAGGACCCGGCGCCGAAGAGGCCCAGCCCGAAGGCGAATCCCTGCCGTGCCGCGGCCCGCGGCGAGGCGGCATGCAGCCAAAGGAACGCGAGCGCCGCGAACGTGATGAAGACCAGGTTCGGAAAGCGGAACGGCGCGAACGCGAACACGCTCGCCGCGCCCGCCGCCGTCGCGAGGACGAACGCGAGAGCGCCGGCGAGGATCGACACCCGCCCGTGTCCCGTTGCGCTTGCGCGGCCTTCGCTCGAGGCGTGACTCGCCTCCCGCGACGTCTCGTCGGCGCTCATCCTCGCGCGCCAGGCGCCGGCGAGTTCGCCGGGGCGCGACTCACGCGGTCTCTTCGCCGGGCGGCGGCGCGATGCGTTCGACCTGCAGCGTGTAAAGGCGCCGGCTGTCGGCGCGAAGGACGCGGAAGCGGAATGGGCCGACCGTCGTCGCCTCGCCCCGCTTGGGCAACCGGCCGAACGCCTTCAGCACGAGGCCGCCGACCGTGTCGAAATCCTCGTCCTCGAACGACGTGCCGAACTGCGCGTTGAAGTCGGCGATCTCCGTTTGCGCCTTGACGCGGAAGCGGCCGTTCGCCTCGGGGATGACGTTGTCCTCGCTTTCGTCGAAATCGTATTCGTCCTCGATGTCGCCGACGATCTGCTCGAGCACGTCCTCGATGGTCACGAGGCCCGACACGCCGCCGTATTCGTCGACGACGATCGCGATGTGGTTGCGGTTCGCGCGGAACTCGCGCAGCAATACGTTGAGCCGCTTCGATTCGGGCACGAACACCGCGGGCCGCAGGATGTCGCGCAGGTTGAAGCCTTCGGGATCGGCGTAATAGTTCAGCAATTCCTTCGCGAGCAGGATGCCGATCACGTCGTCCTTCGACTCTCCGATCACCGGGAAGCGCGAGTGCTTCGTCTCGATGATCAAAGGCATGAATTCGGCGGGCGAATCGTCGATCGACACGCAATCGATCTGCGCGCGGGGGATCATGATGTCGCGCACCGTCGCCTCGGACACCGAGAGCACGCCTTCGATCATCGACAGCGCGTCGGCGTCGATCAACCGGTGCTCGTACGCGCCGCGCAGCACGGCGACGAGATCGTCGCGATCCTCGGGTTCGCGGGTCAGGAGCGCCGAGAGGCGCTCGAGCAGCGTCGGCTTTTCGTCGGGGGCGTCGAAGGGACTTGCCATTGCTTCAGAAGGCGGGGGCCCGGGTCACGCGTACGGGTTCTCGAACCCCAGCCTGCGCAGCAACGCGATCTCGCGAGCCTCCATTCGCGCGGCATCGTCGTCGCGCTCGTGGTCGTATCCCTGCAGGTGCAGCATGCCGTGGATCACCAGGTGCGCGTAGTGCGCTCGAACCGTCTTGCGTTGCGCGCGGGCCTCCTGCACGACGACCGGCACGCACAGCACGATGTCGCCGGCAAGCGACACCCCGTCATCGTACACGAATGTGAGGATGTTCGTCGCACGGTCGCGGCCGCGATAGCGGCGATTCAGCACGCGGGCCTCGCGTCCGTCGACGAAGCGGATCGTGACCGATGCGTCGCGCGCGAGCGCCGCTCGCGCGATGCGACGCAGCGCGGTGGCCGGCGGCACGTCGGCGTCATCGACGTCCGATTGGATCGTGAGCGACAGGCGCGGCGCCGGCCGGACGTTGCCGGCTCGCGGGCGCGCATTCCGTTGCAGCGAAGAGCGTCGAAGGGGCTTACGGACTCGCGTCGCGATCGTAGGCATCGATGATTTTCTGCACGAGCGGATGACGCACGACGTCGGCGCTCGTGAAGCGCACGAACGCGATGCCGCGCACGTCCTTCAATACGCGCTCGGCCTCGATTAGGCCGCTCTTCTGTCCGCGCGCGAGGTCGATCTGCGTCACGTCGCCGGTGATGACGGCGCGCGTGCCGAAGCCGATTCGCGTCAGGAACATCTTCATCTGCTCCGGCGTCGTGTTCTGCGCCTCGTCGAGGATGATGAACGAGTGATTGAGCGTGCGCCCGCGCATGTACGCGAGCGGCGCGACCTCGATCGTCTGCCGCTCGCTCAAACGCGCGGCCTTGTCGAAGCCCATCAGGTCGTACAGCGCGTCGAACAGCGGCCGCAGGTACGGGTCGACCTTCTGCGCCAGATCGCCGGGCAGAAAGCCGAGGCGCTCTCCTGCTTCGACCGCCGGGCGGACGAGGACGATGCGCTTGACCGTGTCGCGCTCGAGCGCGTCGACGGCGCAGGCGACGGCGAGGTACGTCTTGCCCGTGCCGGCCGGCCCGATGCCGAAGCTGATGTCGTGCGTGCGGATCGCGTCGAGGTAGGCGATCTGGTTCGGCGTGCGGCCGTGCAGATCGGCGCGCCGGGTGCGCAGCATCGGCGCCTCGTCTGCGAGCGCCTCCTTCTCGTTCGCGTCATGCCGCCGCGGAGCGGGAGACGCGGCGGATTCCACGACATCGAGCGGGCGCGCAGGATGTGCCGCAATTTCGACCAAACCGAGCTGGATGTCGTCGACCGACAGCGGCTTTTCCGCTTCGGCGTAGAAGCGAGAGATCGCCCGCGTCCCCTGCACGGCGGCCGCCTCGCCGCCGCTGACCGTGAACGTCGCGCCGCGGCGCGCGATCGTCACGTCGAGCGCCGCTTCGATCTGGCGGAGGTTGGCGTCGAGGGGGCCGCAGAGGTTGGCGAGCGCGCGATTGTCGAGCGGCGTCAGCGTGACGCTTTTCGTCACGCGCTGCGCACGGTTCGCGACGAAGGGTGCCGAACCCCCGGCTGGCTCGCCGCTCGCGCGCCGTGGTGGCCGTGCGTCACCCGACGTCGCGCGCCCGGTGACCGCGGTGCGTTTGGGCGCTTTCCTCAAACCGCCTGGCGAATCACCGGGGCCTTCTGCGCTTCGTCGAGCATCGCGGCGATCTCCGCGAGATGCGCCTTCGCCTCCTCCGACATCCGCTTCGTCGACGCACGCGCGATCTCGGCACGCAGCCGTGTCGCGTCGACGCGCATCAGCGCGCGCGCATCGGCGGGCATCGCTCCGGCGGGCTTGATCAGCGCGTCCGCGACGCGGGTAGCGTACTCGCGCTGCAGGTTGCGCCGGAACAGCGTAATGTCCTTGCCGGAGCGAAGCTCGCTCCACACCGCGTCGTGCAGCGTGCCGTAGAGCTCGGAGAGCTTGAGCGCCTCCTTCGGATCGTCGACCTTCGCCGCGTTGTTGAGCAGGCGCTGCGCGATCGGCGCGCTCATCAGCGTGTCGAGCACCCCGCGCTGCAGCGACAGCACCTGCTGGTCGATCGACAGGTCGAGCGGCGGCGCCGGCCGGCCGAGCTCCTCCGCGTCGTCGATGTCGAAGGTCGAGATCGTCATCTTGCGCAGGAACGACGGCGAGAAGTCGAAGCTGCCCGCCGACAGGACTTCGCTCGTCAGCATGGCGAGCGCCGCGCGCTGCTTCGCCGCATCGACCGGCGTGAACGGCTGGCGACCGCTGCCCGCGTGATCGCGCAACGTCGTGAGGCCGCCGATGTACTTCGACGCGTAGAGCGCACCCTGTCCCGCCTCGTTGAGGCCGCGCGTGAAGTTGCGGCGCAGAACCGAATAGCTGTCGCCGGCGGCGAGCGGCATGCTCTCCGTGCGCTGCCACAGCTCGTGCACGAGCGCGAGCCGCTTCTTCGCGTAGGCGAGCGGGTCGCGGCCGAGATCGAGCTGGTTCACCGCCGGATCGACCGCGAAATAGGCGACGTCCTCGTCGGTCGAATACGCGAGCCACGGCTCGCTCGAGCGCTCGGCGATCTTCTCGAGCTCGGCCCTCTCGGTCGCGGGCGCGACCGGCTTGTACGCGTACTCGATTGCCCAGTAGTCGTAAGGACCCAGCGTCGACATCGTGTACTCGCCCTGGCGCTCGCCCTTCACGGCGAGGTTCCACGGGTTGTATTCCATCACCGAGCCCGAGATGCCGTGCGCGGCGGTGAAGGCCGGATCCGAGAGCTCGGACTCGCTATAGACGGTCGACGCGCGGAAATTGTGGCGCAGCCCCAGCGTGTGCCCGACCTCGTGCATCGTCACGTTCTTGAGGTAGAGGTTCACGAACTTGTCGACGTCGGGGCCGTCGGGATCGAGGTCGCCGCGCGCCTCGAGCAGCGACATGCCGAACGCCGTTTCCTCGGTGGCCGCGTCGTCGTAGTCGCAGGTCTCCGCGTCCGCGGCCGTCGGGTGCGTCTTTCCGCTCGTCGCCTGCGCGAACGCGGCGAAGGCGTCCTTGCGCGCCGGCAGGTATTCGCTGCGCAGGTTGCGCACGACGCGGACGTTGTTCGCGTCGATGCCGATGTCGGCGTCGAGGATCTCGCCGGTGCGCGGATCGACGACCGACGGACCGATCGCGCCGTACGACGTCTTGGCGACCGTCTGCCAGCGCACCGACGCGTGATGGATGTCCGACGTGTCGAAGTCGGCGTCGTCAGGCTGGATCTCGACGCGGATTGCGTCCTTGAAGCCGATCCGCTCGAACGCCTTGTTCCATTCGAGGATGCCTTCCTTGATCGACTCGCGATACTTGACCGGGATGTTGCGGTCGAGCCAGAACACGATCGGCTGCTTGGGCTCGGACAGCTCCGCGCCGGGCTCCTTCTTCTCGAGGCGCCAGTGGTTCGCGTAGCGCTCCACGGGCACGCGCGGCACGTCGGACGTGAAATCGAGCACCTCGGTCGTGAAGTAGCCGACGCGCTCGTCGGCCGGGCGCGGCCGCATCGGCTCGCTCGGCAGCTTCGCGAACGTGTAGTGGTAGCCGATGAACATGCTGCGCGGATCGGGCAGCGTGATCGGTTGCGAGGGTTGCGGCCCGCCGCCGCCGTGCGAAGGCGACGCCACGACGAGCCGGCCCACCGCGTAATGCGCGGAGACCTCCAGCGTGACGTTGTCGGGCTCGCCGCGCGTCGTGCCGATCGACGAGTTCCGCGGATCGAAACCGTACGGCTGGTGATAGGTGCGCTCGAGCATCGCGGCACCCGCCGGAATGTCGGACAACAGCAGTGCGTTCGCGTCGATCAGGACCGACTTGCGCTCGGACGACGGTTGCGACGCGATCGGCGCGACCGCGAGCAGGCTGTCCGAGAACCCCGCGGCGACGGCGCGCGCCTCCGGCGTGCCGGGCTTCGCCGTGTATTTCACGTTCTTCGCGATCAGCTGGACGGTCTGCCCGTGTTTGTGGAAGACGACGACCTGCGCGACGCCGATCGGATAGTTCATCGCGCCGCCGAAGATGCGCGCCTCGCCGATGCCCTGGTTGATCGCCGACTTGAAGAAGAACGGCTTGTCGAACTGATCGGGCGCGAGCTCGAGCCAGACCTTGTCGTCCTTCTGCCAGAGGTTGAAGAGCCCGCCGGTTTCCTTCGCATCCTTCACGATCTCGGCGAACGGCCGGGAGTACGGCATCGGCGACATACCGGGGCGCGGGGCACCGGGCGCATCCGAGTGCGGGCCGTTGCCGGTGGCGTCCTCGCGCAGGGTCGCCGGGCCGAGGGCGGAGGCCTCGCCTTGTCTCGACGCGTCCGCGCGCGGAAGGCTCGCGCAGGCAGACATCACGAGCGGAGCGACGATGCCGAGGGCGACGCTCACGCGGGAAAGGGAACGATGCGACATGAACGAGATATCTCCAAATCGACGAAGGGTCCGGCGCGGCCGCCAATGCGGCCCTCCAGGACCGTTCACGCGGGCGTAAGTTCGCCGCGCAGCGAGTGCGGCAGCGCCGCCGTAATGTCGACGTCGACGTATTGGTCGATCGCCGAACGGTCGCCAGCGAAATTGACGACGCGGTTGTTGTCGGTGCGCGCGGCCAGCTCGCGCGGGTTCTTCGTGGCCGTTCCGGTGACGAGCACGCGCTGGCGCGTGCCCACCATCCCTTCGCTGTTGGCCTTGTATTGGCGGTCGAGGAGCGCCTGCAGTCGCTCGAGGCGCGCCTGCTTCACGGCGGCCGGCACCTGGTCGGGCAAATCGGTCGCCGGCGTGCCCGGACGGGGACTGTACGCGAAGCTGAACGCGCCGTCGAACGCCACGTCCTCGACCAGCCGCAACGTCTTGTCGAAGTCCTGTTCGGTCTCGCCGGGGAAGCCCACGATGAAGTCGGACGTGAGCGACAGGTCCGGGCGGGCGGCGCGAAGCCTGCGCACGATCGACTTGTATTCGAGCGCCGTGTAGCCGCGCTTCATCGCCGCGAGAACGCGATCCGATCCCGACTGCACGGGCAGGTGCAGATGCGACACGAGCTTCTCATTGGTCGCGTATGTGTCGATGAGCCGCTGCGTCATCTCCTTCGGATGCGACGTCGTGTAGCGCAGGCGCTCGATCCCGGGCATCCCGGCGGCGTATTCGAGCAGCCGCGCAAGATCAGCGTGTTGATCTCCCCGCGCTCGCGGCTTCGCCGCATCGCCGTCCCCCGAGAGGGCGGAATGAGCGCCTTGGAGCGGCCCTTCGGTGCTCATGGGCTCCCCGCTCGTTATCGGTCCCCGGTACGCGTTGACGTTCTGCCCGAGGAGCGTCACTTCCTTGACGCCGGAAAGCGCCAGGTCGGCGATCTCGGTCAGCACGTCCTCGAACGGGCGTGAGACTTCCTCGCCGCGCGTGTACGGCACCACACAGAACGAGCAGTATTTGCTGCACCCCTCCATGATCGAAACGAACGCCGACGCACCGTCGACGCGCGGCGGCGGCAGATGATCGAACTTCTCGATCTCGGGGAACGACACGTCGACCTGCGGCTTTCCGCTTTCGCGGCGTGCACGGATCATCGCCGGCAGCCGGTGCAGCGTCTGCGGGCCGAAGACGAGGTCGACAAAAGGCGCCCGGCGCACGATCGCGCCGCCCTCCTGCGAGGCGACGCAGCCGCCGACGCCGATCAGCAGATCGGGCCGCTGTGCCTTCAGGGAACGCACGCGCCCGAGATCGTGGAACACGCGCTCCTGCGCCTTTTCGCGCACCGAGCACGTGTTGAACAGGATCACGTCCGCGTCGTCGGGACGGTCGGTCAGCGCAAGTCCTTCGCGTGCGAGCACGTCGGCCATCCGGTCCGAGTCGTACTCGTTCATCTGGCAGCCGAACGTGCGAATGAAAAGCTTGCGCGCCACGGTGATTGTGGGAAAGGGCGGCGATTATAGCAAACCGTCGTACAATCGAAGCCAGCAGGTGTCCGCCGGACGGCGTGGTCAAGTCGACCGGCGGGTGAAACGGGAATGCGGTGCGCGCGCCGATGGCGTGCAATGCCGCAGCTGCCCCCGCAACGGTGAGCCGAAAGGCGAGCCCGGAGACCGGCCTGCGAGCGAGCGCCCGCAATCCGCGCTCGTCGCGAAGCAACGCGGGGAACCGTTGTCGCCCGTCTCGCGTCCGCCGTTGGCGGTCGTCGCTCGGGCGCCCATCGATTGTCGCGTTGCGCCGATCAATCGCCGTGCGGGGTCACCACGGCATGACACGGACTTCCCGACATGCTCCCTTCCGCTGCAGATCGCCCCACGGCGGCGCTCGCATGCGCGCTCGCCGTCTTCACAGTGGCCTGCCTCGCCCCGGCCGTCGCATTCGCGCAGTCGCCCCAACCGCCCGGCATCCCCGCGGTGCTCGATCCGATCGTCGTCGTCGCGTCGCGCACGCCGCAGCGGCTGCTCGATCTCGTCGCCGACGTCACCGTCATCGGCCCCGACGAAATCGCGCGGAGCGGCAGCGACGGCATCGTCGCGCTGCTGGCGCGCCAGCCGGGCGTGGAAATCACGCGGAACGGAGGTCCGGGATCCACGTCGGGCGTGTTCCTGCGCGGCGCCAACGCCACGCAGACGCTCGTGCTGATCGATGGCATGCGCGTCGGCTCGGCATCGAGCGGCGAAACCGCGCTCGAAGCGATTCCGCTCGACCAGATCGAGCGGATCGAGATCCTCCGCGGACCCGCGTCCAGTCTCTACGGCGCGGATGCGATCGGCGGCGTGATCCAGGTCTTCACGCGTCGGGGCGCACCCGGATTGCGCGCCAATGCGTCGATTGCCTACGGGACGCACGACACGTGGATCGGCACCTCCGGCATCTCCGGCGGAAGCGCGACGACGAACGGCAGCGTGCAGATCGCGGGTGCGCGAAGCGACGGCTTCAATGCGATCGTGAACCCCGCGAATTTCAGCTACGACCCCGACCGCGACGGTTATCGCAATGCGAGCGTGTCCGCGCAGGGTGCGCTGCAGATCGCGGACGCGCACACGCTCGCGCTGCAATACTTCCGCAGCCACCTCGACAACCAGTTCGACGCAGGCGACGCGTACGACGATCGGACGATCACGACGTTGACGTCGTGGCAGGCTGCGCTGACGAGCCGCTTCCTTCCCGCCTGGACGTCGCGGCTCAGCGCGGGCGACGGCAGCGACGATTCGGTCTCCGAGCTCGCATCCGGATCGTTTCCGTTCACCACGCACCAGCACCAGTACACGTGGCAGAACGACATCGTGCTCCCGGCCGGCGCGCTGACGCTGGCGCTCGAGCGTCGCGAGGAGCGCGTCGACACCGAGCCGGCCTTCGCCGTCGACGAGCGGGACACCAACTCGATCACCGCCATCTATCGGATCGAAGCGGGGGCGCACGATGTGCAGGCGAACCTGCGCCACGACGATTCGAACCAATTCGGCGGCAAGACGACGGGCGCGCTCGCGTGGGGCTACCGGTTCGCGCCGGGCTGGCGCGTGAGCGTGAGCGGCGGCAGCGCGTTTCGACCCCCGACGTTCAACGATCTCTACTTTCCCGGTTTCTCGAACCCCAATCTGCGGCCGGAGACGTCGCGCAACGTCGAAACCGGCCTGTACTGGTCCGGACGCGCCGGTGACGCGTACTTGCAGGCGCACGCGATCGCGTACCGCAATCGCGTCGACGACCTGATCGTCTTCCAGTGCGACGCCGATTTCAACTGCCTTCCGCAGAACGTCGCCAAGGCGACGCTCGAAGGCTTGACGCTCGTCGCCGACGCGCAATGGCCCGGTGCGTCGCTGCGGGGGTCGGTAGACCTGCAGTCGCCGACGGACGATGCGACGGGCCACCTTCTGCCGCGCCGCGCACGGCGGCATGCGTCGCTTGCCTGGACGAGGCAGCTCGGTGCGGCGCGGTTCATTGCCGAAGTAGTCGGCTCGTCGCAGCGATTCGACGATGCCGAGAACACGCGCCGGCTCGCGGGATACGCGGTGGTGAATCTGGCACTCGAGTATTCGCTCGATCCGCGAACGACCCTCTTCTTGCGCAGCGACAACGTGTTCGACCGCGACTACGAGATCGCGGCCGACTTCTCGACGGGCGGCGCGCGCGTCTCCGCCGGCGTGCGATGGCGGCTCTGATCGACACGATGCAACGCCGGGCATGGCGGGCGCTCGCTGCTGTCGCCATCGTTCCGCTCGCCGCTGCGCTCGCGGCACCGATTCGCGTCATCGACGACATCGGCGCCGGCGTGGCGCTCGACGGACCGGCTCGCCGGATCGTGACGCTGGCGCCGCACGCGGCGGAACTGGTCGACGCTGCGGGAGCCGGTGCGAGCGTCGTCGGCGTCATCGCGGGCACCGACTATCCGGCGGCGATGAAAGGCAAGCCGACGGTCGGCGACGTGACCGCGCTCGACGTCGAGCGCATCGTCGCGCTCGCGCCCGACCTGATCGTCACGTGGCCGTGGACGACGCCGCGGCAAACCGCGTCGCTGCGCGAAGCCGGCATCGCGGTATTCGAAGCGGATCCGCGCACGATCGACGGCATCGCGACCGACATCGAGCGACTGGGCCGTCTCGCGGGCACGCCGTCGGTCGCCGGCTCGGCGGCCGCCGCGTTTCGCGAGCGCATGAAAGCGCTCGCGCCGGGACGCACCTCACCACCGCTGCGCGTGTTCTACCAGGTAGCGGACGCGCCGATCTTCACGCTCGGCGGCAAGCACCTCGTGAGCGAGGCGATTGCCCTGTGCGGCGGGGAGAACGTCTTTTCGCGCCTGTCGATCCCGGCGCCCGAGGTCGGCGTCGAGGCCGTACTCGCCGCGAATCCCGACGTGATCGTCGCGGGAACGAACGATGCGAAGCGCCCCGCCTGGCTCGATGCATGGCGGCGGTGGACGACGCTCGCCGCCGTGCGCCACGGCGCGCTCTACACGGTCGACGCCAACCTGTTGCATCGTCCCGGCCCCCGCTTCGCCGAGGGCGTCGAGCAACTGTGCCGGGTGCTCGCGAACGCGCGGCGCACAATCGCGTCGAACCGCCATGATTCATCGGCGGCCACGGCCCACGATGCGAGATGAACAAGGCATTCACCCGCGAAGAACCGACCGAGATCGACGAAGGCGACGTGCAGGACGTGTCGCCGCTGCCCGCCGGTGCGCGCAATTACATGACGCCCGGCGGATTCGCAAGAATGCGCCGCGAGCTCGACCGGCTCGTGACCCGGGAGCGGCCGGAACTCGTCGCGACCGTTTCGTGGGCGGCCGGCAACGGCGATCGTTCGGAGAATGGCGACTACATCTACGGCAAGAAGCGCTTGCGCGAGATCGACCGGCGCATCCGCTTCCTCGTGCGCCGGCTCGACAACGCGGAGGTCGTCGATCCCGCGATGCCGCGCGACGACGACGCCGCGTCGCGCGTCTTTTTCGGCGCGACGGTGACCATCGCGAGCGCGGACGGCGACGAGCGCACGATCAGCATCGTCGGCATCGACGAGATCGACACCACACGCGGCTACATCAGCTGGATCTCGCCGATGGCCCGCGCGCTGCTCAAGGCCCGCGAAGGCGATACGGTGACGGTGCGCACGCCGGCGGGCAACGAGGAGCTCGAGGTCATCGACGTGCGCTACGTTCCGCTCGCGACCGATGACGCGACGCACGGCGGTTGACGCGCCGATCGCGCGCCTTCTATAGTGCGGCCACCGTGGACGCCGAGCTTGCCGCGCTGGAGCAAAGGATCGAGACGCTGATCGCGTGCCTGCGCGAGCTCCGCGCCGAGAACGCGCTGCTGCGCGGCGAGCTCCTTGCGTCGCAGGAGCGCAACCGCGACCTCACCGCGCGCATGGCGCAGGCGACGGAGCGCCTCGATGCGCTGATCGCGCGGATGCCGGTCGATTGAGCCGATGGAGACCCCGCGAATGCCCGACAACCCCGCACGCACGCTGACGCTCGACGTGACGATCCTCGGGCGCGACTTCAAGGTTGCGTGCAAGGAAGACGAACGCGACGCGCTGATGGAAGCGGTTGCGCTGCTCGATCGCCGGATGCGCGAGATCCGCGACGCCGGCAAGGTGAGCGGCACCGATCGTATCGCGGTGATGGCGGGACTCAACATCGCGCACGACCTGCTGCGCGAGCGGCGCGCATCGACGACGGGCGCGGCTTCGACGTCGCCACCGGGTGCCGGAGAAAGCTTTGATGCCGAAGCGGCACGGCGTAGAATCCAGGCGATGCAGGCGACGATCGACGAGACGCTCGCCGGACAAGAGAATTTGTTCTGACAGCTTGGAGGCGGTTCGCGGCCCGTGAGCCGCGACAGCCGCTGATCAATCCCCTGCGGTGTTCGATCCGGTCTTACGTTCTTTGAACCAATGCTCTCGTAGCGAGGTGGCCGAGCCAGCGGACCGGTGTGCGTTCCCACGCGGAAGCGCCTGATGGTCCCGGTAGGCTGCCGAATCTTGAACCCAGGTTCAGGATGACCGGCCGGAACGGCACAGGCGGGGGGCCAACCCATGACGCCGCGCCCTTTGGGGCGCGGCGTTTTCTCGTGTGGCGACCACGAGGCGAGGACCGATGCCAAGGGCAGTGACGACGATGCGCTACTGGCTGATTAGTCAATAGTAACGCCTAAGAGCTTGATCAGACGAGGCGCTGCGGAATTCTCACCGTTGCGTCCG
>DATIEN010000201.1:0-13089 GCA_035455705.1 Casimicrobiaceae bacterium | reverse complement strand
GCTCGCGCGCTTCGCGCACCTTGGCGCGCGGCGAAACTTCGGGCACCGCGACATCCCACCACCAGCCGCCCTCCTGCGTCGTGCGGCCGGGGTCGGTGCGGATGCAGACGACGTACGTGCGGTCGGCTGCGCGCGCCCGCGCGAGCGCCTGTTCGAGCTCGGCGATGTTCGCGACGTTCTCGCCGCGCGCGCCGAGCGCGATCGCATGGGCGGCGAAGTCGATCTTCGGCGGCTGCGGCATCGCGCGAATGCAATCGTCGAGAAGGTTGTTGAACGGGGCGCCGCCGCACGCCTGCTGCAGCCGGTTGATGCAGCCGAAGCCGCGGTTGTCGAGCACGACGACGACGAGCTTCAGCCCCAGCATCACCGACGTCGCGATCTCCGAGTTCATCATCAGGTAGCTGCCGTCGCCGACGAGCACGACGACCTCGTGCTCGGGATGCGCCATCTTGACGCCGACGGCGCCGGCGATCTCGTAGCCCATGCACGAGTAGCCGTACTCGACGTGATAGCCGCCCGGCGTCGACGTGCGCCACAGCTTGTGCAACTCGCCAGGCAGCGAGCCGGCCGCGCAGACGACGATGTCGCGCGTCGTCGAATCGGCGGCGGAGCGCTGCACGGCACCGATCACGTCGCCCTCGTACGGCAGCGCGGCGTCGCGCCGGCCGGTGATTCGTCCAATCTCTCCTCGCCATGCCTCGCCGCCCGCCTTCGCGCGTGCGCTCCACGCCGCTTCCGCACGCCAGCCGGAAAGCGCAGTCGACAGCGCGTGCAGCGCCTCGCGGGCGTCGGCGCGCACGGCCAGGCCGCGCCATTTGATCGCGTCGAAAGCCGCGACGTTGATCGACAGTAGCTGCGCCGACCCGAACATCGAGTGCGAGCCGGTCGTGAAGTCCTGCAGCCGCGTGCCGACCGCGACGACGACGTCGGCGTCGCGCGCGAGCGCGTTCGCGGCCGGCGACCCGGTAACGCCGACCGACCCTTGCTGCATCGGGTCGTCCCACGCGAGCGCGCCCTTGCCCGCTTGCGTTTCGGCGACGGGAACGGCGTGCTGCTCGGCGAAGCTCCTGAGCGCGTCGCTCGCGTGCGCGTACAGCACGCCGCCGCCGGCGACGATCAGCGGCCGCTTCGCGCGCCGCAACAGCGCGGCGGCCTCGTCGATCTCGACGCGCGACGGCGCGGCCGCCGCGAAGCGCACGGGGGGCGGTGCGAGGAAGTCCGCCGGATAGTCGTACGCGCTCGCCTGCACGTCCTGCGGCAGCGCGAGCGTCACCGGTCCGCAGAGCGCGGCGTCGGTCAGCACGGCGATCGCGCGGGGCAGCGCGGTGAGGAGTTGCGCCGGGTGCACGATGCGATCGAAGTAACGCGACACCGGCCGGAAGCAGTCGTTGGCCGATACCGTTCCGTCCTGGAAGTCCTCGATCTGCTGCAGCACCGGGTCCGGCGCGCGCGTGACGAAGATGTCGCCGGGCAGGAGGAGCACCGGCAGCCGGTTCGCATGCGCGAGCGCGGCGGCGGTCACGAGGTTGGTGGCACCGGGGCCGATCGACGTCGTGCAGGCCATCATCCGCCTGCGCATGCTCGCCTTCGCGAACGCGATCGCCGCATGGGCCATCGCCTGCTCGTTGTGCGCGCGATAGGTGGGCAGCACGTCGCGATGCGCGAAGAGCGCCTCGCCGACGCCGGCGACGTTGCCGTGCCCGAAGATCGCGAAGACGCCCGCGAAAAGCGGTTTCTGCGCATCGTCGTCGTCGACGCGAAGCGCCGCCAGGTAGCGGACGAGCGCCTGCGCCATCGTGAGCCGAACCGTCTTGTTCACCATCGGAGGACTCTCCGCGCTGTGCGCCGCGCGGCCGATTCGCCGCAAGGGCGGCCATCCGCATTCATCCGCGGCATTGCGACCAGCTCTCGGCGGTGGTGAGCGGCGTGCGCGCCTCCCGCCAGGCGTCGATCAGCGATTCGAAGCTTCCCCGCACCGCGCGCACGAGCGCGCTATCGTCGATCTCGCCGGCCAGCCACTGCCGCGACGGCGCTTCCAGGATCGTGCGGCCGACGGCGAACCCGCGGCACGTCGCGCTGCCGCGCGCGTCGCGAAATGCCGCGGCGAGGGCTTCGACGCTCGCGCTCTGCCCGAGGATCAGGACACCGCGGCAGTACGGATCGCGCTCGGCGATCAGCGCGTCGAGCGCATTCCATTGTGCCGCGCCCATCGGCTCGAGCTTCCACCACTCGGGGTAGATACCGAGGTTGTAGAGGCGTTTCAGCGCGCGGTAAACGGTGTCCGGTTCGCGCGGCAGTGGCTTCGGCGGCACGATCTCGAGCAGCAACTCGTGCCCGCTCGCCTGCACCGCGCCGTAGAGCGCGCGGATCTGCGCCTCCTGCTCGAGGCGGTTGTCGATCGCATCGTCGGGGTGGTATTGGACCAGGCACTTGACGACGTGCTCGGCGGGCCAGCTCACGAGCGTCGTGCCGATCGACCGGCCCCGATCGAAGACGAGCGGGTTCGAGCCGGACAACTCGACGGGCCGCCCGATCCACCAGCCGCGTCCCGTCGCCTCGTTCAGCGCATCCTGCCCGTAGCGGTCGTCGCAGAGCAGGCCGACGCGGCCCTTCATGCCGGGATGACGGTCGACGTCGGCGACCGCGGAGACGAAGAGCCGTTTGAGCTCGGGAATGGCCGACTCGTCGGCGCCCGCCTGCTGCGCGAGTGTGAAGAACGGATTGCGATGGTCGAACGCGAACGCGAAGACTTCGTCGCGTGGGGTACGCGGCGCGGTGACCCGATGCAACCGCGTCAGTGTCGCGTCGCGGTCGGGACGCGGAATGCGTTGCGCATTCGCGAGGAAGTAGTCGAGCTCGACGCGCGTCGGCATCGCCGGCGCGCAGCCGTGACGCGACACGACGAGCGCGCCGCAGGCGTTCGCGTACCGCGCGCACGCGCCGTAGTCCTCGCCGCGCACCCAGCCGGACAAAAAGCCCGCCGAGAACGCGTCGCCGGCGCCGAGCACGTTCAGGACGTCGACGGTGACGCCGCGGCCGTTGAAGGCGGCGTCGAGCGAGCGCGGAATCGCGCCGTCGATGACGGCGCAGCCGAGCGGCCCGCGCTTGACGACGAGCACCGCCTGCGTATGCCGCCGAACCTCGGCGAGCGCCTGCATGATGTCGTCGCTGCCGCCCGCGATCGCGAACTCCTCGATCGTGCCGATCACGAGGTCGAAGCGCGGCAGCATCCGCGAAAGGTGCGCCGACACCGCGTCGGACGCGATGTAGCGCGTGGCGCCGTCGCCGCGCTTGGTGAGGCCCCACAGCACCGGCCGGTAATCGATGTCGAGCACGGTGCGCACGTCGTTCGCTCGCGCATGATCGAGCGCGCGGTTGCTGACGCCCGCGATGTATTCGGTCGAGAAATGGGTGCCGGTGATCAGCAGCGCACGCGACGTCGCGATGTAGGCTTCCTCGATCTGCGCGTCGCCGATCGCCATGTCCGCGCAGTTCTCGCGCAGGAAGATGAGCGGAAACGTGTCCTTGTCCTCGATGCCGAGCACGACCGCCGCGGTCAGCCGCGACGGATCGACGCCGACGTGGCTCACGTCGCAGCCTTCGCGCGCGAGGGTCTCGGTGAGGAAGCGGCCCATCGCGTCGTCGCCGACACGCGAGATCAGCCCGGCACGAAGGCCGAGCCGCGCACAGCCGAACGCCGTGTTCGCCGACGACCCGCCCAGGTACTTCGCGAAGCTCGTCACGTCCTCCAGCCGGGCGCCGATCTGCTGCGCGTAGAAGTCGACGCCGAAGCGACCGAGACAGACGATGTCGAGCTTCCGGTCGGCGGCAAAGCGCGTGTCGTTCTGCATGACGGCGGGGCGGGGCGTGTGTGACGCGGTCGATGGAATTCGCGCCGTCGATGATATCGCGTTCCCGCTCGTCCCCGCCCTGCGATGGCTCGGCCTCGGAGGAGATCGCCCGAGCCGTTCGACAACGCGTTGCTCGCGTCGACATGGGAGGAGACATCCGCACGCACCGTTGGGCGACCACCTGCATTGCTTCGCGGCGCGGCGCACCGCGGGCGCTTCGGACGTGCGCCACGCTTCATCGTGAGCGGACTCACCCGGGCGCCGTCAAGTAAGGCTTCACGCGGTTGCTGCCCGCCACGAGCGCGTGTTAAAGTCAGCCCGCAAGCGGGCGTTCCACATAATGGGACTTTAGAAAGGGGCGCAAATGGAGGAAGTTCTGTTGCGGCGCGCGGGCACGCTCGTCGTCGCCATCGCAAGCGTCGTGTTCGCCGTGTCCGCGCAAGGCCAGGCCGCACCCGGCGGCACGGTCGAGGGCGACACGATCATGCTCGGCCAGACGGCCGCCCAATCGGGACCGCAGGCGCCGATCGGGGCGTCCAAGTGGGGCCTGGAAGCGTTCGTCGCCTGGGCCAACGCCAAGGGCGGCGTTGCCGGCAAGAAGCTCGGTCTCGTCAGCTACGACGACGGATATCAACCGGCGCAGACGACCGCGCTCGACAAGAAACTCGTCTACGAGGATCGCGTGTTCGCGATCGTCGGCAGCATCGGCAGCCCGACGACGGCCGCCGTCTACAAGACGCTCAACGAGGCGCAAGTGCCGCTGGTCTCGATGGGCAGCGGCAGCCCGATCTTCTACGAGCCCGGCCTCAAGTACGTGTTTCCGTCCTGGCCGATCTACACGACCGACGGCGAGACGATGGGCGCGTACGTGAAGAAGCATTTTCCCGGACAGTCGACCGCCGTGATCTACCAGGACGATGGATTCGGCAAGCCGATCCTCGCCGGCATCAAGAAGGCGCTCGGCAAGG
The DNA here is from genome assembly GCA_035455705.1 of Casimicrobiaceae bacterium. GTDB lineage: Bacteria > Pseudomonadota > Gammaproteobacteria > Burkholderiales > Casimicrobiaceae > VBCG01. The sequence continues at coordinate 8,270 of DATIEN010000201.1, read as the reverse complement.
TCGACGTCGAGATTGCCTACGTGCCGTCGCAGGTCGACTTCAGCAGCGCGGTGATCAAGCTCAAGTCGCAGGGCATCAAGGTGGCGATGCTCGCGACGATCGCGACGTCGGGCGCGCAGATCCTGAACCAGATGGAAAGCCTCGACTATCACCCGGCCCGCATCCTGACGTCGTCGGCGTGCGGCTACGGCGGCATCTTCGGCGCCATCAAGTCGCTCGAGGGCACCTACTGCACGGCCTTCCTGCCGCCGCCCGGAAGCTCCGACGCCAAATGGAGCGAGTTCGCCGACGCGATGAGCAAGTACGCCCCCGGTCATCCGCCGGACATCTACGCAGCATGGGGCTGGCTCGCGGGCCAGGTCACCTACGCGGGACTGTCGAAGATCAAGGGTCCGATCACGCGCGACGCGTTCGTCGCGCAACTCGAGACACTGCGCAACTTCGACACGATCGCCGGCAAGATCAACTATTCGCCCGAACGCCACGAAGGCAGCTGCTGCCAGCTGCTGTGGCAGGCGAAGGGCGGCAAGTGGGAGATCGTTCCCGACAGCGAGTTCAATGGCTCGGAGATGAAGTAGCGTAGTGCTCATCCCACGCTCGCGGCTTTGCCGCCTCGCTGCCGCCCGGAGGGTGGAACTCGCGGCTCGGGGCGGCCCTTCGCCGCGAGTGGCGCGCAGCCTTCGATGACGCAGTACCTGCTCCAGATCGCGCTCGCCGGGCTCGCGCAAGGCAGCCTGTTCGCCTTGACGGCGCTCGGCCTCGTGATGATCTACAACGCGAGCTCCGTCGTGAACTTCGCGCACGGGGCGATGGGCATGGCGGCGACCTACGTCGCCTACCTGCTGATCACGAAGTGGCAGGCGCCGTTCGCGCTCGCCTTCGCCGGCGCGCTCGTCGCGGCGTTCGTCCTCGGCGTCGTCGTCCAGACGCTCTTCCTCGCGCGGCTGCGCCATGCGCCGCTGATGTCGCAGGTCGTCGTGACGCTGGGTCTTTTCATGCTGCTGCAGGGACTGCTCGGCCTCGCGTTCGGCTACAACCCGCGCCCGATGAGCGAGTCGATCCCGATCAAGCCGGTGCTTCTGGGCGGCCTGGTGCTGCGCCCGCAGGACGTGCTCGAACTCGCGCTGCTGCTCGTGCTGGCGCTCGTGCTGGCGACACTCTTCGCCGCGACGAAGGTGGGGCTTGGCATGCGCGCGATCACCGAGAACCCGTACGCGGCGCAGTTGATGGGCATCCCGGTGAGCCGCGTGCTGGCGATCGCGTGGGGCGTCGGCGTCATGCTGTCCGCGGTGGCGGCGATTCTCGCGGCGCCGACGACGTCGGTGACCCCGAACATGATGGACACGATCGTCGTCTACGGTTTCGTCGCGGCGATCGTCGGCGGCTTCGGCTCGATGGCGGGCGCACTGGTCGGCGGCCTGATCCTCGGCGTCGTCGTCAACATGATCGACGCTTTCCTCGCGCCGGAGCTTGCGATGTCGATCGTCTTCGCGTTGCTGCTCGTCGTGCTCTACGTGAAGCCGGACGGCCTGTTCGGCCGCGTCCAGGTGCAGAAGGTCTAGCGGCTGTCGTGGTGCGAGGTTCCGCGATCGCCCTCGTCGCCGCCTGCGCGGTGCTGCCGATTCTGCTGCAGGCGATCGGCGAGCGCCAGGTCTACTGGCTGTTCGTCGTGTCCGAGTTCTACGTCTTCGCGATCGTCGCGATCAGCCTCGACCTCCTGATGGGACGAAGCGGCCAGATCTCGCTCGGACAAAGCGGCTTCGTCGCGCTCGGCGCCTACACGACGGCGATCCTCAACCAGCGCTTCGGCGTCGACCTGCTCGCCGGGATGCTCGCCGGCGCTTGCGTCGCGGGCGTCGCGAGCCTCGTGCTCGGGTTTCCGGCGACGCGGCTGCGCGGCCATTACCTCGGGATCGTCACGCTCGGCTTCGGGATTGCGGTCGACCAGATCGCGCTCAAGTGGGATTCGCTGACCGGAGGCGACCAGGGCATCCACCTGCATCGTCCATTCGTGCTCGGGCTCGACGTCGGGACCCCGGTGCGCATGTACTACGTCGCGCTGGTCGCGCTCGTCGTCGTCGTGCTTCTCGTCTGGAGCCTCACGCAGACGCGGCTCGGCCGCGCCTTCGCCGCGATCAAGGACAGCGAGATCGCCGCGGCGGCGATGGGCGTCCCGGTCGCGCGGACGAAGGTCCTCGCGTTCATCGTCAGTGCATTCCTCGCCGGCGTCGCGGGCGGCATCTACGCGTTCCTCGCGGGATTCGTGGCGCCCGAGGACTTCGGCATCGACAGCTCGCTCCTGTTCTTCGCGATGGTGGTGATCGGCGGCATGGGGTCGATCCCCGGCGCCATCGGTGGCGCGATCGTCGTCGATGCGATCCGGACGACCGCGGCAACCGTCAGCGGCCTGTCGCTTGCGATCCTCGGCGGCATGATCGTTCTCGTCGTGCTGTTCTTCCCCGGCGGGCTCAAGGGATTTCTCCGCGCGCGTGCGCGACGGACGGCGCGCTCGCGCGCCCCGGAAGCGGTCTTGCAGCAGGATGCTTGAGGCGCGCAACGTCACCGTCCGCTTCGGCGGCCTCGTCGCCGTCAACGCGCTCGACCTCGACGTGCCCGATCGCGGCGTGTTCGCGCTCGTCGGCCCGAACGGCGCGGGCAAGACGACGCTGATCAACGCGTTGAGCCGCGTGTGTCCGGTGACGCAGGGAACGGTGCGTCTGAACGGCGTCGACGTGCTCGCGCTTGCGCCGCACGAGGCGGTGCGCGCCGGCATCGCGCGAAGTTTCCAGCGCGCCGAGCTTTTTCCGACGCTGACCGTCCTCGAGAATCTGCTCGTCGGGCTGCACGGCACGATGAAGACCGGCCTTTCGGGCGCGTTGATGACGCCCGCCGCGCGGGCCGAGGAGCGAGCCGGGCGCGCGCGCTGCGAGCGCGTGCTGCGTGAACTCGATCTCTGGGACATCGCGCATTCGAGCCCCGCCGACCTGCCGTACGGCCACCAGAAGCTGCTCGACGTGGCGCGGGCGCTCGTCTCCGAGCCGGCGCTGCTGCTGCTCGACGAGCCGTTCGCCGGGCTCACCGAAGCGGAGACGCCGCGCCTCATCGCGTGCATCGCCGCCGCCGGCGAAGGGCGCGCCGTGCTGATGATCGAGCATCATTTCGAGCTGCTCGAAAGCATCGCGACGTGGATGACGGTCATGGACTTCGGCTGCAAGATCGCCGAAGGGCCTCCCGCCGCGATGCGCGACGATCCCGAGGTCATCCGCTGCTACCTCGGCACGGGCCGGCAGCGGACGGCGGCGCCTGCGCCATGCTGAAGCTCGACGACGTACACGCGCGCTACGGGCACGTGCACGCGCTTCGCGGCATCACGCTCGAGGTTCCCGACCGTGCGATCGTGGCGCTGCTCGGCGCCAACGGCGCCGGCAAGACGACGGCGCTGAAGGCGATCTCCGGCATCGTCAAGCCGTCGCGCGGACGCATCGTGTTCGACGGCGAGGACATCTCGCGGCTCGACCCGTCGCAGATCGTGCGCCGCGGCGTCATCCATTGCCCCGAAGGCCGGCAGGTGTTCCCGGGTTTGAGCGTCCGCGAGAACCTCGTCCTCGGAAGCTACGTCCGCGGCAACGGCCGCGTGCAACTCGAGCGCGTGCTCGCGATGTTCCCGCGGCTCACGTCGCGCCTCGGCCAGGCGGCGGGCACCCTTTCCGGCGGCGAGCAGCAGATGCTCGCGATCGGGCGCGCGCTGATGGGCGAACCGCGCCTTCTGCTGCTCGACGAGCCGAGCCTCGGCCTCGCGCCGCTCATCGTCGAGCACATCTTCGATGCGATCGCGAAGTTTCGCGAACACGACATCTCGGTGCTGCTGATCGAGCAGAACGCAACGCTCGCGCTCGAGTTCGCGAGCTTCGCGTACGCGCTGTGGCACGGGCGCATCCGCTTCGCGCGCGCGACCGACGAGCTTTCGGACACCGACCTCGTGCGCCAGGCTTATCTGGCCTGAGCGCGCGTTCGGGCGCGCGGCCGCGACGTCGATCGGCGCAGCCGCGCTCGGTTGACGATCGCCCGGCAAGTGGTTAATGTATGAAATGCAGGTTCGCATGTTGAGAATTTGGAGGGACCGATGATTCGCAACAGCTGGTACGTGGCCGGTCTTTCGCGCAGCTTCAAATACAAGCTCGAGAAAAAGATCATCACCGGACAGCCGATCGTGATGTGGCGCACGCAGCAGGGCAAGGTCGTCGCGTTCGACGGCCGTTGCTGCCACAAGCGCTTCCCGCTCTGGGACGGCAAGCTTCTCGACAACGGCATCCTCCGCTGTGCCTATCACGGCATGTGCTACGACAGCGGCGGCAAATGCGTCGACATTCCGGCGCAGCGCGACATTCCGATCTCGCCCGTCGCGCAGCTGCACGCGTACCCGCTCGTCGAGCAGGACGGGCTCGTCTGGCTGTGGCCCGGCGACCCGGCAAAGATCGGCAACGTGAAGCCGCCGCGCATTCCCGAACTCGTCGATCCCCGCTACGAGGCCGTCATTTCCGATCCGCCGGTGCGCGTGCGCGCGAACTACCGGCTGCTGATCGAGAACCTGCTCGACATCACCCACTTCTTCCCGCTGCACGACGGAAACATCGGCGACCTCGCGAACTCGATGATTCCCGTCGGCATCGTCGACGGCGAGGTCGACGGCAATCCGAAGGTGATGACGACGCGCAACGTCCAGAACTACAAGCTGCCGCCGTACTACCAGCGCTGGTTTGGCCTGGACGTCGTCGACCGCAATCACACGCATGCGATGCTCGGTCCGGGCCTCGTGCGCGTGCAGCTGCGGCTCGCGCCGTCCGGCAAGCTCGGCAGCGACGAGGAACGCGGCTACATCCTGTGCCACACCGACACGCCGATCGACGAGCACCACCTCGAATGGCACTGGATCATGATCTCGCGCGCCGACGTGCGCTTCCCGCCCGATCCGTCGATGACGCTCGCGCAGGGGATGGCGTTCGAGTTCCCCGAGGTCGTCGCGCAGGACGAGTGGGCGCTCGCGAGGCAGCAGGAGATGCTCGAGTTCAGCGACGCGCTGCCCGACAACTCGCGCTACCGCGAGATCAACGTGCGCTCGGACATCGGCGTCGTGCACGCGCGGCGCGTGCTCTCGCGGATGGAGAAGGCCGAGCACAGCCAGCCGTTCGGGCTGCCATCGGCGTCGCTCGAGATGGCGCGGTACGCGTCGGATGCGAAGTCGCAGGGGGCTGCGGCATGAAGGTCGTCGTCGACTTCGACCAGTGCATGAGCAACGCCCAATGCGTGCGCGCCGCGCCGACCGTCTTCGAGGTGCGCGAGGACGGCTTCCTCTACGTGTTGCAGGAGGAGCCGCCCGAGAGCCTGCGCGCCGCGGTCGAGGAAGCGGCGCGCCTGTGTCCCACGCAGGCCATCACCATCGAGGGCTAGCCGGGAATGGGCTGCACGGCCCGATAGACGCCGTCGCCGGAAGAGGCGTCCCGCGAAAAGCATGCGCTCCGTCGTCATCGTCGGTGCATCGCTCGCCGGCGTTTCCGCGGCGAAATCGCTGCGAAGGCTGGGCTTCGACGGAACGATCAGGCTCGTCGGCGACGAACCGCACCCGCCGTATCAGCGGCCCCCGCTCTCGAAGCAGTTCCTCGCCGGCGAATGGGATCGCGCGCGCATCGCGCTGCGCGTTCCCGATACGCTCGACGCCGAATGGATGCTCGGCCTGCGCGCGACGTCGCTCGACGTCGCGCGCCGGGAGGTGGCGCTCGACGACGGCCGGCGCCTTGCATTCGACGGCCTCGTCATCGCAACGGGCGCCCGTGCGCGAAAGCCGCGCTGGTACGTCGATCTTCCCGGCGTCTTCACGCTGCGCACGCTCGACGACGCGCTCGCCATAAAGGCGCACGTGAGCTCGGGCGCGCGCCGGTTCGCGATCGTCGGCGCGGGCTTCATCGGCTCCGAGACCGCCGGGACGCTGCGCGCAGCAGACTGCGACGTCACGCTGATCGACGTCGACCCGCTGCCGATGCTGCGCGTGCTCGGCGAACGCCTTGGACGCGTGTGCCTCACGCTGCACGAGGCGCACGGCGTGCGCATGGCGATGGGGGTGCCCGTCGAGAGCCTCGTCGGATCGACGAGCGTCGAAGGCGTGCGGCTTGCCGACGGCCGCTTCGTCGAAGCGGACGGCGTCATCGTCGGGGTCGGCGCCGTCCCGAACGTCGAATGGCTCCGCGGCTCGGGCATCGGCTGCGACGACGGCGTCGCGTGCGACGCGACCGCTGCCGTTCCCGGTTTCGAGCGCGTGGTCGCGGCCGGAGACGTCGCGCGAAGCGGGCATCCCTACTACGGGGCGATGCGCATCGAGCACTGGAACAGCGCGATCGCGCAGGGCGACATCGCGGCGCAAACGCTGCTCGCGGAGCCGGGAACGGCAAAACCCAACGCGGCGATACCGTTCTTCTGGTCGGACCAATACGGCAACAAGCTGCAGCTCGTCGGCGCACCGTCGCCGGCGGACGCGCTGCGCGTCGTCGAAGGCGGCCTCAACGAGCGGCGGTTCGTCGCGCTGTTCGAGCGTGACGACGCCGTGACCGGTGCGTTCCTGTTGAATAGCCCCCATCGCGTCGCGGCTTACACGGCGATCGTCGAAGAGGCCGCGCGCAGCATCGCGCACGAGGTCGCGCCATGACGCGCGACGCGGCGCTGCCGCTCCTCGACGGCCTTCGCGTGCTCGAATTCGGACACATCGCGGCGGCGCCGTTCTGCGGCATGCTGCTCGCGGATCTCGGCGCCGACGTCGTCAAGATCGAGGCGCCGGACGGCGACGGACTCCGCGCGTGGCCGCCGATCGCGACCAGCGAAGGCGGCAACGCGTTCAGCCTCAACTTCGCGTCGCTCAACCGCGGCAAGCGCAGCGTCGTCGCGAACCTCAAGGACGGCGCCGCGCTCGAGCGCGTGCTCGCGCTTTGCGGCTGCGCCGACGTGATCCTGGAGAACTACCGTCCGGGCACTCTCCATCGCCTCGGACTCGGCTTCGCCGCCGTCGCCGCGCGCAATCCCTCGATCGTCTACTGCTCGATCTCGGGCTACGGCCAAACGGGCGAGCGGGCGCGAAACGGCGCGTTCGACGTGGTCGTGCAGGGTGCCTCGGGCCTGATGAGCGTCACCGGCGAGCCCGACGGGCCTCCGGTCAAATGCGGCGTGCCGGTGGGCGACTTCACCGCCGGCCTCTACGCCGCCTATACGATCGTCGCGGCGCACGCCCGCGCGGTGCGCGAAAAGCGCCCCGTGCATCTCGATTGCGCGATGCTCGACTGCCTGCTCGGCATCTCGGCGCTGCAGACGAGCGAATACTGGGGTACGGGGATCGCGCCAGCGCGTCTCGGCTCCGCGCATCCTCGCAACGCGCCGTACCAGGCGTTCGACGCGAGCGATGCGCCGTTCATCGTCGCCGCCGGCAACGATCACCTCTGGCGCGAGGTGTGCGAGGCGACGGGCCGTCTCGATCTGCTCGACGATCCGCGCTTCGCCGGCATCGCGCAGCGCGCGAAGAATCAGGCGGCGCTTGCCGCGATGCTGCAGCAGGTGTTCGCGACGAGGACCGCACGCGAGTGGCTCGCCGAATTCGAGCGGCGCGGGGTTCCGAGCGGACCGCTCAACTCGTTCGCGGACGTCCTCGGCGACCCGGCCCTCGTCGAGAGCGACCTGATCCAATCGATGGACGTGCCGGTCGCCGGCGCGACGCGGACGATCGCGTATCCGGTGCAGATGAATGGCCGGCGTGCACGCGCGACGCGGCCGCCGCCCGTGCTCGGCGAGCACACGCAGGACGTGTTCGCGGAATGGACGTCGAGCGCCCGCCATCCGGCGGCGGACGAGCGATGATTCGGGTCGAGCGCGATCGTCCGCGCGCAGGCGCCTGGCGGCTCGTGCTCGACGATCCGTCGAACGCCAACGCGCTGTCGCCGGCCCTGACCGCGCGCCTCGACGAAGCGATCCGCGAAGCGATCGCCGCCGATGCGCGGGCGATCGTCCTCGACAGCAGCAGCGAGCGATTCTGCGGCGGCTTCGCGCTGCGCGACGTCGACCGCGTCGGCGATGCCGAACTTCGCTCGCGTTTCGAGGCGCTCGAGACGCTCCTCGAATCGGTCCGCCGCGCGCCGGCGATCACGCTCGCCGTGGTGCGCGGTGCCGCCTTCGGTGCCGGCGCGGATCTCGTCGCCGCCTGCGACTACCGGATCGGCACGGTGCGCGCGCGCTTT
>DATIEN010000200.1:0-9044 GCA_035455705.1 Casimicrobiaceae bacterium | reverse complement strand
ACGGCGTGCTGATGCTGGGGCCGGGCGAGGCGCAGCTCCTCAACCTGTCCGTCGTTCCCGAAGCGCGACGCGGCGGGCTCGGCCGTGCGCTTCTGACGCAGTTCGTGGAGGTGGCCCGGCAACTCGGAGCCGAGCAGCTGTTCCTTGAGGTGCGTGTCGGCAACGCCGGCGCGATTGCGCTCTACGAGACGGCCGGGTTCAAGGCCGTCGCCCGCCGCGTCGAGTACTACCCGCCCGATCGGCGCGGCGGCGTGCGCGAGGATGCACTGGTGATGCGCTGCAACCTGCGCGAGCCGCGCGCCTGATGGTCACGCGCGACGACGTGATGCGCGAGCTCAAGCTCGCGCCGCTTTGGCGATTGCGCCGGCCGCGCGATGCGGCATCGGGCATCGCAGGCTCCGACTGCGCATCGGAGGGGGACGTCGATTCGCGGGACGCGCGCATCGCGTCGCTCGCGTTCGATGCGCTGGTCGCCGACATCGCGACGTGCCGCGCGTGCGGCTTGTCGGCGACGCGCAGGCGCACGGTACCGGGCGTCGGCGGAAGGGCCGCCGCATGGATGTTCGTGGGCGAGGCGCCGGGTGCGGACGAGGACGCGCAGGGCGAGCCTTTCGTCGGCGCGGCGGGCCAGCTCCTCGACAACATGCTGGCGGCGCTCGGTCTCGCACGCGGCGACGGCGTGTTCATCGCGAACGTGCTGAAGTGCCGGCCACCGAACAATCGCGCGCCGGATCCGCTCGAGGCCGCCGCCTGCCGACCCTATCTCGATCGGCAGATCGAGCTCGTCGCGCCCGACGTGATCGTCGCGCTCGGCAAGAGCGCGGCCTGCACGCTGCTCGGCGTCGACGCGTCGGTCGCGAGTCTTCGCAACCGCATCCATCGCTACCGCGCAACCCCGATGATCGTGACCTACCACCCGGCGTACCTGCTGCGCACCCCGGCCGACAAGGCGAAAGCCTGGGAAGACCTCCTGTTCGCGCGCCGCACGCTGCGCGAGGTCGCGGCCGCCCGCCGCGTGCAGGAAACCTCTGAACAAGCCACCCGAGGTTGCCCGGGACCGATTTAAGCGAAAGCTTGCACGGTCGTGAGGCAGGCCGCATATTGGGCCCGCAGTGCAATCGTCCACTCTTCGCGGAGGAAGGAACATGTTGCGCAAGCTCTCCATCGTGCTCGTGGCCGTCGTGACCCTGACGCTGGGAGGGTGCGGTTACAACGACCTGCAGCGGCAGGACGAAGGCGTCAAGGCCGCCTGGTCCGAGGTGCTGAACCAGTATCAGCGCCGCGCCGACCTCGTGCCGAACCTCGTGAGCACCGTCAAGGGTTACGCGCAGCAGGAGCAGCAGGTGCTGACCGAAGTGACGAATGCGCGCGCGCAAGTCGGCTCGATCAGGGCCACGCCCGAGCTCATCAACGATCCCGAGGCGTTCCAGAAGTTCATCCAGGCGCAGAACCAGCTGCAGGGCGCGCTGTCGCGGCTGCTCGCCGTTTCGGAGAATTACCCCGACCTCAAGTCCAGCACGCTCTTCCGCGACCTGCAGTCGCAGCTCGAGGGCACCGAGAACCGTATCGCCGTCGCGCGGAACCGCTACATTCGGTCCGTTCAGGAATACAACAACACGGTACGGCAATTCCCGACCAACCTGACGGCGATGGTCTTTCACATGCCGTTGCGGCCGAATTTCACCGTCGCCGACGAGAGCACGATCGCCTCGCCGCCGAAGGTGGACTTCGGCAAGGGTCCTGCGCCGTCGGTGGCGCCGGCTCCGCCGGCGGGAGGCGTGATGCCCACGCCCACGCCGCCGCCTGCACCGGCTCCGGCCCCGGCTCCGGCGTCGCCCAAATCCTGAGGCTTCCCTTGCTCGCGCGCCCCGCGTGTCACGGGGGGCCGCCCGCGCCGGGCCGCAACGCGATGACCCCTTCGCTCGCACCTCGCATACCCGCAGCGACGCAGGCCTGGCGTGTCGTGCTCGCGTTTGCGCTGCTGCTCGTCGCCTGCGTCGCGCTCGCGCAGAACGAGCCGTGGAAGGCGGCCGGCAGCGGCCTCGCGCCGATCCCGAAGCTCACCGCGCGCGTCACCGACGAAACCGGAACGCTGACCGCCGCCGAGCGACAGTCGCTCGACAGCAAGCTCGCCGACTGGGAGCAGAAGAGCGGCAATCAGCTCGTCGTGCTGATCGTCCCCACGACGGCGCCCGAGCCGATCGAGTCGTATTCGATTCGGGTCGCCGATGCGTGGAAGATCGGGCGCAAGGGCCAGGACAACGGCGCCATCTTCCTGATCGCGAAGAACGACCGGCACATGCGCATCGAGGTCGGGTACGGGCTCGAGGGTGTGCTGACCGACCTCACGACGCATCGGATCGTCGACGAGACGGTCGCGCCGCTTTTTCGGCAGAATCGTTACGCCGAAGGCATCGGCGCCGGCGTCGACCGCATCATCTCCGTGGTCGGCAGCGGCGCGCCGTTGCCGGCGAACGCGGCGTCGAGGACCACTCGGCCCGAAGCGCCGTTCGACTTCGGAACGCTGTTGATCTTCCTGTTCGTCGGCGTGCCGATCGTGGGCGGACTGCTTTCGCGGGTCTTCGGACGCATGCTTGGCTCGACGGTCGGCGGGGGCGTGCTGGGCGTCGCGGGATGGCTGATCGCCGGGTCGATCGCGATCGGCGCCGGCGTCGGTATCCTCGCGTTTCTCATCATGCTGTTGTTCAGCGCAGGCGGCGGGATCGGCCGCCGCGGCGGCACGTGGATTCCCACCGGCGGCTGGGGTGGCGGAGGCCTGGGCGGGGGCGGCGGCTTCGGCGGCGGCGGATTCTCGGGCGGCGGCGGCAGCTTCGGCGGCGGCGGCGCATCGGGAAGCTGGTAGCGATGCCCAACCGAATGCTGCGGCACGTCGTCACCGATCACTTGTCGGTGCGCCGGACGTTTTCGCCCGACGCGCTGCGTCGCATCGAGCAGGCGATCGCTGCCAGCGAGCGCACGCACCGCGGCCAGGTGTGCTTCGCGGTCGAGGGCGGGTTGCCGCCGCTTCGCGTGCTGCGAAGGTTGACGCCGCGCGAGCGGGCGCTCGAGGTGTTCGGCCTCTTGCGCGTCTGGGACACCGAGGAGAACGCCGGCGTCCTCGTCTACCTGCTCCTTGCCGATCGCGACGTCGAGATCGTCGCCGACCGCGGCATCGACCGGCGCGTGCCGCGCGACGCGTGGCAGGCGATCTGCAGTCGGATGGAAAGCGCCTTTCGCGAGGGCCGCTTCGTCGACGGCGTGATCGCCGGCATCGGCGAGATCGGTGCGCTGCTGGCCACGCATTTCCCGCACACAAGCGACGCTCCGAACGAACTGCCCGACAAGCCCGTGGTTCTTTGACGCTGCGCGGTCAAAGTCCGCGCGTCGGCTTGTCCATCCCGATGAGGTGCATCGAGTCGAATTGGCGCTGATTGGCGCGGTGCCGCCACATGACGAGCAGCATCGTCGTGGTCACGAACAGCCCGAACAGGATGATCGCGGAGCTGATCGAAAGGCCGGCGCGCACCATCAGCGCGTAGAGCCCGACCATGATGAGGATGCCGATGTTCTCGTTGAAGTTCTGCACCGCGATCGAATGGCCGGCGCCCATCAGCACGTGCCCGCGGTGTTGCAGCAGCGCGTTCATCGGCACGACGAAGAATCCGGCGCATGCGCCGATTGCGACCATCAGCACCATCGCGATCGACACGTGGTGGACGAGCACCATTGCCATCACGACGACGCCCATGACGGCACCGATCGGCAGCACGTTCACCGAGCCGCGTAGCGTTACGATGCGCGCCGCCAGCACGCACCCGAGCGCGATGCCGACCGCGACGACGCCCTGCAGCATCGACGCCTGCGAGAGGTTGAGCGACAACGCACGCGCGGCCCAGTCGATGACGATGAACTGCAGCGTCGCGCCCGCGCCCCAGAAAAGCGTCGTCGTCGCGAGCGAGATCTGGCCCAGCCGGTCGCGCCAGAGCAGCGCTGCGCAGTGCGAGAACTCGCGGATCAGGAACAGCGGGTTCTTGCTCGGGACGCGATGGTCGACGCCGGTGTCGGGGATGAACCAGTTGAAGACGGCCGCGACCGCGTAGACCGCCATGATGACGGCGATCGCGGCATCGGGCGGCGTGTCGATCGGGAAATCCATCATCGGGAAATCGAAGCCGAGGAGGGCGGCGGAGACGCGCGGCGTGATCAGCGCGCCGCCGAGCAGCACACCGAAGATGATCGATCCGACCGTCGCGCCCTCCATCCAGCCGTTCGCGACGACGAGCTTCGCCGGAGGCAGCAGCTCGGTGAGAATGCCGTACTTCGCGGGCGAATAGGCCGCCGCCCCGAAGCCGACCACGGCGTACGCGAGCAGCGGGTGCACGTCGGTGAGCATCATCGCGCAGCCGACGATCTTCAGCGCGTTCGTCACCAGCATGACGCGACCCTTCGCCATCGAGTCGGCGAACGCGCCGACGAGCGGCGCCAGAATCACGTACGAGATGACGAAGCTCTGCTTCAGGACCGGCGTCATCCACGCCGGCTCGTGCAGCTCGCGCAGGAGCGCGATCGCGGCGACGAGCAGCGCGTTGTCGGCGAGCGACGAGAAGAACTGCGCCGCGATGATCGTGTAGAAGCCGGCTTTCATCGGTCGTGGAACGGCCGGCTCTCGACTCGTGAGACTCCCTCGATGGTTATAATGCGAGCAAACGCGCGGCCGGCGCTTTATACCATGATCGTACACGCCCCGAGAGCGCCGGCGCATTCGGCCCGCGCCTCCATCCTCCCCTAGGCTCCGCGAGTCGCCGCATCTTCGTGCGCATGGCACGTCCGCTCGTTGCGCAGATCGATCTCGCCGCGCTTGGCGCGAACGTCGACCGCGTGCGGACGTTCGCGCCGGGCGCGCGCGTGCTCGCGGTGGTCAAAGCCGACGCGTATGGACACGGTCTCGCGCGCGTGCGGCCAGCGCTTCGCGCCGCCGACGGACTGGCGCTGATCGAGATCGACAAAGCGGTGCGGCTGCGCGAAACGGGAGAGGAGCGACCGATCCTCCTGCTCGAGGGATTCTTCGACGCGGCCGAGCTGCCGACGCTCGCCGAGCATCGGCTCGCAACCGTCGTGCACACGACCGAGCAGGTCGAAATGCTCGACGGGGCTCGCCTCTCGCGCCCGCTCGACGTCTGGCTCAAGATCAACACCGGCATGAACCGCCTCGGGATAGCGCCCGCGGATGTACACAAGGTCACATCGCGCCTCGCGCGCGCGCCCGCGGTCGCGTCGCTGCACCTGATGATGCATTTCGCGCGCTCCGAAGAGCCCCAGGGTCTCGTGGAGCCGCTCGCGCGCTTCGACGCCGCCTGCGAAGGACTGCCGTATCCGCGCTCGCTTGCCAATTCGGCGGCCGTCGTCCGCTATGGCGAGGTCGGAGGTCATGCGGTGCGGCCGGGTATCGTCATCTACGGCGCGACGCCGTTCGCCGATCGCACGGCGGCCGAGCTCGGGCTTGCACCGGTGATGACGCTGCGCTCGAAGCTGATCGGCGTGCAGGCGCTGGCTGCCGGCGAGAGCGTGGGTTACGGCGCCACGTTCACCGCGACGCGACCCACCCGCATCGGCGTCGTCGCTTGCGGTTATGCCGACGGCTATCCGCGTCACGCACCGAACGGGACGCCGGTGCTCGTCGACGGTCGCCGCGTGCCGATGGCGGGCCGCGCGTCGATGGACATGATCACCGTCGACATCTCGTCGCTGCCCGACGCGCGCGTCGGCAGCGACGTCGTGCTGTGGGGAAAGGGATTGCCGGTCGACGAGGTGGCGCGATTCGCGGGGACCGTCGGCTACGAGCTGTTGTGCGCGGTGGCGCCCCGCGTGCCGTTCGTCGTCGAAGGCGGGGAGGCCTCGTGTACGTCGTCGTGACCGGCGCCGCCGGCTTCATCGGCTCCAATCTCGTGCGCGGGCTCAATGCGCGCGGGGAAACCGACGTGATCGCCGTCGACGACCTGACGCACGGCGACAAGTTCCGCAATCTCGTCGATTGCCGGATCGCCGATTACCTCGACAAGGACGAGTTTCTCGCGCGGCTCGTCGACGGCGACTTCGACGACGACGTCGCGGCGGTCTTTCATCAAGGAGCCTGTTCCGACACCACGGCGACCGACGGGCGCTACGTGATGCGCAACAACTACCGCTACTCGGTCGCGCTGCTCGAGCATTGCCAGAACAACGACATCCGCTTGCTGTATGCGTCGAGCGCGGCCGTGTACGGCGCCGGCGTCGTGTTCGTGGAGGACGGCGCGCACGACGCGCCGCTCAACGTCTACGGCTACTCGAAATCGCTGTTCGACGCGTACGTGCGACGCGCGCTGCCCGATCGCACGGCGCAGATCGCGGGCTTCCGCTATTTCAACGTCTACGGGCCGCGGGAGGGTCACAAGGGGCGCATGGCGTCGGTCGCTCGTCATTTCTTCGACGAGTACCGCCGCGAGGGCCGCGTGCGCCTGTTCGAGGGATCGGACGGCTACGCGAACGGCGAGCAGCGGCGCGACTTCGTTCACGTCGACGACGTCATCGCGGTCAACCTCGACTTCTACGAGCGCGCCGAGCCCTCGGGCATCTTCAACCTCGGCACCGGCAACGCGTCGACGTTCAATGCGGTGGCGCGGGCGACGATCAACGCGTGCCGCCACTTCGACGGCAAGCCGCCGCGCACGCTCGCCGACCTGGTGGACGAGGGGGCGATCGCCTACGTGCCGATGCCCGAAGTTCTGCACGGCAAGTACCAAAGCTTCACGCAGGCCGACCTGACGCGGCTGCGGCGCGCCGGCTATTCGGCGTCGATGCTCGGCGTCGACGAAGGCGTCACGCGCTACGTCGAAAGTCTGATTTCGGCTTCCGCCTTCGATTCGTAAGCTCGGTCGTCGATCGCGTTGCATCCGCGCACCGCACGGTTGCCGCTCCGCGACGCGACGATCCGTCACTTACTTTCGAAGGAGTAATGCCATGATGCGTTTGCTGCTCGCTCTCGCCATCGCGCTCGCGGCGCCGCTCGCCAGCGCGGCGCTCAATCTCAACACGGCAACCAAGGACGAACTCGTCGCCCTGTCCGGCATCGGGCCGGCCAAGGCGCAGGCGATCATCGATTACCGTACGCAGCACGGCGGGTTCAAGTCGGTCGACGAGCTCAAGGACGTCAAGGGCATCGGCGCGCGGCGCTTCGAGAAACTGAAGCCGGAGCTCACCGTGAGTCCGGCCCCGGTGAAGACCGCGGCGCGTGACGCGAAGCCGGCCGGCGCGCAGCCCGCGAAGGCGGACGGCAAGCCGCTGAAGTAGCGTAGCCACTTCGCCGAACGGTGCACCGGTCGTCCCCGAGGCCGGTGCCACGTCCTGCGTCATCGGCAGGCGTCGGGGTCTGGCGCTTCGTGGCGCGCGATGGCAGTGCGCCGCAGCGCGCAGTGTCGAAGCGGCGGTCGGCTACAATCGGCAGATGGCTTATCGGACGCTTGCCGACACGGTCGGCAACACGCCGCTCGTCCGGCTGGTGCGCCTGCCGGGGGACACGACGAACGTGATCCTCGCGAAGCTCGAGGGGAACAACCCGGCCGGTTCCGTCAAGGACCGGCCGGCATTGTCGATGATCGTCGAGGCCGAAGGGCGCGGGACGATCAAGCCGGGTGACACGCTGATCGAGGCGACGTCGGGCAACACCGGCATCGCGCTCGCGATGGTGGCGGCGATGCGCGGCTACCGGATGGTCCTCGTCATGCCGGAGAGCCAGACCGCCGAGCGCGTCTCGACGATGCGCGCCTACGGCGCCGAGCTGGTCCTCACACCGAAGGCCGGCGGGATGGAAGCGGCGCGCGACATCGCGAACCGGATGCGCGACGAGGGCAAGGGCAAGATCCTCGACCAGTTCGCCAATCCCGACAATCCGCTCGCGCACTATCGCGGCACCGGCCCCGAGATCTGGCGCGACACCGAACAGCGCATCACGCACTTCGTTTCCGCCATGGGCACGACGGGCACGATCATGGGCGTGTCCCGGTTCCTGAAGGAACGTAATCCCGCGATCGAGATCATCGGCGCTCAGCCGGAGGAGGGTGCCTCGATTCCCGGCATCCGCAAATGGCCGCCCGCCTACACGCCGAAGATCTTCGACGCGAGCCGCGTCGACCGCACCGAGAACGTGTCGCAGGCCGACGCCGAGGACATGGCGCGCCGGCTCGCGCGCCACGAAGGCCTCTTCTGCGGCATCAGCTCCGGCGGCGCCTGCGCGATCGCCCTGCGCGTCTCGCAGCGCGTGACGAACGCGACGATCGTGTTCATCGTCTGCGACCGCGGCGACCGCTACCTGTCGACCGGCGTCTTCCCCGCGTGACGCGCCGCGTCCGCTCCCGGCGTGCGAGCTTCGCGCCGCGCAACCGATGAGCCCGCTGCTCGCATTCGACATCGAGACGATTCCCGACGTCGCCGGCATCCGCCGCGTGCACGGCATCGGCGACAACGTCGACGACGCGGGCGTCGTCGCCTGGTTCTCGCAGCGAAGGCGCGCGAGCGCCGGCACGGATTTCGGGCCGCTGCATCTGCAGCAGGTCGTCGCGATAGGCTGCGTGCTGCGCGACGCCGCGGGCGTGCGCATCTGGTCCGTCGGCGATGCGTCGGACTCCGAGCCGGAGCTGATTCGCCGCTTCTTCGACGGCATCGAGAAATACACCCCGCAGCTCGTCTCGTGGAACGGCGGCGCCTTCGACCTGCCCGTGCTCAATCATCGTGCGCTGATCCACGGCATCACCGCGTCGCGCTACTGGGACTGGGGCGACGACGACAAGGAGTTTCGGTTCAACAACTACCTGTCGCGATTTCACACCCGTCATCTGGACTTGATGGACGTCATGGCGCAATACCAGCTGCGTGCGAGCGCCGGGCTCGACGCGATCGCGCGGCTCTGCGGCTTCCCGGGCAAGATCGGCATGGACGGCAGCGAGGTCGCCGCCGCGGTCGCCGCCGGGCGCATCGCCGAGGTGCGCGCCTACTGCGAATGCGACGTGCTG
>DATIEN010000199.1:0-3251 GCA_035455705.1 Casimicrobiaceae bacterium | reverse complement strand
CGGAGAGGCGGTTGATGATCTCGATCCCGGTGAGGTCGCCCTTGTGCACCGTGCGGTCGAACGTCTGGCCCGCGAACGCCTTCTGGTGGATCGTGCCGTCGGCATTGCGATCGAAGAAGCAGCCGAGCTCGTTCTCGAGCTCGTGGATCCGCGTAATCGCGCCGTTGACGAGCGTCCACGCGAGTTCCTGGTTCGGCAGCCACTTGCCGCCCTCGATCGTGTCCATGAAATGGCGCTCGACCGAGTCGCCCGGCGCGAGCGCGACGTTGTAGCCGCCCTGGACCATCCGCGTGCAGCCGCATTTGCCGAGCAGGCCCTTGACCGCGATCGTGATGTCGAGCGACGGGTCCGATTGATGCGCGTGCAGCGCGGCGAAGAGCCCCGCGCCCCCGGCGCCGAGAATCAGGACGTCGGTACGCAAGCGCCTTAGGTCCATCGGCGGGATCAGGTCCTGACGTTCAGGGCCGCGAGCGCCGCCGCGCGCCGCCCGCGCGCTGCTTGATCCACGCTGTCGTACAGACTCCCGCCGTGGCTGTCCATCGCGACGAGCAGCGGGCCGAAATCGCGAATGCGGAACTGCCACAAGCTCTCGGGATTGAGATCGTCGAGGTCGACGTCCTCGATCGCCTGGATCCACGTCGTCTCGAGCGCCGCCGTGCCGCCGACGATCGCGAGGTACACGCCGCCGAGCTCCCGAAACGCGGCCAGCGACGCGGGGCCGAGGCCGCCCTTGCCGACGATGATGCGCACGCCGTGCGTGCGCATCAACGGCTCGGTGAAGCGCTCCATCCGCATCGACGTCGTCGTGCCGATGCAGATCGGCGCGTAGCCCGTCGGATGCTCGGGCGAAACGTCGACTTTCTTAACGTTCGGCGCCGTGTGGATCACTGCCTGACCGCGCAGATCGAGCCGCGTGCTGCGGCCGCGGTCGAAGAGCGCGATCTGCGTCGCGTCACGGATGCCGAACAGGCGATGCTGCAGCGTGACCGTGTCGTTGATGCGAAGCCGCCGCACGTCGTCTTCCGACACGGGCATTTCGAGTTCGTAATGAGCCATGTTTCGTCTCCCGTGCCTTACGCACGCGCGATGGCGCGCGGTTCGCCCACGCGGTACCGCTCGATCCAGTACGCCCACGCGACGAACAGCCAGCCGCCGAGTGCGCTCGCCGCGAGCGCCTGCTGGCTCGGCGGTGGCGGGCCGAAAACGCTGCCGAGGTACAGGGGCGCGAGCACCAGCGCGGCCATGACCGTGGTGCCGAGCGCCGGTCGCGGGGCGACCGCCTTCGCCGCGAGCGCAACGCCGAAATGGCCGAGGAACATCGCGTCTCAGAACCCGTACTCGACGCCGGCCTCGTTGAAGAGCGCGCTCGCGCGGCGCGCCGAGTGGCACTGCATGTTGACGGCGACCGGATTCATCGTGATGTGGGTCGCGGCGAGCTCGACGTGCACGGCGAACGCGGTCGCGTCGCCGCCCAGCCCCTGCGGACCGACGCCGAGCAGATTCACCGCCTCGGTCAGCTCCTCCTCGAGCGCGGCACCTTCGGGATCGGCGCAGTGCGTGCCGAGCGGCCGCGTCGCCGCGCGCTTCGCGAGATGGACGCACAGATCCGCGGTGCCGCCGACGCCGACGCCGACGATCGTCGGCGGGCACGTCTTGCCGCCGGCATCGAGCACGCAGTCGACGACGAACCGCTTGACCGCATCGACGCCTTCGGCGGGAATCGCCATGCGCAGCCACGAGTTGTTCTCCGATCCCGATCCCTTCGGGATCATCTCGATGCGCAGCCCCTCGAAGCCGTCGTCGAAGTCGACGTGGATCAGCGGAATCCCGGGGCCGCAGGACGTGTGCTCGTTGCGCCGCGTGATCGGATGCACGACCGACGAACGCAGCGGATGCTCGCGCGTCGCGCGCTCGCAGCCCCGGCGGATCGCCGCCTTCAGCGCGACGCCGTCGACGACGACGTTGCGGCCGATCGTCACGTTGTAGATCGGAATGCCGGTGTCCTGGCACAGCAGGTTGTCGTTCGCCTCGGCCACGGCGATGTTCTTCACCATCACGCCGAGCACCGCCTGCGCGGTCCTGTGCGTTTCCCTGGCGACCAACCGCTCGAAACCCTGCTTGACGTCCGGCGGCAGGTGCTTCAGCGCGCGAACGTAGAGCTCCTTCGCCGCATGTTCGATTCGGTCCGGATCGACTCGTAGCGTCATTTCAACTCCTCATGCAGAAAGGCCGAAAAGCAGCGCGCACGCGACGGCAACGCCCGCCGCGATCGCGATCGCCGTTTTCTGCCACTCGGCGCGCCAGCCGACGAACTCGACGAACAGCAATCGTACGCCGCCGGCCAGATGCACGGCGAGCGCGAGCACGAGCAGCGTCTCGGCCATCTTCACCAGGGGCTCGCGCGTCCATTCGAGGAATCCGTCGAGCGCCGCCGGCGCCGACAGCGCACGCGACAGCACGAAGAAGTGCACCGGCAGGAACAGCGCGAGCACGATGCCCGACACGCGATGCACGACGAAGGCGAGGTAGCCCGCATGAGCGCGCGACCGCGCGTCGTTGCGCCGCATGTAGCGCGTCCCCGCGGGCATTGGCTGAGTCGCGCCTATGCCATCAGGGCGGCGACCGCGTAGAGCCCGCCGCCGAGCAGGACCAGCGCGAAGCAGCCGAGCGCGAAATCGACGAGGGGGCCGCGCAAGCCGAGCCACTCGTCGGCGATGGCACGCAAGCCCAGCGGCGCGTGCACGGCGACGGCGAGGACGAAAAGCGTGTAGAACGCGGGCCACGCGGCGCTCGCGTGCATTCGGGCCACGATCGCCTGCGCCGTCAATTCGTGGCGCACCGCGTAGATCATCGTCGCGAGATGCACGACGACGCAAAAGGCGAGCACCGCAGCGGAGGCACGTTGCAGCACGAATCGCCACGCCGCGAGGCGGACGTCGCGAAGCGATCCGTCGCCGAGCGGCAGCGCAGCGCCGGTGTCGTTCACAGCGTTCCCTTCAGCGCGGCTTGCGCAACGAGGCGTTTGAGTCCTGCAATGGCAGCGGTCGGCGACAGGTGCTTCGGGCAGCTGCGGGTGCATGATTGGTGCGTGTGGCACGACTGGCAGCCGCCGTCGCCCGCGACGGCGCGCAGCCGCTCGACACCGGCGCCGTCGCGCACGTCGTTGACGAGCGTCCATGCACGGTTGAGCGCCGCCGGTCCGAGGTAATCGCCCTTCCAGCCGACGACGTCGCACGAGGCGTAGCAGACGC
>DATIEN010000198.1:0-3381 GCA_035455705.1 Casimicrobiaceae bacterium | reverse complement strand
AAGTCGAAATCGCAGCCGTCGTTCGCCTGGGAGATGTGCTGCTGGTAGAGCGCGCCGAAGCCCCGCTCGAAGTGCGGCACCGGCTTCTTCCAGGCGGCGCGGCGTCGCGCCAGCTCGGCGTCGTCGACGTCGAGATGGAGGCGCCGCTTGCCGACGTCGAGCTCGATCATGTCACCGTCGCGCACGAGCGCGAGCGGGCCGCCCACGTACGATTCCGGCGCGACGTGCAGCACGCACGCCCCGTAGCTGGTGCCGCTCATTCGCGCGTCCGAGATGCGCACCATGTCGCGCACACCCTGCTCGAGGAGCTTCTTCGGAATCGGCAGCTGCCCCCATTCCGGCATGCCCGGCCCGCCGAGCGGACCCGCGTTCTTGAGCACGATGACCGAGTCGGCCGACACGGGCAACGCAGGATCGTCGATGCGCGACGCCATGTCGTTGTAGTCCGCAAAAACGACGGCCGGCCCACGATGAAGCAAGAGCCGCGCGTCGGCAGCCGCGGGCTTGATCACCGCTCCGTCCGGTGCGAGATTGCCGCGCAGCACGGCGAGGCTGCCCGAAGCGACGAGCGCGCGCTCGCGCGGCAGGATCACGTCGTCGTCGAACACCTCGGCGTCGCCGATCGCCTCGCGCAGCGTCGCGCCGCCGATCGTCCGCGCGTCCAGCGCGAGCAGGTCGCGGATGCGATTCATCAGCGCGCGCAGGCCGCCCGCGTAATAGAAATCCTCCATCAGGTACTTGCCCGCAGGCCGCACGTTGGCGAGGAGCGGCGTGCGCCGCGACAGTTCGTCGAAGCGATCGATCGTGAGCGGGATGCCCGCGCGGCGCGCCATCGCGACCAGGTGCACCAGCGCGTTCGTCGATCCGCCGAGCGCCAGCACCGTCGTGATCGCGTTGTCGAAGCTGTCGGCGGTCAGGATGTCGCGCGGCTTCACGTCCTCCCAGACCATGTCGACGATGCGCCGCCCGGTCGCGCTCGCCATCCGCGCGTGGCGCGAATCAGCGGCCGGAATCGACGCCGCGCCGGCGAGCGTCATCCCCAGGGCCTCGGCAGCCGACGTCATCGTCGAAGCCGTCCCCATCGTCATGCAGTGGCCGAACGAGCGCGCGATGCCGTTCTCGATTTCCTCCCACGCCGCTTCCGACAGGTTGCCCGCGCGCTTCTCCGCCCAGTACTTCCAGACGTCGGAGCCCGAACCGAGGAAGCGCCCGCGCCAGTCGCCGCGCAGCATCGGTCCCGCGGGCAGGAAAACGGCCGGCAGGTTCATGCTGATCGCGCCCATGAGGAGTGCCGGCGTCGTCTTGTCGCAGCCGCCCATCAGCACCGCGCCGTCCGCCGGATACGAGCGCAACAGCTCCTCCGTCTCCATGGCGAGGAGGTTGCGGTAGAGCATCGTCGTCGGCTTCTGGAAAGGCTCCGACAGCGTGAGCGCCGGCATCTCGACCGGGAAGCCACCGGCCTGCCAAACGCCGCGCTTCACTTCCTCGGCGCGCTGGCGGAAGTGGCTGTGGCAAGGGTTGATGTCGCTCCACGTATTGACGATCGCGATGACCGGCTTGCCGAGATAGTCGGCCCGCTGATAGCCCATCTGCGCCGTGCGCGAGCGATGCCCGAACGCGCGCATGTCGGTCGCGCCGTACCAGCGGTACGAACGGAGATCTTCGGGACGCTTGCGGCAGGAAGTCATGACGATCGGGACGGGCGCGGCGCTTGCTTTGGAAACGTCGACCGGACCGGTTTCACGGGCCGATCCGCGAGTTTACGACGATGCGCGCGAAAGATGCCGGTGGGAAGCGTCCGACGCGCTCGCAATTCTCTCGCCGGACGCTCGTGCATTTTTGCAGATTATAGCGGCGCGCCTCGAACGATCCGCGCGCTGGAAGTGTCCGAACCAATGCGGAGGTTGCCATGACGCGCGTCGATCGGAGCCGTACCGTTCCCTTCACTGCGGTGCTCGCACTCATCGCCGCACTCGCGTTCTTCGTCGCCGTTCCAGCGCGTGCCGGGAACGACGTTGCCCCCGACGTGTTGACGAAGGCACAGCCGAACCCCGCGCCGGCCGCGCCGGCCGCGCCGAACGACGGTGCAGCGGCACAACCGAGGTCGGACGAAACCGGCGAGCAACCGAAGGCCGATGAACCGGGCGCCTCGGCGTCGACGGACGCGGAGAAGTTGTTCGGAGCCATCGTCAAGGTGACGACGCGATCGGTGCCGGATGCGCGCAGCGCCGACTCGCTCGGCGAGGCGCGCGAAGGCACGGGCGTCGTCATCGCACGCGACGGCCTCGTGCTCACGATCGGATACCTCGTCGTCGAGGCGGACGACATCAGGATCACCGATTCGAAGGGGCGCGTGTACCCGGCGAACGTCGTCGCGAACGACCAGTCGAGCGGATTCGCGCTGCTGCGAGCCGCCGTGCCGATCGACGCGACGCCGATGGAGTTCGGCGACTCGGCCACGACGACCGAACGCGAGCCGGTGATGATCGCGAATGCCGGCGGCGAAGGCCCGTCGTTCGCGTTCATCGTGTCGAAGCGGCCGTTCACCGGCAATTGGGAATACCGGCTCGACTACGCGCTCTTCACGAGTCCGCCGACGTCCGACTGGAGCGGCGCGGCGTTGATCGACCGCGACGGCAAGCTGCTCGGAATCGGCTCGCTGATCGTGCGCGAGGCGACGGAAGGCGAGACGAGCCTTCCCGGCAACGTGTTCGTGCCGATCGATCTTCTGAAGCCGATCCTCACCGACCTCGTGCGCCAGGGCCACCGCGCAGGCCCGGTGCGCCCGTGGCTCGGCATCAGCGCCGACGAGTTGCAAGGACATCTGTTCGTCACGAAGGTGTCGCCCGACGGTCCCGGCGATCGCGCCGGCATCGAGCCGGGGGACATCATCGTCGCGGTCGGATCCGACGCGGTCCGCTCGCAGGACGAGTTCTACGAGCGGGTGTGGGCGCGCCGCCAGGCGGGCGACGAGGTTCCGCTCAAGGTGCTGAAGGGCGCCGAGGTGAAGGTGATCACCGTCCATTCGATGGATCGCCTCGCCTATTACCGGCCGCGCTCGGCGATCTGACCGCAGCGGCATCATCTCGCGCGACGGCGCAGGTCGTTAGGCGCGATCTCGCCGCCGTGCGCGGGTGGCGCGAAGGGAGGATCGCGAGCGTTCGCGGCTAGAATGACGCCGCGCTTACGGCTCGCCCCTTGCAGCCGGGCCCGATTCGTTTCAAGCCCGCCGTCCCTTCCGTTCGATGTCGTTTCGATGCCCCTCTTCGCGCTGACGATCTTCGCGAGTGCGTTCCTGCTGTTCCTCGTGCAGCCGATCGTCGCGAAACAGATCCTGCCGTGGTTCGGCGGTTCGGCGGCGGTCTGGACGACGTGCCTCGT
>DATIEN010000197.1:0-5429 GCA_035455705.1 Casimicrobiaceae bacterium | reverse complement strand
TACGCGTACTGGATCGGCCTGCCATGGTGGGCGATCGCGCGCCAGATATCGGGCGCGGATCCGTCGAAGCGCAACGCGACGAAGCGCGGATGTCCGAGCACGCGGCGCACGCTGGCGCGGAGCGGACCGAGGCGCAGCGTATCGCCCGCTACCAGCATCGGCGGCGGCGGCCGCTGCTCGGTCGGCGTCCGATAGTCGCCGCGGCCGAACACGATCGCGGCGAAATCGCGAACGTCGTCGGGCGCGAGCGAGCGCCGCTGCGCAAGCCGAACCTCGATCGGTTCGCCGCTGGCGACGTGGATCCCGGCGAGGCTCGCCGGCAGCGTCGCGGCGTCGTTCGCGACGACGAGGTCACCCGCGGAAAGCAGTTCCGGCAGGTCTCGACGCTTGAAGTGTGCGATGACGCCTTGCGCGTCGATCACGAGGAGTTTCCCATCGCCCGGGTGCGATGCGGGCGCGCGTGCCGGGATCATCGAGCGAGCGTCGCGCGTTCGCGGCGCGGAGCGCGACGAGGCAGTGCCGCGACGATCGCTCGCGTCAATTCGGAGGCCGCGTCCGCGGGCCGGCGCAACGCCGCGCGATCAGCGTCCGGCACGGCGAGCGCGTGAAGCGGCGTATCCATGTCGCCGGGATCGATCGCGAGCACGCGAACGCCCTCCCCTTCGAGCTCGACGTTCCAGATCGCGCTCATCTGCGCAAGCGCCGCCTTGGATGCGCCGTACGTGCCCCAGCGCGGATAGGCGTTGACCGCCGCATCGCTCGACACGTTGAGAACGACGCCGCCGCGACCGTCTGCGGCCGATGCGCGCAGCGCGCCGAGCAACGCTTTCGTCAGCCGAAACGGCCCGAGCAGGTTGACCGCGAGCGCGCGCTCGACCTCCTCGCATTCGGTATCGGCCATCATCGCGAGCGGGACCGGTCCGAGCGCCGACGCGTTGTTCACGAGCACGTCGAGGCCGCCGAGCGCACCGAGCACCTGCAGCGCAATCGGATGGATGTCGTGCTTCCGCGCCACGTCCCCCGCGATGCCGGTGGCGCCCGGCAATTCCTGCGCAACTTGCGCGACGCGCTCGTTCGTCCGTGCGACGAACGCGATGCGGGCGCCGCGCGCGTGCCATTCGCGCACGAGCGCGCGTCCGAGCCCGGACGTGCCGCCGGTGATCGCGATGCGCAGCCCGGCGACGTCGTTGTCGAATCGTTCGATGGCATTCATGACGTTCTCTCCGTTGTCCACTGTCTGGGACAATAAGGACCTCGGCGCGCATTCCAAACCCCGCTGTCCGCGCGCTTGGCGAAAGGTCATCGCAATGGACAAGCCGCCGCTCGTGTCGAAGCACCTTGCGCGCAACCTCGCCGCGTTGCGCCAGGTCCGCTCGCTCACGCAGGAATCGCTCGCGCGAGCCGCCGGCGTGCCGCGCTCGACGATCGCCAATCTCGAGTCCGGCGACGGCAATCCGTCGCTCGTCGTGCTGACGAAGGTCGCGAACGCCCTCGCCACGTCGATCGACGAGTTGGTCGCGTCGCCGCGCGCGAAGGTGCGCCGCTGGGCCGCGAAGGATCTCGCGTCGCGAAACCGCGGGCGCGGCGTGACGACGCGCGCGCTCGTTCCCGAGCCGGTTCCCGAAGAGCTGATGGAACTGATGGAGTTCGCGCCGGAGGCGACGCTGGCGGGAACGCCGCACTTGCCGGGCACGCGCGAATTCTTCTCGTGCCTTCAGGGCCGCGTGACGATCTTCGTGGCGGGCGAGCGCTTCGACCTCGACGCGGGCGACGTCCTCGGCTTTCCGGGCAACGTGCCGCATTCCTACCGCAACGTCGACGCGAGCATCCACGCGCTCGGCGTGTCGATCGTCGTGCTCGCGAAGGCCGGCGTTTGATGCAGCGTGCATCGTCATTCCGGTTTGACTTTGCTTGCCTGGTCAAGTAGCGTCGGCCCCAATGCCCGCGCCGCTTCCGCATATCGCGCCGTACGCGAGGATCAAGCGTCACGTCGTGGCACTCATCGAATCGGGCGAATGGGCCGTCGCGAGTCGCATTCCGTCCGAGAACCAGCTCGCGGCGGAATTCAAGGTGTCGCGGATGACGGCGCGGCGTGCGCTGATCGAGCTCGCGCACGAAGGCTGGCTGGTGCGAAGCCAGGGCCTCGGCACGTTCGTCGCGGACCGCAAACCCGCACTGTCGATCCTCGAGGTGCGCAACATCGCCGAGGAGATTGCGGAGCGCGGCCACGCGTACTCGAACAAGGTGCTGCGTCTCGAATCGGAGATCGCGGCCGAATCCGTCGCGATGAATCTCGGGGTCGCTGCCGGCTCCAGGGTGTTCCGCTCGATCATCGTGCACGTCGAAAATGGCGTGCCCGTTCAGCTCGAGGATCGCTACGCGAATCCGGCCGTCGCGCCTGCTTATCTCGGGCAGGACTTCACGCGCGAGACCCCCAACGCCTATCTGTCGCGGCTTGCGCCCATCGAGGCGATCGAGCACACGATCGAGGCCGTACTCCCGGCCGCACACGTCGCGCGCTGGCTCGCGATCGAACGCCGCGAGCCCTGCCTGCAAATCAGCCGACGCACCTGGTCGGGCGATCGCATCGCCAGCTACGCGCGGCTGGTGCATCCCGGGAGCCGCTATCGTATGGGTGGCTACCTGACGGTCGGTCAGATGAAGAAGCTTGCGCAACGCCTGTAACGGAGCAAGACGCATGACCGATCGCCGCGATTTCATTCGTACCGCTGCACTCGTCGGTGGCGCGCTCGCCGTTCCGACCGCCAATGCGGCCGCGTCGGCACCGCGTGCCGGCAAGCCGCTCGACCTCTTGATCCTCGGTGGAACGGGACTCACCGGTCCGCATCAGGTGCGCTACGCGCTGGCGCGCGGGCACAAGGTGACGGTGTTCAACCGCGGCCGCCGCAACGACCGCCTTCCCGCGGGCGTGACCGAGCTCACCGGCGACCGCAATCTGCATCAGGTCGAGCCGCTCAAGGGCAACGCGTGGGACGCTGTCATCGACAATCCGACGACGCTGCCGTTCTGGGTACGCGACATCGGCGAAGTTCTGAAGGACCGGACGAAGCAATACGTCTTCGTCTCGACCATCTCCGTCTACGACACGTCGAAGCCGCAGCCGGGTGTGAGCGAATCGTCGCCGCTCGTCGAATACGCGAACGGCGACCCCCTCGCGGTTACGCAGGAGACGCTGATGAAGGACATCGGCGGCCTCTACGGCCCGATGAAGACGGCGTCCGAGCGCGAGGCGCGAAAGTGGTTCGGCGACCGCACGACGATCATCCGTCCGACGCTGATCGCCGGGCCGGGCGACTCGAGCTTCCGCTTCACCTACTGGCCATACCGGATCGCGAAGGGTGGCGAGATCCTCGCGCCCGGCGACGGCCAGGATCCCGTGCAGATCGTCGACTGCCGGGACGTCGCCGAATGGACGATTCGAATGGTCGAGAACCGGACGGTCGGGACTTTCAACGCCGCGGGGCCGGTGTCGACGTTGACGATGGCGGAGCAGTTGCACGGCATCCGCGGCGCGTTCGACGGCAACCGGGAAGTGCGCTTCACGTGGGCGCCCCCCGACTTTCTCGACAACCAGAAGATCTCGGCCTGGGGCGACATGCCGACGTGGATTCCGCGCAGCGATCCGGAGGCGTCCGCGATGAATGCCGACAACCGCCGCGCGATCGACGCGGGCCTCACGTTCCGGCCGCTCGCCACGACTGCCGTCGACGCGCTCGACTGGTTCAAGGCCGCGCCGCAGGACGCGCAGTCGCAGATGCTGAAGAGCGCGGGACTGTCCGCCGAGCGCGAGCGCGAGGCGCTCGACGCGTGGCACAAGGCGGGTCGATAGCGTTGCCGCTTTCCGCGGCCGTCACGCCCGTTCGAGCATGCGCGTGAGCGAGCGCGCCGCTCGCTGACCCTGGTCCTGATAATTGATGTTGCACAGGACGTGCGTCGATCGGACCTGCGAGGCGAGGTTGTCGACGTCGCGGGCAAGTTGACGCAGCTCGTCCTCCGTGTACTCGTAATCGAAGCGCTGCGAGGACGAGGTAAGGCCCTTCCGGTTCCAGGTCCCGTGATTGCGGCCGTGCAGCCGCACGACGGCGAGCGCAGGGTTGGTTACCTGCCACACCGCGGGGATCGTGTTCGCGACGCCCTGCGGCTCGTCGACGACGACGTTGACGAATGCGTTCTCGCGCTCGAATGCCAGCGTGCGCGCGGTGTGCTTGTCGCTGTTGAACCACGTGGTGTTGCGAAATTCGACAGCGACGGTGAAGCCGGCGAGCATCGCGCGGCAATGCTCGAGATACGCGAAGGTCTCCGGGTGGAAGGCGACCCAGGGCGCGAACTGCATGTGGACCGCGCCGAGCTTGCCGGCGTCGCGCAGCACCTCGAGCACCGCACGAAACTGACGCCAGAGTTCGAGCGTGATTTCCGCCGGCACGTCCTTGTCGTAGACGTTCTTGCGGGTGGTCGCCAGCCCTTGCGCTAGCGCCCTTCCCAGGCTTGCGATCGGCGTCTGGTGACGCGTGAAAAGCCGATAAGCCTTGATGTTGAACACGAAGCCGGGCGGCGTACGCTCGATCCAGCGCTGCGCGTTCTCGAGGCTCGGGATGCCGTAATAGCTGCTGTCGATCTCGACGATCGGAAACTGCGACGCGTAGTAGCGCAGACGTTCCTCCGGCGTCGTGACGCTCTGCGGATAGAACCTCCCGCATTCGATCAGGCTCTTGTCCGTCCACGACGACGTGCCGACCAGGATCGTGCTCATCTCGGCTTCGTCGCTCGAATCCATGCACGGGAGGCGAAGGTCGCTGGTTCCACGGCCGTTCCCCACCAGAAGATCCACAACGACGGAACACCCCTACCGGTATACGACAGGCGTTGGGGCGGCTTCGACCTGAACTCGTCCTGCCGGCTCGTCAATCGAACGAGAGCTTGTCGACGCAGATGTAGCCGATGCCACAAAGGCCGTCGCGTGCCCGCACGTACGTGAACTGCGGCATTTGCCAGAACTGGCAGCGAGGTGCCGCGGGGCCATAGAAGGTGTCGCCCCAGCCACCCCTCGGTCCGTAGAGCAGGTTCAGCTGTCCAGTACTCTTGAGTTCGGCCTTCAAGTCGCTGCAGGACAGGCTTTCCGGATCGACGGGGGCAGGCGTTTGCGCGGCGTAGCCGGGAACCGAACCGACGGCGGCGGGAGGCTGCGCGACCTGACCATGGCTGGCAGACGCCAAAACCAAGGCGACGGCGGATGTGCAGGCCGAAAGCAATTTGCCGCGTGCAGGCGCTGCGAACGATGTCGTGGCGGGTGATCGCACGATTACACCTCGCGAAGTGGCGGAGAGAGACGCACGTACGGCACCGGCGGCGGTCATTGGAGGCGGCCGAGAATTATCCCGCGCAAAAAGCACCTGTACAGGGGAACCGTA
>DATIEN010000196.1:0-14645 GCA_035455705.1 Casimicrobiaceae bacterium | reverse complement strand
GATCGCAGCGATCGTCTATTTGTTGACGTCGCGCTTCTAGGCCGGCGAGGCGCCGATGCCGGGCCGACTGCGCTGCAGGCCCACGGTCTCGCGCTGCGCGGATTGCAGCCGCACCGGCGGCAGTCCACGCAGCACGAGATCGAGATCGTCGACGACCATTTCACCGATCGTCTTCAGCGCCGAATCGAGGCCGCCGGCGCGGTGCGACGAAAGAAGAAGTCCCGGCATCCGACGGATCGGATCGTCCGCCGCGACGGGCTCCCCGGGAAAGACGTCGAGCGCCGCCTCGATGCGCTCTTCGCGGACAGCGTCCAGCAGCGCGGCGAAATCGACCACGTCCGCCCGGCTCACGAGCACGAGCTTCGCGCGCGGCCGCATTCGCGCGAGCTGCGAGGCACCGATGCCACCGCGGTTGTCCCGCGTCGCGGCCGATGCGACGATGACGACATCCGATTCGCCGAAGAGCTCGTCGACCGTTGCCGGCGCCGCTCCGGTTTCGCGAACGACGGCGTCCGGCAGCCACGGGTCGTGCACGCGCACGCTGCAGCGAAAGGGCGCGAGCAGCGGCAGCAGCGCGCGGCCCACGTTCCCGAAGCCGACGATGCCGACCTCGCGACCGAACAGCGACGTCGCGTCGCGGTTGCCGCGCCAGCCATACGCCTCGCTGCCTTCGCGAAACGAACGGTCCGCCCGGGTCACGCCGCGCAACAGGTCGAGCGTCAGCGCCAACGCATATTCCGCGACGGAGGCCGCGAAGGCCGGCGCGGCCACCGCGACGCGGATGCCGTTGCGGAAGCAATAGTCGTAGTCGACGTTCGGCAGAAAATTGCCCTCGACGTTGAAGATCGCACGCAACGCCGCGGCGCGCCGCAATCGCGCCTCGGGCATCGGCGTCTGGCCGACGATCGCCGCTACGCACGGCAGGCAATCGTCGACGACGGCGTCCTCGATCGGAGCGTCTTCGCGCGTCACGATCTCGGCGATCGCGAGAAGCCGCTTCCAGTCGTCTTCGCGAAAAATCATCGCCCGCGTTCGCGGGTGCGGATCGAGGAGCACGAGCGGCTTGTCCATTCCCGTCACGTCGCTGGCTTGATGCGCAGCGGCTCGCGCAGCGTCACGTTCTGCGCGCGAAAGTACAGCCGCACGACGACGAGGTCGGAACGACCAAGCCCGGGCTTTTCCGCACGGAGCTGGATGTTGTGCGAGCGATTGTCGGTGAACTCGAAGGTACCGTCCGTGCGCGTCGTCGTCTTGCCCCGATCGGAATTGGTCGTGAAGTTTTGCTCCATCATCGACACGGTCGCGCCTGCGACCGGCCGGCCGTCCGGCCCTACGACCTCCCCGCGGACGATGCCGTCGTCGTGCTCGGCTACGTAGACGTTCCAGACGGCGACGACGATCGCGATCGCGAACGGCACGGCCACGAAGCGGTGCCGAAGCACGGCGAGGATCCGCCGCGTCATGCCTTGGTCGCTCCCGACGTGAGCCCGCGGATGAATTCCTTCTGCGCCATCAGAAACAGCAGGATGCCCGGCGCGAGCACCATGATGCAGAACGCGTAGAGCGCCCCGGTGGTGTTTTCGTGGTAGCTCAGGAAACGCGACAGGCCGAGCGGCAGCGTCTGCATGTCGGGATCGCGGACGATGATGAGCGGCCACAGGAAGTTGTTCCACGACCAGACGAACGACAGCACGACGTTCGTCGCGACCGCCGATGTCGCGAGCGGCAGCATGATCTTGCGAATGATCGCGAGCTCGGACAGGCCGTCGATGCGCGCCGCGTCGATCAGCGAGTGCGGCACCGCCTCGAAGCTCGCCTTGTACACGAAGATGCAGATGATCGTCGAGAACGTCGGCAGCGCGAGGCCGAGGTAGCTGTTCAGAAGGCCGAGCTTCGCCGTGATCAGGTAGGCCGGCACGATCGTCGTCTGGAACGGGATCATCATGCACGACAACAGCACCGTGATGATCGCGCCGCGTCCGCGGAAATGTTGGGTCAAGGCAAAGCCGGCGAGCGCGTTGAAGACGACGTTGGCCGCGATCGCAAGCGCCGACACGACGACGCTGTTCAGCAGGTACCGCGGGAACGGGATGAAGTACCAGACGTCGACGTAGTAGAACAGATGGGGATCGACCGGGATCACGCTCGGCGGATAGACGAAGATGTTCTCGCCGGTCAGGCTCGTCTTCAGGACCCAGTAGAACGGCAGCAGCATGCAGAAGCTGACGACGATCAGCGCGGCATGCAGCGACGCGTGCCCCCACAGGCGCCGTATGCGGCGGCTCGTCGTCATCCGGTGCGTACCGCGCCCGCGTCGCCGCCGGCGAGACGGTTGCCGAGCCAGGTGAGCGTGACGAGCAGCACGAACTGCACGACGGTGAGCGCCGCGGCGTAATCGATCCGCGACAACTCGAACGCCGCCTTGTAGATGTACGTCATCAGGATCTCCGAGCGGTGGCTCGGACCGCCCTGGGTCATCACGTAGACCAGGTCGAAGCTCGTGAACGACGTCATGATGCCGATCACGAACGCCAGGAACAGCGACGGCCGCAGAAGCGGCAGCGTGATCCGCGTGAACTGGCGCCAGCGGCTCGCGCCGTCGATCGACGCCGCCTCGTAGAGGTTCTGCGGGATGTTCTGCAGGCCCGCGAGCAGGATGATCATGTAGAAGCCGAGAATCTGCCAGACGTTCGCCAGCAGCACCGACGGCAGCGCGAGCTCGAACGACTGCAGGAACGGGATCGGCTGGTCGATGACGCCGAGCGAGCGGAGGATGAAGTTGAAAAGGCCGACCTTCTCGTCGTACATCCAGCGCCAGATGATCCCGACGGCGACCGTCATCAGCGGATACGAAAGAAAGACGATCGTCCGGTACACGTCGCGGCCGCGTATGCCGGTGTTCACCATCAGCGAGATCGTCAGCGCGAGCACGATCCCGACCGGGGCGCTGGCCATGAACCACAGCGTGTTGACGAGCGACGTCCAGAAAACCGGGTCGTCGGCCATTTCGCGGTAATGGTCGAGCCCGATCCACTGCGACGGCGCGAACAGCGAGAACTGCTGGAACGAAAGCATGCCGTTCCATGCGAGGGGCAGCACGCGATAGAGCAGGAAGACCGCGAGCGAAGGCAGCAGGAAGGTCCAGACCAGCAGGATTTCCCGCCGCCTGCGGAGGCCAACGCGTGGCGCCTGCGCGGGGCGCACGACTTCCGCCGTCGCCGGGGTTGCGTCGTGAGCGCTCGCCACGTCGACCGTCGCGCGAGCGGGCGTCGGCTACTCCCGCATCGCGCGTCGCGTGCTACTGACCGAGCACGCGGTCGACCTTCGCCGCGGCGTCCTTGAGCGCCTGCGCAGCCGGCTTGCGTCCGAGCACCGCGTTCTGGATTTCCGGATAGACCGCCTCCTTGACGCGCGCGTCGTTCGCGAGCGGCCAGTTGCCGGTCAGCTTGTCGGTCGCCTCGACCTGTGTCTTTAGGACGG
Organism: Casimicrobiaceae bacterium; assembly: GCA_035455705.1. GTDB lineage: Bacteria > Pseudomonadota > Gammaproteobacteria > Burkholderiales > Casimicrobiaceae > VBCG01. The sequence continues at coordinate 11,165 of DATIEN010000196.1, read as the reverse complement.
CCGCCGCGAGCGGGTCGTCCTTGCCGAGCTTTTCGAGGAGCTTCGTGTCGGACGCGATGTTGCCGGTCAGCACCTTGCGGCGCTCGGAGAGTTTCGCCGTCCAGTCCTCGCTCGTCACCATCTTCAGGAATTCCCATGCGAGCTCCGGATGCTTCGAGCCCTTCGAGATGCCGAGGCCGTGGGAATTCGGCGTCGCCCAGCCGCCCGGCGCCTGCGCCACGCCGAGCGTGTCGCCGTTCACCCAAGGCGCCTGTCCGCGAATGAAGAAGAACGCCGGCGAATGCGCGAGCAGCATGCCGACGTTGCCGCTCGCGAAGGCGCCGTTCGGCTCGACCCAGCGCCCGGTCCACGCGATCTTGTTGATGCTGCCATCGTTCGTCGCCTTGGCGAGCGCGTCGAGCACCTGCACGCCTTTCGGCGTGTCGAACGCGGCCTTCCTGAGATCGGGAGTGAGGAGATCCACGCCATTCATCCGGAAGAGCGGCCAATAGAGCCAGTCGAAGTTCAGCGTGATGAAGCCGGTCTTCTCGCCCTTCGACATCTTCTTCGCGTCCGCGAGGAGCTCGTCGAAGCTTTGCGGCGGGCCGGAAATCCCCGCCTCCCGGAACATCGTCTTGTTGTAGAAGAGCAGCGTCTTGCTGATGTAGAACGGCAGCATGTAGTTGCGGCCCTTGTACTTCCACTGCGCGAGGTAATCGGCGTTGAAGCGCTTGCGGACGTCGGGATCCTTGTCGAGGTACGGCGTCAGGTCGACGAGCCCGCCCGCCGCCGCGTATTCGAGCCACAGCGCGCCCTGCGTGTTGATGATGTCGGGCGGCGTGCCGGCGATGACCTGCGTCTGGTAGAACGCCGGCAGCTCGGGCCCTTTCTTGTCGAGCCACTCGACGTCGACGTCCGGATGCCGCTTCTTGAATTCGGCGATCCATTCCTTGAAGAGGTCCGCCTGGTCCGAGATGTTCCAGGTGAGGAAGGAGAGCTTCTTCTGCTCGGCGGCTGCCGGGCCCGCCACGGCGAGCAGCAGCGCCGCGAGCGAAAGGATGCCGATGCGCGCCGCCAAGCGCAGTGAACGGCCGGGAATGCGCAATGCCATCTTCTCCTCCAGTCTCAAGTCATTTTGGCGTTTACGTCGCGTAACCGCTTCGCTCATCGTACCGCCTTGCCGGTCGCGGCGTCGAAGAAATGGATCGACGACGTGTCGACGGCGACGTCCAGCCGGTCCCCGGGTGCAATGCGAACCGACGGCGGGAGCCGCGCGACCACGTCGGCTTCACCGAGGCGCATGAACACGAGCGTGTCCGAACCGAGCGGCTCGACGACGTCTGCCCGCGCCGCGAAACCGCGCTTCGTCCCGTCGGCGAGCGCGAAGTGCTCGGGCCTGATGCCGACCGTGAAGTCGCGGCCTTCGCGCGGAAGGCGGCCCGCCTCGATCGGAATGCGAATGGTGTCGCCCAGCACGACGGCCGGCGGCGTCCGGTCGACGCTGCAGCCTATGAAATTCATCATCGGCGAGCCGATGAAGCCGCCGACGAACTGCGAGGCCGGACGGTTGTAGACGTCGTCGGGGGAGCCGACCTGCTCGATCGCGCCGCCGCGCATGACGACGATGCGATCCGCGAGCGTCATCGCCTCGACCTGGTCATGCGTGACGTAGACGATCGTCGTCGCCACGCGCCGATGCAGCTTCTTGATCTCCGTGCGCATCTGCACCCGCAGCTGGGCATCGAGGTTCGACAGCGGCTCGTCGAACAGGAACACTTTCGGCCGGCGCACGATCGCGCGTCCCATGGCCACGCGTTGCCGCTGGCCGCCCGACAGTTGCCGGGGCCGCCGCTCGAGCAGGGAGCCGATGCCGAGGACGTCGGCGGCCTCCCGCACGCGCTGCGCGATCTCGCGCTTCGGCAAATCCTGCATCTGCAGGCCGAAGGCCAGGTTGTCGTAGACGCTCATGTGCGGGTAGAGCGCGTAATCCTGGAACACCATCGCGATGTCGCGGTCCTTGGGCGCGACCTCGTTGACGACGCGGCCGTCGATCGCGATCTCGCCGCTCGTCGCATCCTCGAGACCCGCGATCATCCGCAGCGTCGTGCTCTTGCCGCATCCCGATGGGCCGACGAGCACGACGAACTCCTGGTGCGCGACGTCGAGGTCGATGTCGTGGACGACCTTCTGGTCACCGAACTGCTTGGCGATCCGGCGCAGGCTGACGCTCGCCATGAGGGTCGACTTCGAAACGGGGACGTCGACTATGATATAGCGATGCGTTTCGCATTGATCGGCTACGGCGCGTGGGGCCGGCACCACGCGCGGGCGATCGTCGCATTCGACCCCCACGCTCTTGCAGTGATCGCCTGCAAGAACGAAGCGACCGCCGCCGCGGCACGACGGGACTTCCCCGGCATCGACGTGACGCTCGACTGGCGCGAGGCGATCACGGCGGACGACGTCGACGTCGTCGACATCGTGCTGCCCAATCATCTGCACGCCGACGCGGCTTGCGCGGCCCTCGCCGCCGGCAGGGACGTGCTGCTCGAAAAGCCGATGGCGACCTCGCGCGAGGATTGCGACCGCATCATCGCCGCCGAGCGCGCAAGCGGCCGGATCGTCTCGGTCGGTCACGAGTTCCGGCTGTCGACGCAATGGGGCCGCGCCAAGCGGCTGATCGACGACGGGGCGATCGGCGAGCCCCTTTTCGTCAACGTCGACCTGTTCCGCAACCCTTACCGCACGGGGGCCGAGGGTTGGCGTTACGACGCGTCGCGCGTCGGCTCGTGGATACTCGAGGAAACGGTCCATTTCTTCGATTTCGCCTTGTGGTACCTCGAGTCGCGCGGCGATCCCCTGGCCATTCGCGCGTTCGGCAATCGGCGCGGTTCGCGCGCGACGGGCCAGTACGACAACCTGACGGCCGTCGTCCGCTTCGCGGGCGGCGTGTACGCGACCATCACGCAAACGGTCGCCGGCTTCGAGCATCATCTGGCCGTCCACGTCACCGGCACGGAGGGCGCGATCCGCATGGCGTGGTCGGGCGCCATGGACCGCGATCACCACCCGATCTACCAGTTCAGCGTGCAGCCGAAGGGGTTCGCTTTCGAGCGCGGCGTACGCGAAGCGGTGCACGAGTCGATCGCAGTCTCGGGCGAGGTGTACGAGCTTCGCGACCAGCTGCGGCTCACCGCCGAAGCGCTGCGCGAGCGCCGGCCGCTCGTGTCGAGCGCGGAGGCGCGCAAGCGGGTGATCTGCTGTCTCGAAGCCGAGCGGTCGATACGCGAGAACCGCGAGGTGCCGCTCGCTTTCTAGGCGTCGAATCTCACCACGGCAGCGGCGTGTCGTTGAACGCGAGGAAGCTGCCCGTCTCGTGGCGGCTGGCGCGTTCGATGATCGCGCGCATCCCCGCGACGCTGCGATCGACGTCGACGCGCGCGTTCGGCTCCGTCTTGGCCCATCCCGGATGCAGCGCGAGCACGAGGATTTCGCGCGGTGCGAGATCGATCGCGAGGCTCCTGACGACGGCGTTCAGCCCCGCCTTGCTGGAGCGGTAGCCATACGAGCCCCCGGTCAGGTTGAGGCCGATGCTGCCCATCCGGCTCGACACGAACGCCATCACCTTCATCCGGCTCGCCGCCACGTGCTCGACGAACGCTTCGGCGAGCCGTGCCGGGCCGATCAGGTTCACGGCGAGCATGCGCTGCCAAAGCGCGTAGTCGGTCTTCCCGAACGGTGGATGCGGACGGCCGATGCCGGCGTTGCTGACGAGAATGTCGATCGGCTCGCCGCGCAGTGTTTCCGCGAGCGCGTCGATGGCCGCCAGGTCGCAGACGTCGAGCTTCATCACGCGCACGTCGCCGGCGATCGCGCGCGTCGCGCTTGCCGTGTCGGGATCGAGGCAGGTCGCGATCACGCGGGAGCCGTCCGCCGCGTACTGCCGTGCGAACTCGACGCCAAGACCCGTGTCGCAGCCGGTGACGAGAACCGTCGGCATCCTTGCGCTCCTGAACGAATGGGTGTGCAGTGTCGTATGCTAGACGAACGGACTGAGCGCGAAAACAAGGAGGCTCCATGTACGGTCATTGGAACTCGCGCGGCGGCGCGCTCGCGGTCGCGGCCGCGCTGCTCGTCGGCGTCGTGCACGCCGCGACGGCGGAAACGGTCACCATCACGTTCGCGAACTGGGCCGCAGCCGAGGGCACGACCAAGCCGGCGATCGAGAAGGTCATCGCCGCTTTCGAAGCCGCTCACCCCGACATCAGGATCAAGAGCGAGGCGATTTCGTTCTCCGAGATCGCGCGTCAGCTCGCGCTTCGCGTGCGCGCCGGCAACCCGCCCGACGTCGCCCAGCTCGCGGGCAACGACACGTTCCTGATCGCGGCGACCGGCAGGCTCGAGCCGCTGTCCGGCTACGTGGACGCCGCGTTCAAGGCCGAGCTCAAGCCCGATGCGCTGAACGGGCTCTCCTACGAGGGCAAGCTGATTGCGCTGCCGTGGACGCTCGCACCCGCCGGCCTCTGGTACGACAAGGCGATCCTGCAGAGGGCGGGCCTCGACCCGGAGAAACCGCCGAAGACGATCGACGAGCTGATGGGCGCGATGGCCGCAGTGAAGAAGACGCAGCCGGACGTGATTCCGCTCGGGATCGACACGACGAACCGACCGTTCTCGCTGCAGGCGAACTGGCCGTGGATGGCGACGTTCGGCGCAAAGCCGCTCGGCGACAAGGCGCAGGCCGATTCCGCGCAGATGAAGGCGTACCTCGACTGGATGCGCGAGCTCGCGCAGAAGCGCTACATCGATCCGGGCCGCAAGATCGGCGAGTTCCGCCCGCTCGCCGCGCAGGACAAGGTCGCGTTCGTCTGGGACCAGGTGCTGCTGCAGGGCGTGATCCAGAGCGCGAACAAGATGTCCGATGCGGACTTCTACCGGCGTTGGGGCGTGACGACGCAGCCGGCGGGCCCGGGAGGCAAGTCGTACTCGTTCGAGGGCGGTCACCAGCTCGTGATGTTCGCCGACAGCAAGCAGAAGAAGGCCGCGTGGGCTTTCATGCAATACCTCGTTGCGTCGCCGGCCGCGATCCGCGACTACACGCTCGGACCCGGTGCCTCGTTGCCGCCGCTCGTCAGCATGCCGAGCCCCGAGCTTGCGAAGAAGCTGGACACGCCGATCTACCAGGCGTTCACCGCGCGCATCATCCCGACGGTGACGACGCCGCCGTACGGGCCGGCGTTCGCAGCAGCGTCGTCGGCGATCATGGCCGGGGTGCAGCAGGCGGTGACGGGGACCGAGCCGATCGATCAGATCGCGGCGTCGATCCAGCAGCAACTGGATCGACGCTGACCCGCGCATCGCGCCGCCGATGACGCAAGGCGTCGCCGCGCGGGCCGCCGCATCGCCCGCGCGCGATGCGGAGCGGCTGCCATGGGTCGACGCGATGGTGCTGCCCGCGGCCGGCGTGCTGGCGATCGTCGTCGGCTATCCGATCGCCTACACGCTGCTGCTCTCCGCGCAGGACTACAACCTGCTCGGCACGACGCCCGAGCGCTTCGTCGGCGCGGGCAACTACCGCAAGCTGCTCGGAGACGGCACGTTCTGGCTCTCGCTCGGCAATACGGCGATTTATACGTTCGGCAGCGTCGCGGTCGCGGCGCTCCTCGGGCTTGCGCTGGCGCTCCTTACCGAGAACGCCGGGGGCCGGCGCGGTCGCGCGGTGCGCGCGTTGCTTCTGACGCCGTGGGCCGTGCCGTTCGTCGTCGTCGCGTTCCTCTTCCGTTACATGTACCTGCAAAACGGCGGCGCCATCAATGCGCTGCTGCTCGCCGGCGGCTTCATCGACACGCCGATTTCGTGGCTCAACGTGTCGTCGCTCGCGCTGCCCGCCGTGATGGTGACGAACGTGTGGACGATGACGCCGTTCTTCTTCCTGCTCCTCGCCGCTTCGCTAGCCGCCATCCCGAATGAAGTGATCGAATCGGCGCGGGTGGACCGCGCGCGTGGCGCGAGCATGATCATCTCGATCAAGCTGCCGTTCCTGAAGAACGCGCTGCTCGTGAGCAGCCTGCTGATGATCATCGCCAACTTCAACGACTTCGCGAAGATCTGGGCGATGACGCAGGGCGGACCGGGATACAGCACGACCACGCTCGTCGTTTACGTGTACCGGCAGGCGTTCGAGAACTTCGAGATCGGCTATGCGTCGGCGGTCGGCGTCGTCTGGCTGCTCCTTCTGCTCGCGTTCGCGATCGCCTACCTGCGCGCGCTGAAAATCCGGTGACGGCGATGGGCATCGCGATCCGACGCCAAGCTGGCCCGGCATTCGGCGCGGCGCACGCAGTCCGGGCCGTCGCGATCGGCGTCGCGATCGTCTGGAGCGTCGCACCGCTGTACTGGATGCTCGCGACGTCGTTCAAGACCGAGCTCGAGGCGGCGAGCCTCGAGCCAACCGCCTGGCCGCATGGCTTCACCTTCGCCAACTACACGGGCCTTTTCACCGGCGAGTTGCCGTTCGTCGCGTTCTTCGTGAACACGCTGATCACCTGCCTCGCCACCGCCATCGTCGCCGTCGTCATTGCCACGCCGGCGGCGTACGCGCTGTCGCGCGGCCGCTTCCGGCTGCGCGGCACGATCGCCTACGCGATGCTCCTCTTCCGGATGCTGCCGCTCGTCGTGCTGCTCGCCCCGCTCTACCTGTTGCTGCTGCACGCGCGGCTGCTCGACAGCTACGCGGGTCTCGTCGTGGGCTTCGTCACGTTCGGCCTGCCGTTCGCCGTCTGGATGCTGAAGAGCTTCATCGATGCGGTTCCCATCGAGATCGAGGAAGCGGCGCGCGTCGACGGGTACACGCGCTGGCAGATCGTGCGCAAGGTCGTCGTGCCGCTGATCCTGCCCGGGCTGCTGACGACCGCGACATTCGTGTTCATGGAGGCGTGGAACAACCTGATCTACCCGCTCACGTTCGTGACGACGCTCGGCAAGCAGACGCTGCCGGCGGCGCTCGTGCTCACGTTCACGGGCCAGTTCAAGACGGACTGGGGCGGCATGATGGCGGCCGCGACGCTGACGACGCTGCCACTGATGATCGCCTTCTTCGCCGTGCAGCGGTCGATGGTGCGCGGTCTCACGTCGGGCGCCGTCGCCGGAGCCTGAAGAGCCGCAGATGGCGAAGATCTCCATCCGCGGCGTCGAGAAGCGCTACGACGACAACGTGGTGCTGCGCGACTGCAACCTAGACATCGCCGATCGCGAGTTCATGGTTCTGGTCGGGCCGTCGGGGTCGGGCAAGACGACGCTCCTGCGAATCATCGCCGGCCTCGAGCGCGTGAGCGCCGGCGACGTGCTCTTCGACGATGCGCGCGTCAACGACGTCGAGGTCGGCGACCGCGACATCGCGATGGTGTTCCAGAACTACGGCCTGTATCCGCACATGTCCGTGTACGACAACATGGCTTTCGGCTTGCGTCGCCGCAAGCTCGCGGCTGCCGACATCGATGCCCGCGTGCGCCGCACGGCACGGATGCTCGACATCGAGCCCCTGCTCGGACGTCGCCCACGCCAACTATCGGGCGGGCAACGCCAGCGCGTCGCGCTCGGCCGCGCGATCGTCCGCGACCCGGCGGTGTTCCTGCTCGACGAGCCGCTGTCGAACCTCGATGCGCACCTGCGCGTGCAGATGCGTGCGGAGATTCTCAAGGTGCATCGCGCGGTGACCGCGACGGCCGTCTACGTGACGCACGACCAGGTCGAGGCGCTGACGATGGGGGACCGCATCGTCGTGATGAACCACGGCCGCATCCACCAGGTCGGCACGCCGGGCGAACTCTACGACGCGCCGGTCGACCGCTTCGTCGCGTCGTTCATCGGCACGCCCCAGATGGGCTTCATCGACTGCCGGGTCGAGCGTGAGGGCGACCGGATCGTCCTTTCGACGCAGGCGGCGCGGATCACGACGTCCGAGGCAGATCGGCGGACGCTGCAAGGCGTCGACGCGACGGGCGTGACGGTCGGCGTCCGGCCCGAATGCCTGGCGCTCGCGTCGGAGAGCGACGCGCAGACGGCCGAGGTCGCCGTGAGCGGTACGGTCCAGGTCGTCGAGATGCTCGGCGCCGAGCAGTACGTGCATGTCGCGACGGACGCCGGCTCGCTGACCGCGCGCGTCCCGCGGCACGAGCCGGTCAAGGTGGACGCGACGGTTACGCTCGTCGCATCGGCCCGCGACGTGCACCTGTTCGATCGCGAGACGGGTCTCGCGCTTTCGTGATCGCCGCGGCAGAAGCCTTGGCGGGCTACATTTTCGGCAGCGTCACGCCGCGCTGACCCTGGTACTTGCCGCCGCGATCCTTGTACGACGTCTCGCACACTTCGTCGGACTCGAAGAAGATCACCTGTGCGACGCCTTCGTTGGCATAGATCTTCGCCGGCAGCGGCGTCGTGTTCGAGAACTCGAGCGTCACGTGGCCCTCCCACTCCGGTTCGAGAGGGGTCACGTTCACGATGATCCCGCATCTCGCGTACGTGCTTTTCCCCAGGCAGGCGACGAGGACGCTGCGCGGGATGCGGAAATACTCGATCGTCCGTGCGAGCGCGAACGAATTGGGCGGAATGATGCAGACGTCCCCCGTGAAATCGACGAACGACCCTTCGTCGAACTTCTTCGGATCGACGATCGTCGAGTTGATGTTCGTGAAGATCTTGAATTCGTTCGAGCAGCGGATGTCGTAGCCGTAGCTCGACGTGCCGTACGACACGATCCGGTGGCCGTTCGCCTCGCGAACCTGCCCCGGCTCGAAAGGCTCGATCATGCGTTGCGTTTGCGCCATCCGGCGGATCCAGCGGTCTGACTTGATGGACATGGCAATCAGGGTACGAAGAAGCCTTCGCGGGCCTTCATGAGCAAGCCGGCTTGGCGCCAGAGCGTCGCGGTCACGTGTTCTGCACGACGATGCTCGGGAATTTCGCCGAGAAATCCTCCGCCTTCCTCGCGACCGCGATCGCCACCTTGCGTGCGATCGCCTTGTACGCCTGCGCGATCGCGCCGTCGGGATCGGCGATCACCGTCGGCCGTCCCGCGTCGGCCTGCTCGCGGATCCGGATGTCGAGCGGCAGGCTGCCGAGGAACGGCACGTCGTAGTCGCGGCACATCCGCTCGGCGCCGCCTTCGCCGAAGATGTGCTCCCTGGCGCCGCAGTTCGAGCAGATGTGAATGGCCATGTTCTCGACGACGCCGACGATCGGCACGCCGACCTTCTCGAACATCTTGAGGCCCTTGCGCGCGTCGATCAGCGCGATGTCCTGCGGCGTCGTGACGATCACGGCCCCGGTGACGGGAACCTTCTGCGACAGCGTCAGCGCGATGTCGCCGGTGCCGGGCGGCATGTCGACGATCAGGAAATCGACGTCGCGCCAGTTCGTGTCCTTCAGCAACTGCTCGAGCGCCTGCGTGACCATCGGTCCGCGCCACACCATCGGCGTGTCGGTGTCGATGAGGAAGCCGATCGACATCGCCTGCACGCCGTACGCCTCCATCGGCTCCAGCGTCTTGCCGTCCTTGGACTCGGGCCGCCCGGCAAGGCCGAGCATCATCGGCTGCGACGGTCCGTAGATGTCGGCATCGAGAATGCCGACGTTCGCTCCTTCGGCCGCAAGCGCGAGCGCCAGGTTGACGGCCGTCGTCGACTTGCCGACGCCCCCCTTGCCGCTCGCGACCGCGACGATGTTCTTGACCCCCGGCACGAGCTTGGCGCCGCGCTGGACCGCGTGCGTCGTCATCTTCTGCGATACCTGGACCGCCACCCGCGACACGCCGGGCACGCGCGCGATCGCATCGTGCACCAACCTTCGAATCTCGTCGTGCTGGCTGCGTGCCGGATAGCCGAGCTGGATGTCGACGCTCACGTTGCCGCCATCCACGCGGACGTTCTTGACGGACTTCGCGCTCACGAAGTCGCGCTCGAGATTCGGATCGACGAGTTGGCGCAGGCTTTGCTGCACGTCCTGCTCGGTGACCGCCATTGGGAAGGGCCTCTGCGTGACGAATGCGGCGCGCGTGCAGGCGCACGCGCAAGAACCGTCATTCTAGCCCCACGGCCGGGTCGCGAAGCCGGCGAGCGTCACGCGTTTGTTAGAATCCGGCGGTTCCCCCGCATCACCCGCTCTTCAAAACGCGAATGCCCGCGAACCCGTCCCGCACGCTGTTCGTCACGACGGCGTTGCCGTACGCGAACGGCCCGTTCCACATCGGCCACATCATGGAGTACATCCAGGCCGATATCTGGGTGCGCTTCCAGCGGATGCAGGGACATGCGGTGCACTTCGTCTGTGCCGACGACACGCACGGCGCGCCGATCATGCTCGCGGCGGAAGCGGAGGGCATCACGCCCGAGACGCTGATCGCGCGCGTCGGCGAATCACACCGCGAGGACTGGGCCCGCTACGCGATCAGCTTCGATACGACGTACTCGACCCATTCGCCCGAGAACGTCGAGCTCGCACAGTCGATCTTCCGCGCGCTCGCGCGGCGCGGGCTGATCGCGACGCGAACGATCTCGCAGTTCTACGATCCGGTGAAGGGCATGTTCCTGCCCGATCGCTACATCAAGGGAACCTGCCCGCGATGCGGCGCGAAGGACCAGTTCGGCGATGCCTGCGAAGTGTGCGGCTCGACGTACTCGCCCACCGACCTGATCGAGCCGTATTCGACGCTGACCGGCGCGCGGCCGGAGATGCGCGAATCGGAGCACCTGTTCTTCCGGCTGTCGGCGCCCGAGGTCGTCGCCTACCTGAAGCAGTGGACGGCGCAGCCGGCGCCGGGGCAGTCGCTGCAGACCGAGGTCTACAACAAGGTGCAGGAGTGGCTCGTCGACGACGGCCGGCAGCTCGACGACTGGGACATCTCCCGCGATCCGCCCTACTTCGGCATCGAAATACCGGATCAGCCGCCAGGCAGGCCGCCCAAGTATTTCTACGTCTGGCTCGACGCGCCGATCGGCTATCTCGCCGCGCTCAAGCGGCACTTCGATTCCGGCCGCGCGCGCGCGCTCGGCGAGCCGCGGACCTTCGCCGACTTCATGGCCGACCCGGTCGTCGAGCAGTATCACTTCATCGGCAAGGACATCGTCTATTTCCACACGCTGTTCTGGCCGGCGATGCTGCACTTCTCCGGCCGGAAGACGCCGACGAAC
>DATIEN010000195.1:0-3772 GCA_035455705.1 Casimicrobiaceae bacterium | reverse complement strand
TTCGTCGAGCATGGCGAAAGCCGCAGCGTCCTGTTCAGCGCCGACTCGCCTCGTCGCGTCGTCGGTTCGGACAGCGCCGGCCCGCTCGCGCAGATCGCGACGTATGTGAACGAAGGTGTCTGGCACATCTGGACGGGGTTCGACCACATCCTGTTCCTGCTTTCGCTGCTGCTGCCCGCGGTGCTCGTCCGCAAGGCGCGGGCCTGGCGCTCCGCCGATTCCTTTCGCGGCGCATTCGTCGACGTCGCGAAGGTCGTCACCGCTTTCACGCTCGCCCATTCGATCACGCTCGCGCTCGCCGCGCTGTCGATCGTCGTGTTGCCGTCGCGGCTGGTCGAATCGGGTATCGCGCTGTCGGTGGTGCTCGCCGCGCTCAACAACCTGTTCCCCGTCGTGGCCGACGGACGCTGGATCGCGGCGTTCGGTTTCGGCCTCCTGCACGGCTTCGGCTTCGCCGGCGCGCTGCACGATCTGGGCCTTCCGACCGGGTCGCTCGCGCTGTCGCTGGCCGCCTTCAACCTGGGCGTCGAGGCCGGGCAACTCGCGATCGTGACGCTGTTCCTGCCGTTCGCATTCGCGCTGCGATCGACATGGGCGTATCGGCGAATGGTCGTCGCCGGCGGCTCTGCCGCCATCGCTTCGATCGCCTGCGCCTGGTTCGTCGAGCGCGCGTTCGACGTCGGCGTATTCAGTGCGCTCGCCGCACGCTAGTCATCATCTCGAAGGAGAAGCCATGAACCGAATCGCACGTGTCATCGGCGGCGTCGCGCTGTGCGTCGCCGCGTCGTGGGGCGCAGCGGCGCTTGCAGCGAGCCACCGCGAGGCGCCGCTGATCGCGCAGGACCCGACGGCGGACAACACGGACTTCTACATGTTTCGAAGCTGGACCGACCCTGGCAACGTCGTGTTCATCCTGAACGTGATCCCGCTGCAGGATCCGGGAGGCGGCCCGAATTACTTCAACTTCGGCGACGACGTGCTGTACCGGATCAACGTCGACACGAATGCCGACGGCCGCGAGGACCTCGTCTACGAGATCCGCTTCAAGACGCAGCTTCGCGGGCCGCTCACGGGCCTCGAGCTGCCGCTCGATTACGTCGCGCTGCCGCCGATCACGGCGCTCGACGGCGCGGGTTCCGAAGGGCTGATCCTGAGGCAGAGCTATACCGTTACGCAGGTGCGCGGCGGGCAGCGCGTGAACCTCGGCACGCAACCCATGTTCGCGGTGCCCTCGAACGTCGGGCCGCTGACGATGCCGAACTACGAAGGACTGGCGGTGCAGGGCATTTATCCGCTCGCCAACGGCGGCAAGGTCTTTGCGGGCCAGCGGGGCGAGTCCTTCTACATCGACCTCGGTTCGGCGTTCGACACGCTGAACCTTCGGCGCACGCCGCCGATCCTGACGCCGGCTGAAGATGCCAACGACGCCGTCAACCCGTTCGGCAACAACCAGCTCTCGGGCTACAACGTGAGCTCGATCGCGATCGAGGTGCCGATCGCGACGGTGACGGGTGATCCGAACAGCGTCATCGGCGCGTATGCGTCCACCGAGCGGCAGAAGGTGCGCGTGCTGGGAGAAGGCGTGAATGCCGGGCCGTTCACGCAGGTGTCGCGCCTTGGCAATCCGCTCGTGAACGAGCTCGTGATCGGCACGGACCAGAAGGATCGGTGGAACACGACGGATCCGGCGGACGAGCGCCAGTTCGTGGGCTTCTACCTGAACTCGCGGCTTGCCACTGCGATGAACCTGCGCTTCGGCACGAGCTTCCCGACGACGAACCGAACCGATCTCGTCAACGCGCTCCTCAAGTATCCGTCGCAGCCGCAATCGGGGATGTGCGGGCGTAACGACTGCGCGGAGCTGTTGCGACTCGATCTTGCCGTTGCGCCGACGCCGCCCGCGCAGCAGAAGCGCCTCGCCGTGCTGGCCGGCGACAACGCGGGCTGGCCGAACGGGCGGCGTCCGAACGACGACGTCACCGACATCGCGCTTCGCGTCGTCGCGGGCTTCCTGCTGAATCCCGCCGGGACGCCACGCTTGGGCGACGGCGTCAATTTCAACATCGGCGCCGAAGGCTCCCATTTGACGGCGAATGGCATCTATACGGTGTTTCCGTATCTGCCGACGCCGCACGATGGACGTAACCGCCGGCACATCGACTGCGGCGAGCCGCTCGCCAATTCCTGCTAGGGCAGAGCTTCCTGGCGCAGGGACTCGAAGGGTCGCCCGCCACGCCGAGCGTGGCGAGGCGACCCCGCACGCCCGGTGCGGTAAAATGCGCGATGCCCGAGCATCGTCGCGCCGCGTCATGGGCGCAGCAACTGCTTCGTTTCCTCGCGGCTTCGTGGTGGGTCGTCACCGCAGTGCCGGCGACCGCCGTCGCAACCGATTATCCGCTGCACGACCTGCGCATCGAACACCCCTACGCGCGGCCGACGCCGCCCGGTGCTCGAACGGGAGGCGCTTACTTCACGATCCGCAACGACGGTCACAACGACGAACGTCTCGTCGGCGTTTCGTCGCCGGCGTCGAAGAGCGCCGAGGTGCACCAGACCACGATGGATGGCAACGTAATGCGGATGCGCGCGGTGCCGACGCTCGACATACCGGCCGGCCGCAGCGTGACGCTCGAGCCAGGCTCGTACCACGTGATGCTCGTCGGGCTCGCGCACTCCCTGTCGTTGGGCGACAAGGTTCCGCTCACCCTCACGTTCCAGAACGCGGGCACGGTCGACGTCGTCGCCGACGTCGAGCCGGGTGCCCCGCACGCGCCCGCGCAGAGGCCCTGATGGCCACGATGATCGCCGCTGCCCGCGACGTCGCCGTCCCGCGCGTCGCTTCCGAGTCGCGTCGCGCCATCGTCGGCTGGCTCGCGACCTGCTGCGCGCTCGTCTTCGCGATGGTCGTCGTTGGAGGCATCACGCGGCTCACGCATTCGGGTCTTTCGATCACCGAGTGGCAGCCGATCGTCGGGGCCGTTCCGCCGCTGTCGGCGGCCGACTGGAGCGATGCTTTCGCGAAATATCGGGAGACGCCCGAGTTCCGCGACGTGAATCACGCGATGACGCTGACCGAGTTCAAGCGGATCTTCTGGTGGGAATACTTCCATCGGCTCCTCGGGCGGCTGATCGGCGTCGCGTTTCTCGTTCCCTACGTGGGGTTCCTGCTGCGGAACCGGATCCCGCCCGGCTACGCGTGGCCGCTCGCCGCCATCTTCGCGCTCGGAGCGCTGCAGGGAGTCGTGGGCTGGCTGATGGTCGCGAGCGGCCTCGTCGACGACCCGCGGGTGTCCCAGTTCCGGCTGGCGGCGCATCTCGGCCTCGCATTCGCGATTTTCGGTGCGATGGGGTGGACGGCGCTCTCGCTGTCGTTCCCGCGCGTCGCGGATGCGAGCGCGCGCGCAGTGCGGCGCACGCGAGCGTTCGCGGTCGGCGTCGCGATCGTCGTGTACGCGATGGCGCTGCTCGGTGCCCTGGTCGCCGGCATCCGCGCGGGCTTCGCGTACAACACGTTCCCGCTGATGAACGGCCACCTGATGCCACCGGAGATCCTGACGCTGACGCCGTGGTGGAAGAATTTCTTCTGGAACATGGCGACCGTGCAGTTCGATCACCGGCTGGTCGGCTGGCTGCTCGCCTTCGCCGTGCCGCTTTTGTGGTGGCAGCTGCGCGCGGCCGGCATTCCGCGTCGCGCGCGGCGCGGCGGGGACGCGCTGCTCGTCATGACCGCGTTCCAGGTCGCGCTCGGCATCGCGACGCTCGTCAACGCCGT
>DATIEN010000194.1:0-6976 GCA_035455705.1 Casimicrobiaceae bacterium | reverse complement strand
AGCTCTATTTCGACGACGCGCTGACCGACCGCGTGCACGCTTTCCCGCCCTACGCCGGCACGCTGCGAAGGCGCACGCGCAACGACGAGGACGGACTCTTCCGCGCCGGCGGCCGCGCGCTGATCCTCGACGTGCGCGAATCCGCCGACGGCTACGTCGCGGCGTACGACGTCGCACTGCGTCTCGGTTGAGCGCTTCTAGGAAACCTGCATGCCGGTCAGTTCGCGAACGCGTTGCGCAGCGGGAACGGCGCGGCAGCCGCTCGCGTTCTGTCCGGACCAAAGCGGCGAGAAGTCGCCGGACCCGCGGCGCTCGGCCTCTGCGCGCAACGGCGCGAGCGCGGAGGTTGCGAGCGGAAACGCCGGTGCCTTCGCGCTGATCGGACCGACCTCGCGCACGAGTCGGTTGACGATGCCGCGCGCCGGGCGCCCGGTGAAGACGTTCGTCAGCGCCGTATGCAGCGCGGCGTCGCTCGCGAGCGCGTCGCGATGAATGCGCGATGTCGTCGCTTCGGCACACAGCATGAACGCCGTGCCGACCTGAACGCCGCTCGCGCCCAGCGTCAGCATCGCCTTCATGCCGTTGGCGTCGGCAATGCCGCCCGCGGCGATGACCGGCACGCGCACCGCGCGCACGACCTGCGGCACGAGCGCGAGCGTGCTCATCTGCGTCGTGAGGTCGTCGGACAGAAAGATTCCGCGATGACCGCCGGCTTCGACGCCCTGCGCGACGATGGCGTCGACGCCCTTCGCTTCGAGCCACCGCGCCTCGGCCACCGTCGTCGCGCAACCGACGATCTTCGCGCCGAATGCGCGCACGCGCGCGAGCAGATCGTCGGCGGGGAGCCCGAAGTGGAAGCTGACGACGGCCGGCCGAACCCGCTCGAGCACCGCGGCCGCCGCGGCATCGAACGGCGCGCGCCCGGGGCCCGGCTTGATCGTCGCCGGATCGATGCCGAACTCGGCGTAGTACGCTGCGAGCGCCGCCCGCCACGCGGCTTCGCGGTCGGCGTCGACGGCGGGTTGATCATGGCAGAAGAAGTTGACGTTGAACGGCCGGGACGTCTGCGCCTTGATCGCCGTGAGCTCGCGTTCGATCCCGTCGACCGAGAGCAGCGCGCAGGGCAGCGAGCCGAGCGCGCCCGCGTTGGAGACGGCGATCGCGAGCGCGCCCGCCTGCACGCCGGCCATCGGCGCCTGGACGAGCGGCACGTCGATGCCGAACGATTGGTGCAAACTCATGTCGGGCTTCCTTGAACTTGTGCGGTGATGAAGAACGTCATCTACACGGTGGGCCATTCGACGCACGGCGCGGACGAATTCGTCGCGCTCCTGGCGGCCCAGGCCGTCACGGCGCTCGCCGACGTACGCACGGTGCGCCGCTCGCGCCACAACCCGCAGTTTAACGGCGACGCGCTCGCGGCGACGCTTGCCGCGCACGCGATCCGCTACGTGCCGTTCCCCGGACTCGGCGGATTCCGGAAGACGAGCGCCGATTCCCCGAACGGCGGCTGGCGCAACCTGTCATTCCGCGGCTACGCCGATTACATGCAGAGCGCCGAGTTCGTCGCGAACCTCGACGCGCTGATCGCGCTCGCGCGCGAGGCGCGCGTCGCGATCATGTGCGCCGAAGCCGTGCCTTGGCGCTGCCACCGGTCGCTGATCGCCGATGCGCTGACCGTGCGCGGCTTCGACGTGCGCGAGATCGTCGGCGAAGCCAAAACGGCGCCGCACAAGCTGACGCCGTTCGCGAAGGTGGAGGGAACGCGGATCGTGTACCCGGCGCTCGCCTGACGATTCAATGCGCCGCGCGCGGCGGCGCGTGACGGAATTTTTCGGCGCAGCGAATCACGCCGATGTTCGTCAGGAATTCGAGGCAGGCGCGCGCGTCGGCGTCCTCGCGCACCGGACCCCCCGCGATGGACGGCGACGATGCCTGCGGCGGCGGCGTTGCAACACCCGGCATGCGCGGCTCGACCGGCGTCGACGGTGCCTGCGCCCGCGCGAGCGCGGTGGCGAACGAGAGGGCGGCAAGCGCGGCGAGCGCGACGATTCGTCTCATCGATTGATCTCCCTTGCGCCGCGCGGTTCGCGGCCATACGGCCATTGTCGCCAACGCGTTCGCGCGGCGTCAAATGCGAAGCTGCCACCGGACGACGTACGGCGATCGCGGCGGACGGCGACGCTACAATGGCCGGGCCGATGGACTACGCAACGCTCAAGCTGATCCACGAGTCGGCGGTCGCGCTTTCCTTCGCCGGATTCTTCGCGCGCGGCCTCGGCACGCTGCGGGATGCAGCGTGGATCAGCCACCGCAGTGCGAGGACGCTGCCGCACATCGTCGACACCGTGCTGATCGCATCCGCGATCGCGCTCGCGTGGACGCTGCGGCTGTCGCCGGCGAACGCGACGTGGATCGCGGCGAAGATCGCGGGCCTCGTCGCCTACATCGCGCTCGGACTGGTCGCACTGCGCTTCGGACGCACGAAGGGCGCGCGCGCAAGCGCCTTCGCGCTCGCGCTGCTCACGTTCCTGTGGATCGTGTCGGTCGCGATCACCAAGGATCCGCGCGGGATCTTCCGGCTCGTCTCGTGATCCGCCGCGACGCGCGTCGCGGTGTTGTATCGTCGGTTTTTTCGGGCATCGCGGCGAGGAGAGCGGACGGCATGAGCGACGACGGCGAAAAGACGGACATCCATCGCGGCCTGAAGGGCGTCTATTTCGACCGCTCGCAGGTCTGCTACATCGACGGCCGCGCGGGCGAGCTTCTGTATCGCGGCTATTCGATCCACGACCTCGCCGAGCGCTCGACGTTCGAGGAAACCTGCTATTTGCTGATGCACGGCGAGTTGCCGACCGCGGACGAGCTGTCGCGGTTCGACGCGGCGCTCAAGGCGGCGCGCGCGCTTCCGCCGGCGATCTACGACGTGATTCGGGCGGTCAGGCACGCGCATCCGATGGACGTGCTGCGCACCGCAGCCTCCGCACTCGCCGCGTTCGACCCCGAGGTCGACGACAATGCCGCCGACGCGACGCTGCGCAAGGGCGTGCGCCTCACGTCGCAGGTGCCGATGATCATCGCGGCGCACGAGCATATTCGCAACGGCCGCGAGCCGGTCGCGCCCGATCACGGCATCGGGCACGCCGCGAATTTCCTGCGGATGCTGAAGGGCGTGCCGCCGAGCGGCGACGCGGCGCGGCTCATGGACATCGACATGATCCTGCATGCCGAGCACGGAACGAACGCGTCGGCGTTCACCGCCCGCGTGGTCGCCGGGACCGACGCAAACCTGCACGCGGCGATCACCGCGGCGATCGCCGCGCTGTCCGGCCCGGCGCACGGTGGCGCCGCCGAGAACGTAATGCGGATGGCGCAGGAAATCGGCGATCCCGCGAACGCGGCGGACTACGTCAAGCGCAAGCGGGCGAACAAGGAGCCGGTGATGGGCTTCGGCCACCGCGTCTATCGCGCCGAGGATCCCCGCGCGCGCCACATGCGGGCGGGCGTCGAGCGGCTGTCGCAGGCGATGGGCGAGCCCAAGTGGTACCAGATCCTCGCCGCGCTCGTCGACGTGATGAAGCCGTACGCTCGGCATGGCGTGAACGTGAACGTCGATTTCTACGCAGGCGTCGTCTACTTCCTGAACGGCATTCCCGAGGACCTGTTCGTGCCGATTTTCGCCGCGGGCCGGGTGCCCGGATGGACCGTGCAGGTGGTCGAGCAACTGGCGAACAACATTCTGATCCGGCCGCTCACGCTCTACAACGGCCCCGCCGCGCGGTCGTACGTGCCGATCGAGCGGCGCTGAGCGCCGAAGACCGCCTTTCGCAGCCCGAAGCGGTCGCCCTGCTACGTCGACCGGGCGACCATCGCGAGCACGATCGTCGTCGTCGCGACGATGTCGTCGATGCTGGCGCCGCGCGACAGGTCGCTGATCGGGCGCGCGAAGCCCTGCAGGATCGGCCCGATCGCCTGCGCGCCGGCGAGGTACTGCGTAAGCTTGTACCCGATGTTTCCGCTGTCGAGATCGGGAAAGATCAGCACGTTCGCCCGGCCGGCGACGAGCGACGGCTCGATCACCTTCCGCGCCGCGACGGCCGGCACGAGCGCTGCGTCGGCCTGCAGCTCGCCGTCGATCGCAAGCGCCGGTTCCCGCTCGCGCGCGATCGCGAGTGCACGCAGCACCTTGTCGATGCGCGGATGGCGCGCGCTGCCCTTCGTCGAGAACGACAACAGCGCGACCCGCGGGACGTCGTCCAGGAGTTGCTCGGCGCTGCGCGCTGACGCGATCGCGATGCCGGCGAGCGCTTCCGCGCCGGGATCCGCATTGACGGCGCAATCCGCGTAGACGAGCAGCCGATCGCCGAGCGCGATCAGGAAGAAGCTCGACGGCGTGTCGACGTTCGGCGCGAGGCCGATCGTCATCATGCCGGCCTCTATCACGCGGGCGGTCGGGTTTGCGGCGCCGGCGATCATCGCGTCGGCGTCGCCCGCCTTCACCATCAACCCGGCGTGGAAGAGCGGCTTGGCGGCAAGGCGTCGCGCGACCGCCTCGCTCGCATCGCCGCGTCCCTGCCGATAGAGCGCCGCATACCGGTCGACGTGCGCGGCCGGCACGCTCCCGAGCACGATCGTCTCGGCCAGCCGATCGTCCTGCAGCCGCCGTGCGGCGGCGACGATGCGCTCGTCGCCGCCCTCGGGAAATACGACGCGGAACCCGCGGCCGCGGATCCGCGCGCGCGCGCTTTCGAGGACGTCGATCATGCCAGAACCTACAGGCCGAGATACGCGCGCCGGATGTCCGGACGCGATGCGAGTTCCGCGGGCGGGCCCTCGCTGAACAGGCGTCCCTCGGCGACGACGTACGCATAGTCGCTGACCGCGAAAGCGAGGTGAACGTTCTGCTCGACGAGCACGATGCTGAGGCCGGCCTCCTTGAGCAGCTTGAGCGCGGAGAAGAGCTGGTGGACGACGACGGGCGCAAGGCCGAGCGACAGCTCGTCGATCATCAGCAGCTCGGGGTCGGACATCAAGCCGCGTCCGATCGCAAGCATCTGCTGCTCGCCGCCCGAGAACGTGCCGGCCGCCTGCCGCCTTCGTTCCTTGAGCCTGGGAAAAAGCGTGTATACCTCGTCGAGGCGCGAGGCGAGCTTGCGCGATGCGCGCCTCGAGAAGGCCCCCATTTCGAGATTCTCTTCGACCGTCATGTCGTTGAAAAGCTGCCGGCCTTCAGGAACCAGCACGAGACCACGGCCCGCCTTCACGTGAGGTGAAAGCGACGTCACGTCGCCGCCCTTGAAGACGACGCGCCCCCGCCAGGGCGCGACGCTGCCGACGATCGCGCGCAACAGCGTCGTCTTGCCGACGCCGTTTGCGCCGACGATCGTGGTGAGCCGGCCCGCCGACGCGCTGACCGAGACGCCCCAGAGCACCTGCACCTCGCCGTAGCCCGCCTCGAGCCCCTCGATCGAGAGCAGCGGCTCGGCCACGTCACGCCTGCCCGGCTGCAAGGCCGCTCAGCGACGCGTCGCCGAGGTAGGCTTCGATGACCGCCGGGTTCGCAGCGACGGCGGCGGGCGGACCTTCGGCGAGCTTGCGCCCCGAGCTCAGCACGACGATGCGGTCGGACAGACCCATGATCGCCTGCATCAGGTGCTCGATCATCAGGATGGAAATGCCGCGCTCGCGCAGCGTGCGCACGACGTCGATCATGCGCCGGATCTCCGTGGGATTGAGTCCGGCGAGCACTTCGTCGAGCAACAGCAACGACGGCTGCGCGCAAAGCGCCCGCGCGAGCTCGAGCCGCTTCTTGCCGGCGATCGTGAGCTGGCTCGCCGGCTCGTCCAGCCGATCGCCAAGGCCGACCACGCCGGCGATCTCGCGCGCCGCACGCTCCGCCGCGCGCAACGAAAGATCGGCGCGGCCGAAGCACGCGCCGACCATGCAATTCTCGAGCACGCTCATCGTCGCGAGCGGCTGCACGATCTGGTGCGTCCGCGCGACGCCGCGGCGAACGACCTGGTAAGGCGTCATGCCCGTGATGTCGTCGCCGCGAAAGACCACGCGTCCCCGGTCGGGCAATCGCACGCCGTTGATGAGATCGAACGCGGTGGACTTGCCGGCTCCGTTGGGGCCGATCAGTCCGACGATCTCGCCTTCGCCGACGGTGAAGGTCAGACCCGACACCGCCTCGACGCCACCGAAGCGCTTGCCGAGATCGTGCACGACAAGGAGCGGCCTCAATGGCTTTCCCTCCACGCTGCGCGCCACGGGGCTGATTCGCCGTTGGGGCAGCCCAGCTTGCTCACTCGAGCACCCGCTTCATCCGCGGCCAGCGCCGGTGGATCCACCCCATCAAGCCGCCGGGGACGAACTGGACGATGACCAGTAGAAGCAGCCCTGCGATGACCAGCTGGAAGTTCGACAGCGCGCGCGCGGTCAGCAGCGTGCTCCGCAGCTCCTCGTACAGGAATGCGCCGAGCGCGGGTCCAACGACGCTCCCCTGGCCTCCCAGCATTACGGCGACGATCGCTTCCGTTGAAAGCGCGAGGTCGAATGCATCGTCGGGCTGGATGAACGCGCTCTTGAAGAAGAAGAGCGCTCCGGCGACGGCCGGCAGGAACGCCGAGGCGCTATAGGCCGCCGCCTTGTAGCGCCGCGTCGGCACACCGAGCACCACGGCGGCATCCTCGTTCTGGCCGATCGCGCGAAGCCCCATGCCGAATTTCGAGTTCTTGATCGCGTAGGAGAGCGCGAGCGACAGACCCATCACGCCCACGAGCAGGAAATAGATCGTCCACAGCGCGCGCCCGGGACCCCCGAGCGGCGCGTACGCCGAGATCGCGAGGTAGATCCCCGTCGAGCCGCCCCATGGAGGAAAGTTGGCGACGAACGCCTTGACGCCCTCGTTGACGCCGATCGTCGCCAGCGCGAAGTAGGCGCCCCGCAGCCGCAGGATGCCGAGCCCGAAGAGCAG
>DATIEN010000193.1:0-6231 GCA_035455705.1 Casimicrobiaceae bacterium | reverse complement strand
CGACCTCCTTGTACGCGGGACCGACGATCTTCTTGTCGATCGCATGGCAGGCGGTGCAACCGTCCTTCTGCAGGCGGTCGAGTCCTTCGTCGGCGAATGCGACCGGCGCAATGCAGAGGCCGGCCGCGAGAAGGAGCATGTTGGCTTTGTTCATCGTCACTCCACGGTGCGGAAAGGAAAGCCGATGGTACCGCGCTCGCTCGGCGACCCTGCAAGCTGCGCCGACAAAGCCGATGATACCGGTCACTCGGCGCCAAGGGTCGCGACGACGTCCGCGAGCGATGCGAACGGCGGCAGGCATTGCATGCCGCGGCACACCCAGGCGCGGGCGCCGCTCGTGCCCGGCTCGCCCTTGCGCAGCATCGCGGGCGCGTCCGTGCCGGCGATGTCGACGACGAACACATCGGGGCGATAACCGTGCTCGAGTGCGCGCTGCCAGTCTCGGGTTACGCCACGATCGCCGTCGAGGATGACCGTCGTCGGCGGCGCCATCAATCGCTCGAGGGCGACGACGAGCGTCGACTGCGATCCTCCCGATTCGGCAAGGCCGGCCGCGAAGAGTTTCACGGCACGCTCGGCCGCGTCGACGTAGCGGGCCTCGCCGACGAGATGACCGAGCATGATCAGCGACTGCGCGGCGATGCCGTTGCCCGACGGCGTCGCGTTGTCGTGCGCCGGCTTCGTCCGATGGAACAGGCGCTCGTGGTCGTGGCTCGTGAACCAGAAGCCGCCGCGGCCGCGATCCTCGAAGCGCGCAAGCAGTGCATCCGCCACGTCGCGCGCACGGGCGAGGTCGCTCGCGCGAAATCGCGTCTGCGTCGCCTCGAGGAGCGCCGCCAGCAGGAACGCGTAGTCGTCGAGATAGGCCGGCAGCGTCGCCTGGTCGCCGTGGCGCGTGGCATAAAGGCGCCCGTCGCGCCAGGCGGTGGCCATGAGCCGGTCGAGGGCCGCGAACGCGAGATCGGCGAACGCCGGTGCATCGAGTGCGCGAGACGCGCGCGCGAGCGCGGCAATCGTCAGCGCGTTCCACGAGGTCAGGATCTTGTCGTCGAGGCCCGGACGCACGCGCGTGCTGCGCTTCGCGAATAGCGCGGCGCGGGCGCTTGCAAGCCGGGCCTCGACGTCCGACGGCGCAATCGCGAGCCGCGCCGCGATATCGTCGATCGACGCGACGAGGCGCAGGTTCCACGCGTGGTCCTCGAAGTTCGGCGGCCCGTCGAGGCCGTAGCGCGGCGCGGCGACCGCCCACTCGTCGTCCGCGAGAACCGAGCGCGCCTCGTCGCGCGTCCACACGTAGTACTTGCCCTCGACCCCTTCGCTGTCCGCATCGAGGCTCGAGTAGAACGCGCCGTCGGCGGCGCGCATCTCGCGCGCGAGCCAGTCGACGATCTCGGTCGCGACGTTGCGCAAGCCTTCGTCGACGCCGGCGCGCGCCGCGTCGGCATACAGCGCGAGCAGCGCCGCGTTGTCGTAGAGCATCTTCTCGAAGTGCGGGATCGACCACTGCGCGTCGACGCTGTAGCGGCAGAAGCCACCGCCCAGCTGATCGAAGATGCCACCCGCCGCCATCCGCGAGAGCGACGTGCGGACGATCGATCGCGCCGCGTCGTCGTCACGGAGGATCCCCTGCCGCAGGCAGAAGCCGAGCTCGGCTGCGTGCGGAAACTTGGGCGCGCCGCCGAAGCCGCCGTGGACCGGATCGAACGCGCGCGAGAGGCGGGCGAGTTCCTGCGCGGGCACCTGCCCGGGCAGCGCCTCGACCGGCCGGTCGGGTTCGAGCGCGTCGAGCGCCCGCACGAGGCGCCCGCTCTGTTCGGCGATCGCCGGACCCTGCTCGCGATAGGCGTCGGCGATCCGCGGCAGGATGTCGAGGAAGCCCGGCATCCCGTAGCGCGGAAGCTTCGGAAAATACGTGCCGGCGTAATACGGTGCGCCGTCCGGCGTGAGGAACATCGTCAACGGCCAACCGCCCGAGCGCCGCGTCATCAGTGCATGCGCCGTCTGGTAGATCTGGTCGAGGTCCGGCCGCTCCTCCCGATCGACCTTGATGTTGACGAAACGCTCGTTCATCAGCGCCGCGACGGCCGGGTCTTCGAACGACTCGTGCGCCATCACGTGGCACCAATGGCACGCGGAATAGCCGATCGAGAGCAGGATCGGCTTGTCCTGGCGCTTCGCGAGGGTGAGCGCTTCCTCGCTCCAGGGACGCCAGTCGACGGGATTCCCGGCGTGCTGGCGCAGATACGGACTGGTTGCCGAGGCGAGTCGATTGGTCACGAGTCAGGATAACCGAGCGGGAACAAAACGCCCGCGCGGCCCGCGAAGGTACGACTTCAGCGGAACGCACTTCCCTCGACGGCTGAGACCACCCTGTCCCGCCGATGCTCCGCGGGTCCTCGACCTAGAACGCGGAATCGACCTCCTCGAACGCGGCCCGCTCGAAATCTCCGCCGCGCTGCACGATCCGCGTCAGCTTGAACTTGCGTACGGGGCCGGGCTCGTCGCATCGCATGATGCGGTTCGGCACGAACGCCCGGGGCGACAGCACGAGGCTGGTCGGCTCCTCGGGGGCCTCCTCGAGCAGCAGCGCCGGCACCGATGGCTCCTCGGTCCCGTTCGGATTCACGAGGCGCACGGCGAAAACCCGCGGCCGCCCGGGCCAAAGCCTCACGGCGACCGAGATCGCCCCGTCGGGCTCGACGGCCACGCGCGACACGTGGCCGAGCCGCACCTCGCCGTCTTCACGGACCACGACGAGCTGATCCAGGAACCATTGATAGCCCGTGCCGCCCTGGCGCCGAATCGAGGCCTCGCGCCATTCCGGGCTCCCGTACCACTTCTCCCACGGCCAGCTCCGCTCGGCCTCCTCCTTGCGTCGATCGAAGTCCGAGATGCCGCCGACCGTCTGCAGGTATTTCGTCGGATCGCTGTCGCGGCCGAGCGGGTCCACCTTGCGGAACGACTTGCCGCCGACGCGGAAATAAGCGCACTCGATTCCGCCCGCGACGATCTCGACGGCCTTCGAGCGCTTGCGGCTGCCGCCTTCGACGACCTGATGCCAGCAGTCGTCGAGATGCGCGAGCAGCACGCCTGCCGCTTCCGCGGAAACGTCGTCGCCGAGTTGCAACTCGGCCGGCGACGCGCCGCCTGCAAGGCGCTTGATGCGGCCGCGCACGCTCGTCGACAGCTTCGCCGGATAGCCGTAGCGGAGCGCGGCGCCTTGCGCGCTCGCGGCCGTCGGGACGAGGACGGCACCGTGGGTACCCTCGAGGTCCACGACGACGATCGGCCCTTCGCTTTCGCGCTGCTTCGCATACGGGAAGAGCTTGCGCGCCCACAGGCCGAGCCAGCGATCGGTCAGCTCGATCTGGCGCACCGACAGCGCGTAAGGATCGGCCAGCGCGAGCAGCAGCGCGTGGCTGTACGTCGAATAGCACGAAAGGCCTTCGGCGCCGGGCATCAAGTGGTCCGACACCGCCGCGGTCGCGCAATCGAGCATCTCGGCGAGCCGGTAGTACGCATGCAGCTCCTGCCAGAGCTCGGCACCGGGAATGCGCCGCGCCAACGCGTGCACGATGATGAGCTGCTTGCCCACGTACAGCGCGCGCTGCAGCAGCTTCGCCTTGACGCCCTTCAGCTCGGTGCTGCCTTCGAGGAGGGGCCGCAGGCAAACGGAGTACTGGATCCATAGCGCTTGCCACAGCGCGACAGCCTGGTCCGCCGCGTCCGACTCGCGCTCGTCGAGCGGCTGCGGCCGTCCGGCGTAGCGCCGGGCGAGCTCCGTGTGCAGGTGAACGACGGGCTCGCGCGCGAGTTCGGCGATCGTCGCACGCTCACGCGGACCGATGTCCGACGCGGTGAGCGCACGCAACTGGCCGAGGAGCGCCTCGTACGCCTGTCCGACGTTCGAAAGCGGCAGCGACTTCATCCACCGCGTCGCGCTCGGCGTGTCGCTGAATGCCAACTCGGGGAGCGGGGTCGTTTCCGCCTCGTCCGCGACCTGCTCGTCGGTGCCCTGCTCGTCGGCGACCGGTTCGACGACGTCCTCCATCGCGCATCTCCGAAACGTTCGGGAACGCCGCGCCATCGCGGCGAAACATCCTCGATGGCGAGGATTTCGACGCCGGGAAGGTCGAAGCGCCGACCGAGGAGGTTTCATGCTTATAGCATGGACGCCCACACGTGCACGCCGGCGACCGGTGCGAGCCGATGAGCGGCGATGACGGGCGTGAATTTTCCGCAATCCCGGCGCGGCTTTTTCCGGAGCGCGGCCGGCCGCTCGCCGCTAGGATGAAGCCGATCGGTTCCGACAGGCATGACGGGGCCGACGGCGTGACCCGGTTGCCTCCACCCGCGGCGAGGCGTTCGCCGAACCAGCCAGCACCGATTTCCGCGAAAGCTTCTCCGCGGGATTTTTCGAGGGACCCGCCCACCGCGCCCATCCGATTGGAGACGTGCATGACCGCCAAATTCGACGTCCCTGTTCCGATGCCCCAGGACCCGCCGGTCCCGGATGTCGAGGAGGGTTCGCGCCGTCTCTCGCGCTGGCTGTCGATCCTGTACGTCGTCGCTGCGCTTGCGGCGCCGCTGCTGCTCTACTTCGGGCCGGACGTGCTCTCGCCGACCGCGCCGGCCATCGCGAATGCCGCGCTCGACGGACGCTTCACGATGCCCGCGGCCGTGACTTGCAAGGCGAAGGACACCGCCGCCCGCACGGCCCCCGATTCGCGCTGTTAGGGAAGCCAGCCGCGTCGGCGGTCGGCGGCTAGACGAGCACCCGCTCGATCCCGCCGCGGTTCGCCTTCGCGACGTAATCCGGAAGCCACGACTCGCCGAGCACCCGCCTTGCGAGCTCGACGACGATGTAGTCGGCGTCGGTCCCGGCGTCGTCCGAAAAGCGCGACAGCCCCTGCAGGCACGACGGACACGACGTCAGCACCTTGACCTTGCCGTCGAAGCCGTCGGCGCGAAGCGCCTGCGCCCCCGCGCGCATCTCGGCTTCCTTGCGAAGGCGCACCTGCGTCGAGATGTCGGGCCGCGTGGTGGCAAGCGTTCCCGATTCGCCGCAGCAGCGATCATTCAGCGGCACGTCGGTTCCCATGAGGCCGCTTACGACCGCCAGCGGCTTGTATGCCTTCATCGGCGTGTGGCAGGGATCGTGGTACATGTAGCGCACGCCGCCGACGCCGTCGACCGTCACCCCCTTCTCGAGCAGGTACTCGTGAATGTCGAGCAGCCGGCACCCCGGGAAGATCTTGTCGAACTCGTAGCCTTGCAGCTGATCGAGGCACGTGCCGCACGACACGATCACCGTGCGGATGTCGAGGTAGTTGAGCGTGTTCGCGACGCGGTGGAACAGCACGCGGTTCGCCGTCACGATCTGCTCGCCCTTGTCGTGGTGGCCCGCGGCGGTCTGCGGATAACCGCAACAGAGATAGCCCGGAGGCAGCACGCACTGCGAGCCGACGTGGTAGAGCATCGCCTGCGTTGCAAGTCCGACCTGCGAGAAGAGCCGCTCGGAACCGCAGCCGGGGAAATAGAAGACCGCGTCCGAATCGTCGCTGAGCTTGGCGGGATCGCGAATGATCGGCACGATCGTCGGGTCCTCGATGTCGAGAAGCGCGCGCGCCGTGCGCTTGGGCACGCCCGCCGGCATCGGCTTGTTGACGAAATGGATCACCTGCGCCTTCAGCGGTGTGCGGCCCGTCGTCGACGGCGGATGCGCGGTTTGTGCCCGTGCGAGGCCGCTTTTCTTCACCACGGCGTACGCGAGCCGCTGCACGCGGTAGCCCACGTCGATCATCGCCGCCTTCGCGAGCTTGATCGTCGCCGGATCCGTCGCGTTCAGAAAGAACATCGACGCGGCGGTGCCGACGTTGAACTTGCGCTTGCCTTCGCGGCGCAGCAGGTTGCGCATCGCGATCGACACGTCGCCGAAGTCGATGTCCACCGGACACGGATCGACGCACTTGTGGCAGATCGTGCAGTGGTCGGCGACGTCGCCGAACTCGTCGAAATGGCGCAGTGAAACGCCGCGCCGCGTCTGCTCCTCGTACAGGAACGCTTCGGTCAGAAGCGACGTCGCGAGGATCTTGTTGCGCGGGCTGTAGAGCATGTTGGCGCGCGGGCTGTGCGTCGCGCACGGCGCCTTGCACTTGCCGCAGCGCAGGCAGTCCTTGATCGAGTCGGCGATGCCGCCGATGGCGCTCTGCTCGAGGATCAGGCTCTCGT
>DATIEN010000192.1:0-5350 GCA_035455705.1 Casimicrobiaceae bacterium | reverse complement strand
CGACGGCGCGCCGTCCAAAGGTCGAGCTCGCGCGCGAGCGCGTCGAACGTCACGCGGCGCGGAATGCCCGCGATGCCGCGCGCGCATCGAGGAGCTCGACGACGAGCTCCGCGGAGCGCGCCGCGCCGTCGCTCGCGAAATCCCATCGCCCGAAACGCTCGCGCGCGCCGGCTTCGTCGACGGCCGCCGCCAGCGTTTCGGGTGTGAGCGTGCGGTCGTCGACGACGACGGCCAGATCGAATGCAGCAAGCCGGTCGCCGCGCGCACGCTGCTCGGTCTCGCCGCGGCCGGTGAACGGCACGACGACCGGACGCGCGCCGCTTCCCATCACGTCCATCGTCGTGTTGTAGCCCGCCTGCGAGACGGACACGAACGCGCGGCGCAAAAGCGCCGGGAAATCGGCACGCGAGCGCTCGACGATCGCATTCGGAGCGCCCGCCTGCTGCAGCCGCTCGAGACCGGCGTCCGGAATGTTCGGGCCGGCGAGCACCCGCCACGTCAGATGCCCGAAGCGCGACAGGCGCTGCGCGGCAAGCGCCGTCGCCAGAAGCTCGATGCCGACGGCGCCGCCGCCGGCCGACACGACGACTTCGTCGCGCACGCCGTCGGGGCGTGCGTCCGCTTCGGTGTCGTTGCGAACGAAGCCGGTGTAATGCACCGGCGGCGTCAGTTGCTCGACGAACGGGAACGTGTCCTCGAAGCGCGCGAATCGCGGATCGCCGTGCACGAAGATCGCATCGAACCAGCGCGCCGCCCAGTCGACCATCTCGCGTTCCCGCTCGGCCTTCGGGGCGAGCTGGAGGATCTCGCGGATCGACGAGACGACGAGCGGCCGCGGACGCGTCGCATCGACGCGCTCGAGCAGCGGGAAGAGCTCGAAACGGAGCGACCGCCGCCCGAACGGAAACGTCTCGAACAGCACCGCCGCCGGTCGCGCCTGCTCGTACGCCTCGAGCAGGAGCGCGCGGCGCTGCTCGCGATAGGCGTCGTCGATCGGCGTGAACGCGGCGTCGCGCAACGGGTTGAAGCTCGCGTCGGACACGCGGATCGGCGGCAGCTGGATCGTCCGCACGCCGCGGGGCAGCCGGCCGCCGATCGGCATGCCTCCGGTGACGAGATGCACGTCGAGCCCGCGCGCTGCCATGGCCTCGGCGAGCGCGCGCGCCCGCATCAGGTGCCCGATGCCGAGCAGGTGCTGGACGTAGATCAGTACCGACGCGTCGCCGGCCTCCCGCGCTCGCGGCTTCGCGACCACCCTTTCGTTCGTCACGCCTGAGCGGCCACCCGTTCGCGACGCGGCACGCGCATGCCGACGCGCTCGGCGACGAGATCGGTGATCACGCCGAGCCCACCGAGCATCGACGAGGCGCCGCGTTGCGAAGGCTTCGGCTGCTGACCGAGCCCGCGCAGCGCGGCCATCATCAGCGAAGGATCGTGCGGAGCCTCCGGATCGAGCGTGTGCGCAAGGCCGAGCGCCGCCGCGCGCATCGCGCGCATCACCTGCTCGCGCCGCGGGCGCACGCGAGGCACGAGGATCGCCCGCTTGTCGAGCGACAGGATCTCGCAGAACGTGTTGTACCCGGCCATCGAGACGACGCCGGCGGCGCGCTCCATCAGCGCCTCGAGATTGGCGTCGAACGTGAGCATTTCGATGCGGCGCAGTCGCTCGGCGCGCGCGCGGAACTGGCGCTGCTCGGCGGCCGCCATGAACGGGCCCGTGACGATGACGGCGCGCAGCGGCAACCGCGGATCGTGCTCGTAGGCCGCGAGGACCCAGTCGAGCAGGTCCATGCCGTCGTCGCCGCCGCCGACGGTCACGAGAACGTACGGCTCGCGATGCACCGGCGGCTCGCTGGTCGCGCGCCGGGGGACGCTGCGCCGCAGGTAGCCGGTGTAGACCATTTTGGCGCGCACGCTCGCCGGACAGGCGACTCCCCCGAGCGGGTCGGCGAAGCGGGCGAGGCCGTAGACCCAGATCTCGTCGTACAGGTGCTCGAGCGCGGGCAGCACCTTCTTGCGCTTCCATTCGCGCACCAGCAGCGCCGGCTCGTCCATGATGTCGCGAAGGCCGAGGACGAGCGTGGTCCCGCGCGCCTTCAGCATGCGCAGCGTCCGCGTCACCTCGCCACGGAGCCCGAGGGGCTCCTTGTCGACGAGGAACAGGTTCGGCCGGAAGCTCTCGGCCGTCTGCTGGATGATCGCCGCGCGCATCGCCATCGTCTGGTCGAGGTCGATGTGCAGCCCGAGCGACTGGTATTCGCCGTTGGTGAGCTTGACGACGCCCGGGATGCGGACGAAGTCGACGCGCGGCAGGAAGTCGAAGCTGCCGATGATCGGCGAGCCGGACAGGATCAGCACCGACACGCCCTTGTAGCGGTCGACGATCGCGTGCGCGATCGCACGGCAGCGGCGCAGGTGACCGAGGCCGAAGCTGTCGTGGCTGTAGATCAGGATGCGTGCGTTGTCGAGTCTTTCCATGCGGTCCCTCCCGAGACGACCCGGTGCTGCGCGCGGCCGGCTAGGATAGCCGACAATGGCGGCCATGCACACCCTGCGCGACGAGACCTACCGCCGCAAGCTCGTCCATCGCGGACGCGGCTTGCGCGAGCTCGAGCAGCACGTGGGCCCGGTCTGCCGCGAGATCGAGGCGCGCCTTGCGCGTCAGGCGGTGGTGAGGATCCTGGAGCTCGGCGCCGGCTACGGCACTGCGCTGCTCGAACTGCGGGCACGCTACGGCACGCGGGTCGAGCTTTGCGGGATGAATCGCCACCCCCGCGACGGCAATCCCGAGATCCTCCTACGCAACGCCGTCGACCGCGGATTGCCGGTCGACGGCAGCAGTCTCGAGCGGGCGTTGCCGACGCTTGCATACGGCGACGTCGCCGCCGGCCTGCCGTTCGCCGACGAGTCGTTCGACGTCGTGGTGAGCCAGGTCGCCTGGCTTTACTTCGGCGACAAGATCGGCGTGCTCCGCGAGGTGATGCGGGTGCTGTCTCCCGATGGCGTCGGCAGGATCGACGCGGACGAATTCGCGCCGAAGCTGCCGGCCGAGTACGCCCGTCTGGTCGAGATCTGGCAGGAGGGGCGGCTCGTACCGTTTGCGGACTACCTGCGCCGCCACCGGCTCGGATTCGCTGCCGCGCCCGACGGCGAATGCCTGCGCGTCGAGAAGCGGGCGGGGTTCGGCGACGATCTGTCGCTTTGCTACGAGATCGACACCCAGCGGCTGCACGCGCAGTGGGACGGCGTCAAGTGCGTCTATGTTTGCGCAGGAACCGCGGATTGATCGCCCGGCGGACGATCGATCGACTCGACCACGCCGTCCGCGACCAGCGCGTCGATCGCCTCGTCGTCGTAACCATGCTCGCGCAGGAGCGCCCGCGTGTGCTCGCCGAGCATCGGCGCGGGACGCGCGATACGCGTCGGCGTGCGCGAGAAGTGGATCGGGCAGCCCAGCGCTCGCGTCGGGCCCGCCTGCGGATGGGTGAGCGAAACGACCATGTCGCGCGCGATCGTCTGCGGATGCGTGAGCGCCTCGCCGATCGAGTGCACCGGCCCGACCGGCACGCCGGCCACATCGAACGCCTCCATCCATTCCGCCTTCGTGCGCGTCGCGAGCACCGCGTTCATCGCGTCGACGAGCGCCGGCAGGTTCTCCATGCGAGCCGAGTTCGTCGCGAAGCGCGCATCGTCGCGCCACTCGGGATGTCCGAGAACGTCGGCGATGCGTTCCCAGTTCGCCTGGTTGGCGCCGCCGATGTTGATCCAGCCGTCGCGCGTTCGAAACGCCTGATACGGCGCCGTCAACGAGTGCGCGGAGCCGAGCGGTCCCGGCGAGCGGCCGGTCGCGAAGTAGATCGACGCGTGCCAGTACGTCTGCTGCAGCGCGGCTTCCAAGAGCGACGTGTCGACCACCTGCCCTTCGCCGCTGCGAAGCTTGTGTGCGTACGCCGCGACGATGCCGAGCGCCGCGAGAATGCCGGCGTTGATGTCCGCGACGGAGTTGCCGGGCTTGGCCGGCGGACCGCCCGGCTCGCCGGTGATCGACATGAGCCCCGCGAAACCCTGCGCGATCAGGTCGAAGCCTCCCTTGTCGCCGGCCGGTCCGGTGCGCCCGTAGCCCGATACCGCGCAATAGATGAGTCCCGGGTTGACGGCCGCCAGCACGTCGTAGCCGAGGCCGAGCTTCTCGAGCGTGCCGCGCCGATAGTTCTCGGTCAGCACGTCAGCGTCGCGCACCATCCGCAGCAGCACGTCGCGGCCCGCCGGCCGCTTCAGGTTGAGGGCGATGCCGCGCTTGTTCCGGTTCAGCATCATGAACGGCGCCGAGACGCCGTTGACGCGAGGTTCGCGATATCCGCGCGCGTCGTCGCCGCCGGGCAGCTTCTCGACCTTGATCACGTCGGCGCCCATGTCGGCGAGCATCATCCCGCACGTCGGGCCCGCCATGATCTGGGCCAGCTCGAGCACGCGCATTCCGCGAAGCGGCCCGGGATGCGCCTCGCGCTCGCGCGCATGCGACGCGTTCTCGTCCTGCATCAGCGTCCCCTGAAGCGCGGCTTCTGTTTCGCGAGGAACGCCGCGTAGCCGATCCGAAAGTCCTCGGTCTCGAAGCAGTCGAAGCACGCGTCGGCCTCCGCTTCGCTGATCGGCGCCGGATCGCGAAGGCGGCGCACGAACGCCTTGTGCCAGCGCGCGGTGAGCGGCGCCCCTTCGGCGATACGCGCCGCCGTCGCCGCGACTTCCGCCGCGACCGCATCGTCGGCCACGACCCGCGTGACGAGGCCCTTTTCCCTCGCTTCGGCGGCGCCGAAAATGCGGCCCTCCAGCAGGATCTCGAGCGCGACGGCCGGCCCGACGAGCCGCACGAGCGGCGCCATCTCGGCATAGGCCATGACGAGCCCCAGGTTCTTGATCGGTGCGCCGAAGCGGCTTCCCTCGCCGCAGATGCGGATGTCGCAGAGCGTCGCGATCTCGAGGCCGCCACCGACGCAGATGCCGTGGATCTGCGCGACGATCGGGATCGGACACGCGTCGAGGATGCCCGCCGTCTCGTGCATGAAGACGCCGTATTCGCGCGCCTGCGCCTTGTTCGAGCGCTCGTTCGCGAACTCGCCGATGTCGTTGCCCGGCGAGAACGCCCGCTCACCCGCGCCGCGCAAAACGATGCAGCGAAGGTCGGCTTCCTCGGAAAGACGCGCGACGGCGATGCCGAGGTCGCGCCACATCGCCTTGGTCAGCGCGTTGAGTTTGTCCGGCCGATTGAGCGTCACCGTGGCGATCGCGGCATCGCGAGACACGAGGATTGGATCGCTGGCGGCGCGCATGTTCATTGGTAGAAGAGATGCAC
>DATIEN010000191.1:0-3540 GCA_035455705.1 Casimicrobiaceae bacterium | reverse complement strand
TTCGAGGTCGACGATCACGGCGCCCGCGCCGGCCGAGCAGGCCTTGTCGTAGCGATCCGGGCGATTGCCGGGGACGAAGAGGTACGAGCGGCGCGGCATCGCGGCGATGGTACACGACGGGCCGGGCCACGCCGCTTGCGGGAAAGCGCGCTCGGGCATCATGATCGCGCATGCTTCCGAAGCGCACGCAGGTCGCCATCATCGGCGCCGGCCCGTCGGGCCTGCTGCTCGGGCAGCTCCTGCACGGCGCCGGCATCGACAACCTCATCC
Source organism: Casimicrobiaceae bacterium (assembly GCA_035455705.1). Classification (GTDB taxonomy): domain Bacteria; phylum Pseudomonadota; class Gammaproteobacteria; order Burkholderiales; family Casimicrobiaceae; genus VBCG01. The sequence continues at coordinate 3,270 of DATIEN010000191.1, read as the reverse complement.
TCGAGCGACGCAGTGCCGATTACGTGCTCGGCCGCGTGCGCGCCGGCGTCCTCGAGCAGACGAGCGTCGACCTGCTCGAGGAAGCCGGCGTCGGCGCACGCATGCGCCGCGAAGGGTTGCGCCACGACGGGGTCGAGTTGTCGTTCGGCGGGGGCCGGCACCGAATCGATTTTCGCGCGCTCACCGGCAAGAGCGTGACGATCTACGGGCAGACCGAAGTCACGCACGACCTGATGGACGCGCGGCGCGCCTTCGGCGCTACGACCGTCTACGAAGCGGGCGACGCGGCGCTGCACGACTTCGATTCGGGGTCGCCGAGCGTCAGCTGGCGCGACGCGCGCGGCGAGCATCGCCTCGCCTGCGATTTCATCGCCGGCTGCGACGGTTACCATGGGGTGAGCCGCGCGAGCGTGCCGCCGGCGAGCATCGCCACGTACGAGCGCGTCTACCCGTTCGGCTGGCTCGGCATCCTGGCCGACACGCCGCCCGTGTCGCACGAGCTCATCTATTCGAACCACGAGCGCGGCTTCGCGCTTTGCTCGATGCGTTCGCCGGCACGCACGCGCTACTACATTCAGTGCTCGCTGGACGACCGCGTCGATGCGTGGAGCGACGACGCGTTCTGGGACGAGCTGCGCCGTCGCCTCGACGACGACGCCGCCGAGCGGATCATCACCGGGCCGTCGATCGAGAAGAGCATCGCGCCGCTGCGAAGCTTCGTCGCAGAGCCGATGCGTTTCGGCAAGCTGTTCCTCGCAGGCGACGCCGCGCACATCGTGCCGCCGACCGGCGCGAAGGGCCTGAACCTGGCGGCGTCGGACGTCCGTTTTCTGTCGCGCGCGCTGACCGAGGCGGTTACCGGGCGCAGCCGCACGGGCATCGATCACTACTCCGACGTCTGCCTGCGTCGGATCTGGAAGGCCGAGCGGTTCTCCTGGTGGTTCACGTCGCTCACGCACCTGTTTCCCGAAACCGGCGCCATCGGCCGCAAGCTGCAGCGCGCCGAACTCGACTACCTCGTCACGTCGAAGGCGGCGGCGACGGCGATGGCGGAGAACTACGTCGGCCTTCCGTTCGAGGACCTTCCGCTGCGCGAAGCGTGATCCGGCGCCTGCGTCGCGGGCCCGCTCGCGGCGGAAGACGAATTTCGATAACCTTGGGAGGAACTCGGCTTGCCGGTCGGGTGGCCGGGGACGACAATGTGCGCCCCTGAACCCTGACATACCGACAAAGTCCGCCTGCCTCCTGGAGAATCGAATGTCGCTCTGTGCCCGACTTTCCGTCCTGCTGCTGTCCTTCGCTCTCGTGCAACCGTCGTTCGCGCAAAACGGCCCCGTCAAGATCGCCGGCCTGGTCGAGCTGTCCGGCACGGGGACCACGTCCGGAACGAACTTCAACGACGGCGTGAAGCTCGCCGTCAAGGAGATCAACGCGGCGGGCGGCATCCTCGGCCGGCAGGTGCAGTACACGCCGTCCGATACGCAATCGCAACCGCAAATCGCGAAGGCGCTTGCCATCAAGGCCGTCGACGACGGCGCGTACGTCGTCATGGGGCCCGTATTCTCGGGCTCGATCCTCGTCAGCATGGCCGAGACGCAGAAGGCCCACATTCCGAACTTCACCGGCGGAGAAGCGGCCGCGATCACCCAGCAGGGAGATCCGTACATTTTCCGCACGTCGTTCACGCAGACCACCGCGATGCCCAAAGTCGCGCGCTATCTGGCCGACAACCTGAAGGCGAAGAGCGTCGCGATCATCTACACGAACAACGACTTCGGCAAGGGCGGCCGCGACGTGTTCATGAAGGCCATCGAGCCGAAAGGCATCAAGGTGCTCGCCGACATCTCGACCGATCCCGGCCAGCTCGACTTCTCCGGCGCGGTGCTCAAGGCGAAGCAGGCGAACGCCGACGTGGTGTTCGTCTATACGAACGAGGAAGAGGCGGCACGGTGCCTGCGCGAGCTCAAGAAGCAGGGCGTCGACAAGCCGATCGTCGGGGAGACCGTTCTCACGAGCCAGAAAGTCATCGAGCTCGCCGGCGACGCGGCGAATGGCGCCGTCGCGCACGTGGGGCTCACCGCCGACGCGCCAAGCCCCGAGGTCAAGGCGTTTGCGCAGAAATTCCAGGACGAGTACCACTACAAGCCCGACCACAACGGCCTCAAGGGCTACAGCGCGATGTACATCGTGAAGGCGGTCACCGAGAAGATCGGCAAATTCGACGGCAAGGCATTCGCCGACGCGATGCACGGCGTCAAGCTGTCGGTGAAACAGTATCCCGGGATCCTGATGGACGTTGGCTTCGACAAGAACGGCGACCTCGACCGGGAGAGCTTCATGACCAAGGTCGTGAACGGCAAGCAGGAAGTGGTCGCGACGCTGCCGGCGCTGGGCTCGGGGCAATAAGGCGGCGCGCGAGTCGATTCGTCGACCGCGGTCAGCGGGCTTTCCCATGGTGAACGAGGAGCTTCCGCTGCCCGCGAATCCGCTCGGCATCCGAGGCATCGAGTTCATCGAGTACGCCACGCGCGAGCCGCTCGCGCTCGGCGCATTGCTGCGGCGGATGGGCTTTCACGAGGTCGCGCGCCATCGCTCGCGCGAGGTGGTCCTGTTCCGGCAGGGCGCCATGAACGTCATCGTGAACGCGCACGCCGAGAGCGTTCGCGAATCGGCGCACGGCAATGCGCCGGCGATCAGCGCAATCGCGTTCCAGGTGCGCGACGCGGCGTACGCGCACCGCCGCGCGCTCGAGCTCGGCGCCTGGGACATGCCGACGCGCGCCGCCGAGATGGAGCTCTCCATCCCCGGCATCCACGGCGCGGGGGACAGCCTCATCCACTTCGTCGACCGCGTCGACGAGTTCTCGATCTACGACGTCGATTTCGTCTGGACGCACGGCGTCGACCGCAATCCGCCGGCGCTCTTCGGCTTGCACTGGTTCGGCGTCGTGCAATCGGTGTTTCCGAACCGCATCGACGACTGGACCGACTTCTACACCGCAATGCTCGGCTTCGAGCGTCTCGATGCGAGCCACTTCGTCGGCGTGCTGCCCAAGGGAACGTTGCTGCAAAGCCCCGGCGGCTACTTTTACGTGCAGCTCGTCGAGCCGCCGCCCGGCGCCGACTTCGTCGACTGGGACGAGCAGCTCCTGCGCGTGGGCCTCGGCACACCCGACGTTCCCGCCGCCGTGCATGGATTGCAGGACCGCGGCATCGTGTTCGTCGATCGCGAGCCGCTGCGGCCGAGCGAGCGCGGCGCGCTGACGCAGAT
>DATIEN010000190.1:0-15344 GCA_035455705.1 Casimicrobiaceae bacterium | reverse complement strand
GTGGCCCGGCGTGTCGAGGAACGTAATCGTTCCCTTGGCCGTTTCGACGTGATAGGCACCGATGTGCTGGGTGATGCCGCCCGCCTCGCCGCTTGCGACGCGCGCGCGGCGGATCGTGTCGAGCAGCGACGTCTTGCCGTGGTCGACGTGGCCCATCACGGTGACGACCGGCGGCCGCGGAAGCGCCTCGGCCTCGTGCGCCTCGGCGGCCTCCTCGAGCAGCGCGTCGGGCGCGTCGAGCTTCGCCGCCTTCGCGCGATGACCCATCTCCTCGACGACGATCATCGCCGTCTCCTGGTCGATCACCTGGTTGATCGTGACCATCGAGCCCATCTTCATCAGCGCCTTGATGACCTCGGCCGCCTTCACCGACATCTTGTGCGCGAGGTCGGCGACGGTGATCGTCTCGGGGACGAGGATCTCGCGGACCTGCGGACCGGCTGCCATCGGCGCGCTCGCTCCTTCGCCGGCCTCATCGTCACGGTGACGGCCGCCCTTCGGCCCACGCCAGCCGGCCGCGGTCGCGCCACCCGTGTCGCCGCGCAGCCGCAGCGCGCGACGGCGCGCGGCCTCTTCCTGGAACACCTGTCCGGGCGCCTTCTTCGCGGCCTTGTCGCGCTTGTCGCCCGCCTTGCCGGCCGGACGGTGCAAGGTGCCCTCCGGCTTCGTCGCGGGCTTCGCCACGGCGGCGGCTGCGGCTGCGGCCGCGGCCTTCGCCTCTTCGGCGGCCTTGGCTTCGGCAGCGGCACGCGCTGCGGCTTCCTCGGCCTCGCGCTCCTTCTTCGTCTTGCGGCGCGCCGCTTCCTCCTGCTTCTTGTGCAAGTCCTCCTGCTGGCGCGCGATCAGCTCCTGCGATTTCCGCGCCTCCGCTTCGCGTGCGGCGATCTCTTCCGCGGAGAGCACCGGCGCCGCGACGGCCGGCGGTGCTTCCTCGACGACCGGCGCAACGGCCGCCGCGGCTTCTTCCTCGCGGCGCACGAGCACGCGCTTCTTGCGCACTTCGACCTGGATCGTGCGCGCCTTGCCGCTCGAGTCGGCGGCCTTGATCTCGGACGTCTGCTTGCGAGTGAGCGTGATGCGCTTCTTGCCGTCGCCGGCCGCTCCGTGCTGCTTGCGCAGGTAGTCGAGAAGGCGAGTCTTGTCCTGCTCGGTGAGCTTGTCGCCCTGCTTCTTGCCCGCGACGCCGGCCGCGGACAGCTGTTCCAGCAACGCGCCGGCCGGCATCTTCAGATCCGTCGCGAATTGTTCGATCGTCGTTTGCGCCATGCGCCTTCTCCCGTACTGCCCTGTTTCCGCCCGCCGCCCGCTTATGCCGCCGCGCTCGTCTGGGACGCCTCGGCCGGCGTCTCGAACCAGTGTGCGCGCGCCTTCATGATCAGGTCCTGTGCCTTCGACGGCTCCATGCCCGTGAGCTCGACCAGCTCGTCGCCCGCGAGATCGGCCAGCGCGTCGCGCGTGGTGATTCCGTGCGCGGCCAGCTTGCTCGCAATGTCGATGTCCATTCCTTCGAGGCCGAGCAGCGCCTCCTCGACGTTCTCGACGCTTTCCTCGCGTGCGATCGCGTCGGTCAGAAGCGCGTTGCGGGCACGCGAGCGGAGCTCGTTCACCGTGTCCTCGTCGAACGCCTCGATCTCCAGCATTTCGTTGATCGGGACGTAGGCCACTTCTTCAAGCGACGTGAAGCCCTCGGCGATCAGGATGTCGGCCACCTCCTCGTCGACGTCCAGCTTGTCGATGAACAGCGAGCGCAGCCGCGTCGTCTCCGCTTCCTGCTTCTGCTGCGATTCCTCGACGCTCATCAGGTTGAGCTCCCAGCCGGTCATCTCCGAGGCGAGGCGCACGTTCTGGCCGCTTCGGCCGATGGCGATCGCAAGGTTCTCCTCGTCGACGACGACGTCCATCGCGTGCCGCTCCTCGTCGACGACGATGCTCTGCACTTCGGCGGGCGCGAGCGCGTTGATGACGAGCTTCGCCGGATCTTCCGAGAACAGCACGATGTCGACGCGCTCGCCGGCGAGCTCGTTCGTCACCGCCGTGACGCGCGAGCCGCGCATGCCGATGCACGTGCCCTGCGGGTCGAGCCGCGGGTCGTTCGACTTGACCGCGATCTTCGCGCGGATGCCGGGGTCGCGGGCGGCTGCCCTGATCTCGATCAGGCCTTCCTCGATTTCCGGCACCTCGAGCTCGAAGAGCCGCATGATGAACTCGGGCGCGACGCGCGAGAGGATGAGCTGCGGGCCCTTCGCCGTGCGATCGATCTTCATGACATATGCGCGCACGCGGTCGCCGACGCGGAGCATCTCCTTCGGGATCAGCTGGTCGCGCGGGATCACGCCTTCGATGCGTCCCGACTCGACGATCACGTTGCCGCGCTCGATGCGCTTGACGGTTCCCGACAGCAGGTTGTCGTCGCGCTCGAGGAAGTCGTTCAGGATCTGCTCGCGCTCGGCGTCGCGGATCTTCTGCAGGATCACCTGCTTCGCCGCCTGCGCGCCGATGCGTCCGAACTCGACCGGCTCGAGCGGCTCCTCGACGACGTCGCCGAGCGCGAGCGCCGGCTCGCGCTGCGCGGCGTCGGTGATCGCGATCTGCTGCGCGGGCTCCTCGTGCTCCTCGTCGGGCACGACGGTCCAGCGGCGGAACGTCTCGTAATCGCCGGTCTCGCGGTCGATCGCGACGCGCACGTCGAGGTTGTCGGCGTACTTCTTCTTCGTGGCCGACGCGAGCGCGGCCTCCAGTGCCATGAAGACGATCTCCTTCGGCACGTTCTTCTCGCGCGACAGCGCGTCGACGAGCAGCAGAAGTTCCCTGTTCATTGTCCTTGTCCTTTTCCGAAAACGATGGCCGGCACGAGCCGGGCCTGCGTGATCGTTCCGATCGGGAACGCCTGCACGCCCTTTGCGGTCTCGACGAGGACGTCGTCGCCCTCGGTGCCGCGCAGAATGCCTTTGATGCGCCGGGCGCCGTCCACCGGCGCACTCAGCGTGAGCCGCGCTTCCTGCCCCGCGAACCGCACGTAATCCGACAGCCGCTTCACCGGGCGGTCGAGGCCCGGCGACGACACCTCGAGCCGCGCGAAGTCGACGTTCTCGACGGCGAAGAGGCGCGTCAGCTGGTTCGAGACGCGCGCGCAGTCCTCGACGTCGACGCCTTGCGGCTTGTCGATGAACACGCGCACGAGCCGCGTGCGCGCCGACATGTCCCAGTCGACGAGCTCGTAGCCCAGTGCAGGCACGGTTCGCGAAAGCAATTCGCCGAGATCCATCCGGAAACGCGGAAAACCAAAAAAAAATGGGCTGTGCCCAGCCCATTTCTGATTACTTATCGAGGCGCGATTCTAGCACGAAACGCGGATTTTGGCATCGGCTGGGACCGGGCCGGCCTGGGCGCCCGCGTCGTCACGGCGTCCCGGCGGCGCTCCTGCGAAGGAACCGCAGCGTCGCCTCGTTGAACGCGGCCGCGTCCTCGTAGATGGGGGCATGCGAGCAATTTTCGAATACGTGCAGCTCCGAGCCGCGAATCGTCTGAAGCGGCCCGGCGAAGCGCGTCGAGGTGACCGCGTCGTGGCGCCCGAACGTGATCTGAGTCGGGGCCAGGATCCTCGGCAGCGCGTCCGTTGCATCGTGCGTGATGACCGCGTCGGACTGGCGCAGGAACGCGTCGACCGGCTGCGCCGGGCGCCCGCGGACGAAATCGGCGAGCGATTGCACGTAGTCGGGCCGATTCGCGTAGAGCTCGGGCGTCAGGCACCACGGGAAGATGGCTTCGATCAGCATCTCGGTGACGCTGTCGAGCGCCCGCGCCATCACCTGCCAGCTGCCGACGACCGTTTTCACGTAGGGATCGGTGGCGGGCCACGCGCTGTGCAGCGACAGCGAGCGGACGCGCTGCGGGTGCTTCGCGGCGAGCCACAGACCGACGGCCGCGCCGAGCGAGAGCCCGCTCACGTGCGCCTTCTCGATGCCGAGCGACTGCATCAGCGCGGCAACGTCGTCGGCGAGTGTCTGCGTCGTGTACCGCGAAGCGGACCGGTCGGACTCTCCGCTGTCGCGCAGGTCGACGCTGACGCAGGAGAAATGCTTCGCGTAATCGGGAACCTGGAACGCATAGCAGGCGCGATCGGCGGCGAGATGCGGGATCAGGATCAGCGGCTCGCCGCTTCCCTGCCGCTCGTAGCCGATCGTGAGGGTTCCGGCGCGTACCTTGGCCATGACGACCTCCGCCGAACGGGGCGCTCGCGACGAAGGTTCGACCGCCCTCCGCCGTGCCGCCGCATCCGCGCCAGCATACCCCGCGCGACGTGCCGGCGCACGCTAAACTTGGGCAGCCATGGCGACGCGTCGCGTTCGCCGCTACGCCCATGGCGACCGGAGACCCCGAACGATGCCCGACCCGCTGCCGATCGCCAGGCATGGCGATCTCGAAATCGACCTGTATCCCGCGCTCGCCAACCGGCATGGACTGATCACGGGCGCCACCGGCACCGGCAAGACGGTGTCGCTGCAGGTGATCGCCGAGCGCATGAGCTCGATCGGCGTGCCGGTCTTCATGGCCGACGTCAAGGGCGACCTCGCCGGGATGAGCCAGGCCGGCGCGATGTCGGACAAGCTCGCCTCGCACCTGCGGACGATCGGCGTCCCCGCCCCGGTCTTCGCCGCGATGCCGGTCGTGTTCTGGGACATCTTCGGCGAGCAGGGCCATCCGGTACGCGCGACGGTGAGCGATCTCGGCCCGTTGCTGTTGAGCCGCATCCTGAACCTGAACGAGACGCAGCAGGGGGTGCTGACGCTCGTCTTCAAGCTCGCCGACGACAACGGATTGCTGCTGCTCGACATGAAGGACCTGCGGGCGCTGCTGCAGTACGCCGGGGAGAACGCGGCGAGCCTGACGACGTCGTACGGCAACGTCTCCGCAGCGTCGATCGGCGCGATCCAGCGGGCTCTGCTCGCGCTCGAGCAGCAGGGCGGCGACAAGTTCCTAGGCGAGCCGATGCTCGACGTCGACGACCTGCTGCAGACCGATGCCGGCCGCGGCGTCGTCAACATCCTCGCCGCCGACCGGCTGATGCGGTCGCCGCAGCTCTACGCGACCATGCTGCTGTGGCTGCTCTCCGAGCTTTACGAGCGGCTGCCCGAAGTCGGCGACCGCGACAAGCCGAAGCTCGTGTTCTTCTTCGACGAGGCGCATTTGCTCTTCACCGATGCTCCGAAGGTTCTGCTCGACAAGATCGAGCAGGTCGTGCGGCTCATCCGCTCGAAGGGCGTCGGCGTGTTCTTCGTCACGCAGAACCCGCTCGACGTGCCCGACATCGTGCTCGGGCAGCTCGGCAACCGCGTTCAGCACGCGCTTCGCGCGTTCACGCCGCGCGACGAGAAGGCGGTCAAGTCCGCGGCGTCGACGATGCGCGCCAACCCGGAGGTCGACACCGAGAAGGCGATCACCGAGCTGGGCGTCGGCGAGGCGCTCATCTCGTTTCTCGACGAGAAAGGCCGGCCGAGCATCGTGGAGCGCGCGTTCGTGCTGCCGCCTGCATCGCGCATCGGGCCGATCACGGCCGACGAGCGCAAGGCGGTGATCGACGGTTCGCCCGTCAACGGCGTTTACGAGAAGACGGTGGACCGCGAATCGGCGTACGAGAAGCTCGCCGGCCGGGTCGGCGCGTCGGCGTCGCCGCCGACGATCGGCACGCCGACGGCGGGCGGCGGCATCGTCGGCTCGATCGCCGATTCGGTCGGTGGACTCATGAAGGGCAGCGGCCGCAAGGACAGCCTCGTCGAGGCGATGGCGAAGAGCGCGGTGCGCAGCGTCGGCTCGTCGATCGGTCGCGCCATCGTGCGCGGGGTGATGGGATCGCTGCTCGGCAAGAGCAGCCGGCGCTGACCTCGCGTTCCCGGCCGGCGTGATGGACAATGCCGCTTTTTAAGCGCGTCGGCGACCGCCAAGCCCGCGCAACCATCCATTCCAAAAGGGAGTGCCGATGAAGTCCTCGAACGTCGATTCGACCAGCCGCCGCGAGCTACTGATTCGCGGAGCCAACCTCGCCGCGGTCGCCGCCCTCTTCGGTCCGTTGGGCTCGCTCGCGCGCGCGGCGGACGCAAAGCCGATCAAGGTCGGGTTCCTGTATTCGGCGTCGCGCGACGACTACGGCTTCAACCAGTCGTTCGCGGTCGCCGCGAAGAAGCTCGCCCAGATGCCCGGCGTGACCGTCGAGGAGCAGGAACGCGTGCCCGAGACCGCGCAATGCGAGCGCGTGATGGAAAGCATGATCCAGGTCGACGGCTGCAAGGGCATCGTCGCGACGTCGTTCGGCTACTGGCCGTTCGTGCTGAAGCTCGCAGCGAAATACCCGGACGTCCTCTTCATCCACGGCGGCGCGCTGTGGAAGGAAGGCGATCCGAAGAACGCGATCGGCTACCGCGGCTACATGGAAGAACCGCATTACCTGTGCGGGATCGCCGCGGGTCGGATGACGAAGACGGGCAAGCTGGGCTTCATCGGCTCGAAGCCGCTGTTCTTCATCTTCAACAACTGCAACGGCTTCGTGCTCGGCGCGCGGTCGGTGCGGCCCGACGCCACGTGCCGCGTCGTGATCACCGGCGACTGGGACAATCCGGTCAAGGAAGCGCAGGCGGTCAACGCGCTCGCCGACCAGGGTGTCGACGTGATCATCGCCGACGTCGACGGGCCCAAGGTGTCGATCGAGACCGCCGAGCGCCGCGGCATCTACAGCTGCGGCTACCACACCGACCTTTCCGCGCTCGCGCCAAACGGCTTCCTGACCGGTGCCGAATGGAACTGGGCGAAGGCCGGCGACTTCATCCACGCCTGGCAGACGGGCGGCACGTATCCGAATCTGCTGCGCGGCGGCTTCAAGGACGGCATGGTCGCGATCAGCCCGTTCGGCAAGTCGGTACCGGAGAACGTGCGCCAGGAAGTCCTGAAGGCACGTCAGGGCTTCGTCGACGACACGCTCAGGCTCTACAAGGGTCCGCTCAAGGACAACGAGGGCAAGCAGGTGCTCGCGCCGGGACAGGTGATCTCGAACACCGACAACGAGTTCAAGGTGAACGTGAAGTGGCTCGTCGAAGGCGCCATCGGCGAAACGGGATTGAAGTGAAATGCATGCGGTCGGGGAGGCTCGCCTCGACGCACCCGGCCGCTGACATGGTCCACGCCGCATGCCAGCGCCTTCCGATAGCGCCGTCGAAGCTCCGCCTCTGACGCAGTCGCCGGCGGCGCCGTCGGGCCGCCGGTTCAGCCTCTTCGCGCTGCCGTCCTGCGACGGCGCGGTCGAATCGGCGTGCCTGTCGCTCGGCGCCATCGCCGTGGCGCTGCTGTTGTTCGGACTTTTCGTCGCGCTCGGCGGCCACGATCCGATCGAGGTCTACAAGGCGCTGTACGTCGGCGGTTTCGGCACGCGCTTCTCGATCGAAAGCGCGCTGACGCAGGCGTCGCCGATCATTCTCACGGCGCTCTGCACGGCGCTTCCGGCACGCGTGGGCCTGCTCGTCATCGGCGGCGAAGGCGCGCTCGTGCTGGGCGGTCTCGCCGCGGTGCTGTGCGGGACGGCCGTCGCCGGCGCGCCCGGCCCGGTGGGAGCGGTCGTCGCGTTGCTCGGCGCGGCGTGCGTGGGCGCCGTCTGGATCGCCGCTGTCGGCGCGCTCAAGCACGGGCGGGGCGTGAACGAGACGATCTCGAGCCTGCTCCTCAACTACATCGCGGTCGCGCTCTTCAATCATCTGATCAGCGGACCGTTCCGTGACTTCTCGCAGACGCTGAAGGCGACGAGCTGGGCCGTGCCCCCGGCGTTCGGCATCGGATCGATCCCGGGCTGGTCGGTGCACTGGGGGCTCGTGATCGGCGTGTCGCTTTGCATCGTCCTCTTTGTCGTGCTTCGCCACACGACGCTCGGCTTTTCGATGGACATCCTCGGCGGCAACCGCCGCGCGGCACAGGTCGCGGGCCTTCCGATCGGGCGCCTGCTGATCCTCGCCTGCGTCATCGGCGGCGGCGCCGCCGGGCTCGCCGGCGGCATCGAGGTCCTTGCCGTTCACGGCGCGGCGAGCGAGTCGCTGATCGTCGGCTTCGGCTACACCGGCATCCTGGTCGCGTTCCTTGCTCGGCAGAATCCGTTGGCGATCGTTCCGGTGGCGCTCCTCGTCGGCGGCATCGCGGCGAGCGGCGGCTTGCTGCAGCGGCGCTTCGGCATGCCGGACGCGACCACGCAGGTGCTGCAGGGCTTCATCTTCCTGTGCTTCCTCGCGAGCAACGCATTCGCCGGACGCATCGCGGGCTTCGCGCGATCGAGATGACGGACGCGGACGGCATCGGCTGGCTGGGCGTCGCGCTCGCGATCGTCGGTGGCGCGCTGCGCGTGTCCACGCCGTACCTGTACGTGAGCCTCGGCGAAGTGCTGACGGAGAAGAGCGGCCGCGTGAACCTCGGGCTCGAGGGCGTGCTGCTGATGGGTGCCATGAGCGGGTTCGCGGCGGGAAGCCTTACCGGCTCGCCGTGGCTCGGCGTTCTCGCCGCGGGCGTCGCCGGCGCGCTGCTCGGCCTTCTGCACGCGGCCATCTGCAACCTGCCGCACGTCAACGACATCGCCGTCGGCATCGCGCTGTTCCTGTTCGGCATGGGGCTCGCGTTCTATCTCGGCAAGCCGTTCATCGCGCCGCGCGCCGCGATGCTGCCGGCGCTGCCGCTTGGCTTCTGGAGTCACCAGCCGGCGGTGCGAGCGGCGCTCGAGTTGTCTCCGCTGTTCCTGATCGGAATCCTGCTCGCGGTCCTGATGCGCTTCGCGCTTGCCAACACGCGCTGGGGCCTGCTGTTGCGCATGGCCGGCGAAAGCGCGGACGCGGCGCGTGCGCTCGGCTATTCGGTGAACGCGATACGCACGCTCGCGACGATGTGCGGCGGATTCCTCGGTGGCATCGGCGGTGCCTTCCTGTCCCTCTACTATCCGGGCAACTGGAACGAGGCCCTGTCGAGCGGGCAGGGGCTGATGGCGATCGCGCTCGTGATCTTCGCGCGCTGGAATCCGCTGCGCTGCCTCTACGCTTCGCTGCTGTTCGGCGGCGCCTCGGCGCTGGGGCCGGCGCTGCAGACCGTCGGCGTCACCGCCGGCTATTACCTGTACAGCGCAGCGCCGTACGTGCTCACGCTGGCACTGTTGATCTACAGCTCGTCGCCGCGCCACGCGCTCGCCGGCGCGCCGAGCGAATTGTCGATCTCGAGATGAGCGACCAAGGCGCCGCGCCCCCTTGCGTCGAGGTGCGGGCGCTCTCGAAGCGTTTCGGCGCCGTGCAGGCGCTGTGCGACGCCACGGTTCGCTTCGCATCGGGCCGCGTGCATGCGCTGCTCGGCGAGAACGGCGCGGGAAAGAGCACACTCGTCAAGTGCGTGATGGGCTATTACCGCGCCGACGGCGGCGCCATTCTCGTCGACGGCAACGAGCACGACATCCGCACGCCCCAGCAGTCGCGCGCGCTCGGTCTCGGCATGGTCTACCAGCATTTCACGCTCGTGTCGCAAATGAGCGTCGCCGAGAATCTCGTCCTCGGACGCGCACGAATCCCGGCCGCGATCGACTGGAAGGTCGAGCACCGCGCGCTGTCCGGGTTCATGCGTGCGATGCCGTTTCGCCTCGATCCCGCGCATCCGGTCGCGACGCTCTCGGCCGGCGAAAAGCAGAAGCTCGAGATCCTGAAGCAACTCTACCTCGGCCGCCGCTTCCTGGTGCTCGACGAGCCGACGTCCGTGCTCACCCCCGGCGAGGCCGATCAGGTGCTCGGGGAGATGCGCGGCCTCGCCGAGCGCGGCGCGCTCACCGTGGTCCTCATCACCCACAAGCTGCGCGAAGTGATGCGATTCGCGCAGGACGTCACGATCATGCGTGCCGGCCGAATCCTGGCGACGACCGACGTCGCGTCGACGAGCATCGACGAGCTCGCGCAGCGGATGTTCGGCGCCTCGGCGATCGCGAAGCCGGTGCGCGACGCCGTGACCGCCGCCCGCGAAGCGACGCCACCGCCGGATCGGGCGTACTGCGAGGTGCGGCGTCTGTCGGCGCTCGGCGATCGCGGGACGCTCGCCGTCGCCGACACCTCGTTCACCGTGCATCGAAACGAGATCCTCGCCATCGCCGGTGTATCGGGGAACGGCCAGAAGCAGCTCGTCGAAGTGCTCGCCGGACAGCGCGAGCCCGAAGGAGGCAGCGTGCTGATCGCGGGGAAGCCTTATCACTGCACCCGCGCGGAGATGCAGCGGCTCGGCGTCTACCTGCTGACCGAGGAGCCGCTCGCGAACGACTGCGTGCGCTCGCTTTCGGTCATGGCCAACCTCGCGCTGCGCCGTTACGATCGGCCGCCGATCGCCTGGCACGGCTGGTTGCGCCGGGGCGCGCTTCGCCGTTTCGCCGAAGAGCTGATCGCGCGCTACCGGATTCGAACGTCGTCGCCGCTTGCGCGGATCGACAGCCTGTCGGGCGGCAACGTGCAGCGCACGGTGCTTGCGCGCGAGCTTTCCGAGGACGTGCGGCTGCTGATCCTGCAGAACCCCTGCTTCGGGCTCGATGCGGCGGCCGCCGCCGAGATCCGCAACCGGATCGCGAACGCGCGCGACCGCGGCGTCGCCGTGCTGCTCGTCAGCGAGGATTTGGACGAGGTGCTCGAACTCGCCGACCGGATCGTCGTGATGTCCGGCGGACGCATCGTGCACGAGGTCGATCGTGCGCACGCCGACCGCTACGAGCTCGGCCGGCACATGGCGCGGACGAGCGAGGCGGAGGCGGCGTGAAATCGGTCGGGTGACCGGCATGACGATCGATCCATCCCGGAACGCCTGACGAGGAGGACCGCCAAGTGGAAGAACGTTCGTGTCTGATTCGCGGCGGCCGCGTGCTGCGCGGCAACCTGCAAAGCTGCGAGCGCGCCGACATGCTGGTCGAGGACGGCATGATCGCTGCGATCGAGCCATCCGGCCGCATCGATCCCGCGCATCATCGCGTCGTCGACGCGTCGGACCGTTTGCTGATGCCGGGACTCGTCAACGGGCATACGCATGGCCACGGCGCGCTCGCGAAGGGGCTCGTCGAGGATCGCGTCCCGCTCGAGGTCTTCCTGAGTGCGAGCGGCGCGATCGGCGGGAGCCGCACGATCGCCGACAAGCGTTTGACCGCGACGTTGTCCGCGGTGGAGCTCATTCGCAAAGGCTGCACCGCCTGCTATGACCTCTTCGTCGAAATACCCGCGCCATCGCGCGAAGGTCTCGAGGCCGTCGCCGACGCGTATCGCGAGAGCGGCATTCGCGCTGTCGTTGCGCCGATGCTCGCCGACCGCACGCTCTACCAGGCGCTGCCCGGCTTGCTCGAGTCGCTTCCCGAATCCGTGCGCGAGCAGGCGTCCCGGCTTGCGACGGCGACGGCCGACGCGAGCCTCGCCGTGGCGCGCGACACGTTCGTACACTGGCCGTTCGATCGGGACTTCGTGCGGCCTGCGATCGCACCCACGATTCCGCTGCATTGCAGCGACGCGTTCATGACGGGGTGCGCCGCACTCGCGCGCGAATTCGACGTCGGGCTGCAAACCCATCTCGCCGAGACCAAGACACAGGCCGTGCTCGCCGCGCAGCGCTACGGCGAGAGCATGGTCGCGCATCTCGGGCGGCTTGGCCTCACCGGACCCGATTTCAGCGCCGCGCACGGCATCTGGATCGACGTCGACGACATCGCGCGCCTGGCCGCTGCCGGCGCGAGCGTCGTGCACAACCCGATGAGCAACCTGCGCATCGGCTCCGGCGTCGCGCCGGCGCGCGCGATGCTCGACGCGGGGCTCAACCTCGCAATCGGCACCGATGCGACGAACACGTCCGACGGGCAGAACATGTTCGAGGCGCTGCGACTCGCCGCCTATCTTTCGCGCATCGCCGATCCCGACCCGGCGCGGTGGCTATCGGTCGAAGAAGCGTTCCGGGCGGCGACCGTCGGCAGCGCGAAGGCACTCGGCCTCCGCCATGGCGGCCGTCTCGACCCCGGCTTTGCGGCGGACGTCGTGTTCGTCGATCTTCGGCACGTCCACTACGTGCCGCTGCGCGCGCCGCTGCTCCAGCTCGTCTTCGCCGAAAACGGCGCGGCGGTCGACAGCGTGATGATCGGCGGCCGAATGGTGCTCGAGCACGGCCGCATGCTCACCGTCGACGAATCTCGACTGCGCGCCGCGGCGGCCGAGGCCGCGGCGAGGCTGGATGCGCGCAACCACGCGGCGCTCGAGAATGCGCGCGCAATGGGGAAGCTCGTCGGCCACTTCTGCCTCGGGCACGCCACGGCCCCCTTCCCGCTGCATCGTCGGCTGCCCGACCCGACGCCTCACGCGCATTGAGCCCGGCGCGCGAGCGGCACTCAGCCCGGTGCGTCCATCTGCGCGAACACGTCTTCCGCCCAATGGAAGGCGGAGTTCGCCGCCGGGACGCCGGCATAGATCGCGCAGTGCATCAGCACCTCGCGGATTTCGTCGCGCGTCACGCCGTTGTTGAAGGCCGCGCGCAGATGCAGCTTGAACTCGTCCTGGCGGTTGAGCGCGACCATGAGCCCGAGCGTGATGAGGCTCCGCGTATGCCGCGGCAGCCCGGGCCGGGTCCAGATCTCGCCCCACGCGTATCGCGTGATCAGCGCCTGGAACTCCTCGTTGAAATCGTTGCGCTTCTGCAGCGTTCGGTCGACATGCGCGTCGCCGAGCACTGCGCGGCGCACGCCGAGTCCCTTGTCGTAGCGTTCGCGTTCGTCCATTCGTCGAAGTGAGAGTCGTTGGAAAGCGGGGTCAGAAGCGACCGGTGAGGAATTGCACGAGCGCGTGGGTGAAGGCGCTCGCGGCCTGGATGTTCGACAGGTGCGACGCCTGCAACTCGACGTAGCGTGCGTTGCGCACCTCGTCGACGATGAAGCGCGCATCGTCCGGCGTCGTCACGTGGTCCTCGGCGCCGGCAATGACGAGCGTCGGGGCGCGGATGCGGTGCAACGTTCGCCGCTGGTCCATGTCGCGAACCGCCGCGCACGACGCGGCGTAGCCCTCGGGCGACGTCGCCTCCAGCATCGCGCGCAGCTGCGCGATCATCGGCGTCGGCTGCTCGAGGTCCTGCGGCGGGAACCAGCGCGCCAACACTGCGGAGGCGATCGCGGCCATGCCGCCCTTGCGCACGGCGTCGATCCGCGCGTTCCAGATTTCACCGGTTCCGATCTTCGCGCCGGTGTTGGCGAGCACCAGGCGATCGATGCGCTCGGGCGCGTTGACGCCGAGCCACATGCCGACCATGCCGCCCATCGATAGACCGCAAAAGTACGCACTCGGAATCGCCAGCGCGTCGAGCAGGCCGACCGCGTCTCCGGCGAGCATCTCGATCGTGTACGGTCCGGGCGTCACCTCGGAGCGGCCGTGTCCGCGACTGTCGTAGCGGACGATGCGAAAGCGCGCGGCCAGCCCTCGCATCTGCGGCTCCCACATGTCAAGCGTCGTGCCGAGCGAATTGGAGAGCAGCAGCGCAGGGGACGCTGCGTCGCCGTCGATCCGGTAGTGCAGTCGAACGCCGGAGAGTTGCGCGAACGGCATGGCGATCAATCCTCGTGTCGGAAATGCCGCGCGAGCGCACGCTCGACGTATGCGCCGCTCATGCCGAGATAGCCGGCCGGGTCGAACAGTCTCTCGATTTCAGCACGGTCGAGCACTTCGGTGACTTTCGGCTCCGCTGCTAGAATGTCGCGCAAATGCGCGTCCTGCGCGACCGCCCGCCGACAGGCGCTCGCGACGAGCGCATGTGCGGCGTCCCGGCCGATCGACGGCGCGAGCGCCATCTGCACGGCCTCGGCGAAGATCAATCCCTTCGTGACATCGAGGTTCGCGCGCATGCGTTGCGGATGCACGTCGAGCCCTTCCACGACTTCCGCCATCGCATCGAGGGCACCGGCGGCGAGCTGGACGATCTCCGGCAACACCTCCCATTCCGCGGGCCAGTCGCCGAGGCCGCGCTCGTGCTCCTGCACCGCAGCAGAAAGGATCGTGGCGACGAGCCCCGGGACGCGCACCGCCGCTGCGAGCGCGATCGATGCGCCGACCGGATTGCGCTTCTGCGGCATCGTCGACGAACCCCCGCGTCCCGGTCCCGCCGGCTCGTCGACTTCCCCGACTTCCGTTTGCGCGAGCAGCGCGATGTCGCGTGCGAGCTTGCCGAGCGTCGCCGTCAGCATGCCGAGCGTCGCCGCGATCTCGCAGATCCGATCGCGTTGCGTGTGCCACGGCATGTCCGGGACGCGGAGATGGAGCGCACGGCCGAGCGCTTCGCTCACGTGGAGCCCGCGCTCGTGCAGCGACGCGAGCGTCCCGACCGCGCCGCCGAACTGCAACACGAGGGCGCGCTCGCAAAGCGCCGCGAGGCGATCGCGATGCCGGTCGAGCGCACTCACGGTTGCCGCGAGTTTCACGCCGAGCGTCGTCGGCAGCGCCTGCTGCATCCACGTGCGCCCGGGAAGGATCGTCGCCGCGTGCCGCCGCGCGTGCAGCGCGAGCGCCTGCGACAGCCGCGCGACATCGGCGTCGATCAATGCGAGGGCGTCGCGAAGCTGCAGCACGAGGCCGGTGTCGATCGCATCCTGGCTCGTCGCACCCCAGTGCACGTGGCCCCTGGCGGACGCATCGGTCTTCCCGACGTTGCGGGTCAATGCGGCGACGAGCGGGATCGCGAGGTTGCCCGCGTCGCGCGCGGCGCGATCGATCGCGCCGACGTCGAACTGCGCGACGTCGCAATGCGCCGCGATCGCGTCGGCCGCATCCTGCGGGATGACGCCGACGCTCGCCTCGGCGCGGGCGAGGGCCGCTTCGAACTCGAGCATCCGTGCAAGGCGTGCCCGCGGAGAAAAGATCGCTCGCATCGCGTCGGTCGTGAACAGCGGATCGGACATATTCGGCTGCACCCGATCACACGCGCTCGATGACGAGCGCAATGCCCTGGCCGACACCGATGCACATCGTGCAGAGGGCATAGCGGCCGCCGGTGCGCTGCAGCTCGTACGTCGCCGTCGTGACGAGGCGCGCGCCGCTCGCGCCGAGCGGATGGCCGATCGCGATCCCCCCCCCGTTCGGATTCACGCGCGGGTCGTCGTCGGCAACGCCGTGATCGCGCGTGACGGCCAGCGCCTGTGCCGCGAACGCTTCGTTCAACTCGATCACGTCCATCTGCGCGAGGTCGAGCCTCGCCCGCGCAAGGACTTTACGCATCGCCGGCGAGGGGCCGATGCCCATGATCCGCGGCGCGACGCCGGCGACGGCTCCCGCGACGACGCGCGCCCGCGGCGTGAGCCC
>DATIEN010000189.1:0-15937 GCA_035455705.1 Casimicrobiaceae bacterium | reverse complement strand
GTTGCGTTCCCACGCCTCGACATCGGTGGCCAGCCGAGCGATGGATTCCCCCGCGCTTGCGGCCGACGCCGCTGCGCTGCCCGCCGAGGGGGTCGGACGAGCTTCTCGGGACGGCCCTTCGGCGCTCGTGGCGCGATTCGTCGTGTCGTTCATGCATTGCCTCCGAAATTCAGTTCGCTCAGCAATCGCATCGCGGCCGAGTGCGGCGAAAGCGTGCGCGCGCGCAGCCGTTCGATGAGCGGCGCCACCTTGCCGTGCCGATGACGCGCGAATGCCTCGTGCATCAGGCCTTCCGCCGCTGCGAGCAGGCGGCGCTCGGCAATCGCGGCCCGGCGTCTTTCGATCTCGCCGGTGCGCTCCAGCATCGCGCGGTGGCGCTCGATCGCCTCGACGAGCTCGGCGATGCCCTGGTCCTTCAATGAGCTCGTGGCGATCACCGCGGGAAAAATGCGCTCGGCGCCGCTTTTTTCCGCGTGCGTCCCGGCGGCCGTTGCCGCACTTTTCGGACTCGGATCGCCGAACGCGCCCTTCCACGGCTGCGTGTCGAGATGCGTGTGGCCGAGCGCCAGCATCGTCTTCAGGTCGACGATCGTGCGATTCGCATCGGGGCGGTCGCACTTGCTGACGACGTGCACGTCCGCGATCTCCAATATGCCCGCCTTGATCGCCTGGATGTCGTCGCCGAGTCCCGGCGCCGACACGACGACGATCGTGTGCGCCGCGCGCGCGATTTCGACTTCGTCCTGGCCGACGCCGACCGTCTCGATGACGACGATGTCGAATCCCGCCGCATCGAGGACGTCGACCACCTCGAGCGTGCCCTTCGCGAGGCCGCCCAGTGAACCGCGCGTCGCCATGCTGCGCACGAAGACGCCGCGATCGCCGGCGAGTTCCCCCATCCGGATGCGGTCGCCGAGGATGGCGCCGCCGGAAAACGGGCTCGACGGGTCGATCGCGACGATCGCGATCCTGCGGCCGCTCCTGCGCACCTGCGCGGCGAGCTTCGCGACGAGCGTCGACTTGCCGCTGCCCGGGACGCCGGTAATGCCGACGACGTGCGCACGGCCGGCATGGGCGAACATCGCGTCGAGCGTTTCGCGCGCCTCCGGTGCGTCGTTCTCGGCGCGCGTGAGCAGGCGCGCGATCGCGCGCGTGTCACCTTCGAGTACGCGCGCTTCGAGCTCGCGCGACGGCACGTAGGCCACGATCAGCTCGCCGCCAGCCGCGCGTTCATCTCGCGAAACACCTCGCGGTCGTCGATCACGCGCCGCGCCTTGAAGTCCGTGCGCGGGAACGTGCCGGGGGCGACGACCTCGAGCCTGGAGCGCAAGCCGAGCATCTTCTGCAAACGGCGCGCGGCCTCGTCGCGAAGCACCGCGTGCCCGCCCTGCGCGTGCTGCTCGGCGGCGATCTCGATGCGAATGACGAGCTCGTCCATCGCGCCGTCGCGCGTGATGACGATCCGATGCTCGCCGCCGTAGCCCGGCACCTGGTTCAGCACCGCGTCGACCTCGCTCGGATACACGTTCTCGCCGCGGACCGTGAACATGTCGTCGATGCGCCCGAAGATGCCTTGCGGCAGCCGCGGGTAGGTGCGACCGCACGGATTGGGCCCGTCCTCCCAGAGCGTGAGATCACCCGACGCGAGGCGGATCATCGGCTGCGACGTGCGCTCGAGGTGCGTGTAGACCGGCGTGCCACGCCGGCCATACGACACCCGCAGGTACGTCGTCGGATCGCAGACCTCGGTGTAGACGACGTCCTGCCAGCACAGCATGCCGTCGGTCTGGGCGGATCCCGACACGTTCATGAACGGCGTCATCTCCGCCATCGAGCCGCAATCGATGACGCCGGCGCCATAAGCGGCGATCAGCCGGTCCCGAACGCTTGGCACCGAAGCGCCGGGCTCGCCCGAGAAGAACATCGTGCGCAGCCCGAAGCGGCGCGGATCGTAGCCTTCGCTTCGCGCGACTTCGGCCAGATGCAGCGCGAACGACGGCGTCGCATAGAGCGCAGCGGGCTTCGCGAGATCGAGCCACATCGCCGCGCGGGCCGTCATGCCCGGTGCACCGGCGCCGAAAGGAAAGGCCTTCGCACGCAGTCGCTCGGCTCCGGCCAGCGCGCCCCACGAGCCCATGTACAGGCTGAAGATCGCGGCGACGAACACCGTGTCGCCCGGCCGGATCCCCATGCCCCACATGATTCGCGCGTGCGCGTTCGCGATCGCGTCCCAGTCGCCGCGGCCGATCGCGAACGCCGTGGGTCGGCCGGTCGTTCCGGAGGTGCCGTGGATGTGATGGACCTCATCCTCGTCGATGCAGAGGTAGTCGCCGAACGGCGGCTTGCGTGCCTGCGCCTCGCGGAGGTCCTGCTTCGTGATCACCGGCACCTTTGCCTCGAAATCTTCGAGCGAGCGCAGATGGTCGGGATGGAAGCCGGCGGCTTCCCATTTGCGGCGGTAGAACGGCGACGTCGCGTGGGCGTAGCGCGTGACCTCGCGCAACCGTTCGAGAATGGCGGCGTCGCGCTCGCCCGCGGGCATCGTCTCGCGCACCGGGAACCAGTAGCGCGCATCGTGTGGGGGCACGTAGCCGGCGTCGTAGCGCGGCGGGAAGGACCACTCTTCCATGCGGGTCATCGTCGTTCGGGGAAGTTCGTCGAAGGGCCGCGATGCGCGTGCGGGCGCTCGGCGGTATACCGGCCTCGCGATCGCTAACGCGGTCCGCGCTCGGCGACGAGGCGGCGGATCGTCGCGACGATCTGCGCGGGCGGCGTATCCTGCAGCAGCAGTTCGCGCACGCCGATCGCCTTGAGCTTCGGCAGGTCCTCGTCGGGAATGACGCCGCCGCCGACGACGAGGATGTCGTCGGCGTTGCGTTCCTTCAGCAGGTCGACGAGGCGCGGGAACACGGTCATGTGCGCGCCGGAAAGGATGCTGACGCCGATGACGTCGACGTCTTCCTGGATGGCCGCTTCGACGACCTCATCGGGCGTGCGGTGCAAGCCGGTGTAGATCACGTCCATCCCGGCGTCGCGAAGCGTGCGTGCGACGATCTTGACGCCCCGGTCATGGCCGTCGAGACCGACCTTCGCGATCACGACACGGATCGGTTGCGAGGGTTGTTCCACGGTAATGCTCCTCCGTCGTAGTCTTGCCGAGCGCCTCTAGTGCATTCTGTATACGGTATTCTGAATGGAATCAACTGTCAACGGATGAATCCGGCGACCGCCATGTCGGCATCCAACCTCGACGCCTTCCTTTCCTCCGCGCGATGTCCCGCTTCACGCTGCCATTGCTGATCCTCGCCGCCGTTCTTGTCGCCGCGCTTTGCGCCTGGTGGACGCTGTCGCGCGGGATCGGGATCGAGCCCGGGGCACAAGCCGCCCGGCACGAGCCGCTTCCGCCGTTCCACCGCATCGAACTCGGCGGCAGCGCCGAGGTGACGCTCGTCCAGTCGAACGCCGAATCGATCGACGTGCAGGCGGCCCGGTATGCGCGCGTGGACGCCGACGTCGTCGACGGCCGGCTGCGCCTGCGTGCCGAAGATCGGCGGCGCTGGTGGAACCGGCTGTTCGGCGGACGCTCTCCGAGCACGCCGCGCATTACGTTACGCTTCCGCACGCTCGACGTCATTGACGCGAACGGCAGCGTGAAGATCCGCGCCGGAAAGCTCGAAACGCCATCGTTGCGCATCGCTGCCTCCGGCGGCGCGAGCCTCGCCATCGACGATCTGCGGGCGACGTCGCTTCACGTCAGCGGCTCCGGCGCGCTCGATGCGAAGCTCGCCGGCCGCGTCCAGCAGCAATTCGTCTCGATTTCCGGAGCCGGCTCCTATCAGGCGGAAAGGCTGGTCGCCGACGATGCGACGGTCAACGTGAGCGGCGTCGGCGACGTTGTCGTGCACGCCGAGAAGACGCTGCGCGCCAACATCTCCGGGGCAGGCATCATCGAATACACCGGCGATCCGGTGGTCTCCGAGCACGTGAGCGGCATCGGCCGCGTCAGGCGTCGCGGACCGGAGCGCGCGGCCAACGTGCAGACCGCTCAATGGAGCGAGCCCACATCCTTGAAGAACAGCGGGCCGCCGGTCACCGGATCGATGTCGCCGTGCACGCCGGGCATGATCCGCACGTGGGCGACGCGGCAGTCGCGCAGCAGCGTTTCGAGCATCGCGGCGACCTCCTGCACGGTTTCGTAGGTCTGCATCGGGCAGCGAAACCCTTCGGCGGCCCGCGGCGCGAACGGCGACGATAGCGACAAGCGCAACTCGCCGCCGCCCGGTGCGTCCGCGGCGCGATGCGCGCTGACGATCGCGGTCGGCTCGCCGTACGACGCTCGCATGCGCCGGATCGCGTTGCTCGCGAAGAGCTGCGCCGAAGCTTCGCGCTGCGCCGCACGCCCCGACTGCACGGCGGCGACGAGCCGTTGCGGCGGCCGCGGCAACGCGAGCAGCGTGACGCCGGGAGCGGCGAGCGAGCGGGCGAGCGCTTGCGAAAGCGGCATGCCGAAGCGCGCGATCGCTTCCGCGCCGAGCGGATCGACGCCGGGCGAGGTCAACACGATGCCGGGCAGGAAGCGCAAGTGCACGCGCTCCTGCGTGCCGTCGATCGACATCGGCGCCGGCGGCAGGTCGAGCGCCTTCCGCGCAAGCACGCCTTCATGCAGCGCGGCGTACCCGAGCAGTATCGGCAAGCGATCGAGTTCGAGCGCATCGGCCGCGACGAGCGCGTCGGCGAGCGCGAAGGCTTGCGAGCCGCCGAGCGCGCGCGCGTCGCGCAGGATCGCCGCGATCGCATCGACATCGCGCAGCACCGCGTCGACGGTGACCGCCGGCGCCGCCGCGTCCTGCGCGGCGACGACGATCAGCGGAATCGCGAAGAGCATCGCGCCGAGCGCGTCGCGCGGCGAGCCGATGTCGCGCTCGACATCGGTCAGCAGGCGGCGCACGTGCCGTGCAAGTGAAGGCGACGGTGCGCAGGCCAGCGTACGCGACAACCGATCGCCGTCGCCGCGCGACAACGCGTCGGCGAGCCAACGCCGCACGCGCGCATCGCACGCATCGGCCTGCGCCTGCGTGTCGGCCGCGATCGCCCGCGCCGCCGAATCGAATGGCGCGCAAAGCGGCGCGGCCGGGGGCCACGCACGCGGATCGTCGAGCTCGGCGACTGACATTCGGAAAACCGAAGGGAATGGAATGGCCGGCGATTTTCGCACCCGATCGACGGCCCGCGTGGCAAAGGACGATAAAATCGCCGGTCCGCCGATCACCCGAAGGACGAGCGCGCGATGCGCGTGACGAAGTTCTATCTCAATACGCTGAAGGAAGCGCCCGCCGAGGCCGAAGTCGTGAGCCAGAAGCTCATGCTGCGCGCCGGGATGATCAGGAAGGTGTCGTCCGGCATCTACTCGTGGCTGCCGCTCGGGCTCCTCACGCTGCGCAAGGTCGAGCAGGTCGTCCGCGAGGAGATGAACCGCGCAGGTGCGCTCGAATCGTACCTGCCCCACGTCCTGCCGGCCGAATTGTGGGAGGAAACGGGGCGCTGGGACAAGTTCGGCCCGCTGCTGCTGAAGATCAAGGATCGCCAGGCGCGCGACTTCCTGTTCGGTCCGACGCACGAGGAAGTGGTGACGGACATCGTCCGCAAGGACATCCGCAGCTATCGGCAGCTGCCGGTCAATCTTTACCAGATCCAGGTCAAGTTCCGCGACGAGATACGGCCGCGCTTCGGCGTCATGCGCGGGCGCGAATTCCTGATGAAGGACGCGTACTCGTTCGACGTCGACCGCGACGCGCTGATGGTGTCGTACCGCGCGATGTACGACGCGTATGCGCGGATTTTCACGCGCCTCGGCCTCGAGTTTCGCGCCGTCGAAGCGGATACCGGCGCCATCGGCGGCTTCGCCTCGCACGAGTTCCAGGTGCTCGCCGAATCGGGCGAGGATGCAATCGCGTACAGCGACGCGTCGGGCTATGCGGCGAACGTCGAGCAGGCGGAAGCCGTCGCGCCGAGCGCGCTGCGCGCAGCGCCTCACGAAAGGCTGCAACGGGTGCCGACGCCCGGAAAGTCGACGTGCGAGGACGTCGCGAACCTGCTCGGCCTGCCGCTCGCGCGCACGGTCAAGTGCCTGCTGATCCACGCGCAGCATCGCGTGCAGATGCTGCTGGTGCGCGGCGATCACATGGGCAACGAAGTAAAGATCGGCAAGCTGCCCGGCATCGGCGCCTGGCGCTTCGCGAGCGAAGCGGAGATCGTCGAAGCGACCGGGTGCCGGCCGGGCTACATCGGCCCTGTCGGAATTCGGAACGACATGCCGCTCATCGCCGATCGGGCGGTCGCCATCATGAGCGACTTCGTCTGCGGCGCGAACGAAGCCGACTACCACCTGCGCGGCGTCAACTTCGGGCGCGACTGCCGCGAACCGGATCTCGTCGCCGACATCCGCAATGTCGTCGAGGGTGACGCTTCGCCGGACGGCAAGGGCACGCTGTCGATCGTGCGTGGCATCGAGGTGGGCCACGTCTTCGCGCTGGGCGATGTCTACTCGAAGGCCATGGGCGCCACGTACCTCGATGCGCAAGGGCAGCCGCAAGTGGTGCAGATGGGGTGCTACGGCATCGGGGTGACGCGCGTCGTCGCCGCGGCGATCGAGCAGAACCACGATGCACGGGGCATCGTCTGGCCGGCCACGATGGCGCCGTTCGCCGTCGCGATTGCGCCGATCGGCTACGATCGCAGCGAGATCGTGCGAAAAGAGGCGGACCGCGTGCACGAAGCCCTCGAGGCCGCCGGCGTCGAGGTGTTGCTGGACGACCGCGGGGAACGCCCTGGCGTGATGTTTGCTGACCTCGAGCTGATCGGCATCCCGCACCGGGTGACGATCGGCGAGCGCGGGCTTACGGAAGGTATCGTCGAATACCAGCCCCGGCGCGAAACTGCGGTCACGAAAGTTCCGACCGCCGACATTCTGGCGTTTCTACGACAGCGTATCGGACATCGATGAAGAGGTACCTATCCTGGGCGCGGGTGCGCTTCGCGGCGCGCATTGTTGCCGCGGCGCTCGCGTGCGTCGCTCCGCTCGCGGCCCGCGCCGGCGCGCAGGTCGAGGAGGCGCTCGCACCCTCCGTCGCGAGCGGCCTTTCGCGTGCCGTCGCCGACAACCCGGTGCCGCGCCATTACGCCGAACAGGCCGACGTGCGCGCGTGGATCGCGCAGATGTCGCCGAAGCTCGCGGCCCGCCTTCCGGACGCGGCGGCGCGCACGGAGTTCCTGGCGACCGTGCATTACGAGGCGATTCGCGCCGGCCTAGATCCGCAACTCGTCCTCGGCGTGATCCATCACGAGAGCAACTTCCGCAAGTACGCGATCTCGTCGGCGGACGCGCGCGGCTTCATGCAGGTGATGCCGTTCTGGCTGCGGCTGATCGGCTCGCCCGACCAGAACCTGTTCCAGCTGAGGACGAATCTGCGCTACGGCTGCACCATCCTGCGTCACTATCTCGACGTCGAAAACGGCGATCTCTACCGCGCGCTCGGCCGCTACAACGGAAGCGTCGGGCAACCCGATTATCCGACGGCGGTCGTGGCCGCGATGAAGCGCTACCAGGCCGGCTCCTCGGTCGCCGCCGTGCAGACGTCGGCGCTCGCGTCGCACTAAACGCCGGTCGACCCGATTACCGTTCACGGTTACCGGGGGCGCTTCGCTCCCTCCCCGACCGGCCCGCTGCATTTCGGCTCGCTCGTCGCGGCGATGGCGAGCTACGCTGATGCGCGTCGTCACGATGGCCGTTGGCTCGTGCGCATCGAGGACGTCGATGGGCCGCGTGCACGGCCACGCGCCGCCGACGCGATCCTCGCGGCGCTGGAACGCTACGGCTTCGAGTGGGACGGGGACGTGTGGCGCCAGTCGGCGCGCACGCCCGCGTACGAGGCGGCGCTCGCGACGCTTTTCGCGGAGCGCGCCGCGTATCCCTGCATCTGCTCGCGACGCGTGCTCGCAGACGGGCGCGCGAGTGCGATCGGCGAACGGGTGTACGCGGGAACGTGCCGCAACGGAATCGGCGATCGCGATGTCTCCCGCGCGGCGGTGCGGGTGCGTGTCCCGGCGCAACCGATCGCGTTCGTCGATCGCGTCTTCGGCGAACAGCAGCAGCGGCTCGACGTCGACGTCGGCGACTTCATCGTGCGGCGAAGCGACGGGCTCTTCGCGTATCAGCTCGTCGTCGTCGTCGACGACGGCGCAGAGCGGATCACCGACGTCGTCCGCGGCGCCGACCTGCTTGCATCCACGCCGCGGCAGATCCTGCTGCAGCGCCTGCTGCGGCTCCCGACGCCGCGCTACCTGCACGTGCCGGTCGCCGTGGACGCGCGAGGTCGCAAGCTGTCGAAACAGACGCAGGCCACCGCGTTGCCGCGGACGCCGCTGCCCGCGCTCCTCGCCGCATGGCGATTTCTCGGTCAACCTGCACCGCCCGGGCACGTCGGCGCGGTGCGCGAATTCTGGTCGTGGGCGAGCGCGAACTGGCGCGTGTCGGCGATACCGCCGACTTCGACCCGATCGGTCGAGTGCCCGATCGTATAATTGTCGTCGCCGCGCGCCCCCAACGACGCACAAGTTACATCGCGCGCTTTCGATTCTCCCAATCCGAATGACCACGCTCGTCGTCGTCCGCAAGGGCGACTCCGTCGCCATCGCCGCCGATTCGCTGACGACTTTCGGCGACACGCGGCTCGCCGCCGAACACGACCGCACCTACGACAAGATCGTGCGCTATGGCGACACGTACATCGGCCTCTGCGGCTCGGCCGCGCACCAGCTCGTCTTCGAGAGCCTGCTCGCGAAGCACAGCGATCTCGACTTCGCGAACAAGTCGGCGATCTTCGAGACCTTCCGCAAACTGCACCCGATCCTGAAGGAGCAGCATTTCCTGAATCCCAAGGAGGAGGAGGACGACCCCTACGAGTCGACGCAGATCACGGCGCTCATCGCCAACGGCAACGGCATCTTCGGCGTCTTCTCGATGCGGGAGGTTTTCGAATACACGCAGTTCTGGGCCGCGGGCTCCGGACGCGAGTTCGCGCTCGGCGCGATGCACGCACGCTATGCGCAGATGAAGACCGCCGAGGCGGTCGCGCGGATCGGCGTCGACGCCGGCGCCAAGTTCGACCGCAACTCGGCGCTGCCGATGACGATCTACACGCTGCCGCTTGCGCAGGCCTGACGACATTGCCCAGGACGCCGACCGAAGCCAGCGACGCGGACGCGCTCGTGCCGTTCGTCGTCGACGGGGCGTCCGTGCGCGGATCGCTCATTCGCCTCGACGCCACGAGCGCCACGATCCTCGCGCAGCACGACTACCCGCCGGCACTCGCGCGCGTGCTCGCCGAGCTTTCTGCCGCGGCAGCGCTGCTCGCGTCCACCCTCAAGCTCGACGGCAGCCTGGTCGTGCAGTTGTCCGGTGACGGACCGGTGCGCCTGCTCGTCGTCGAATGCACCGACGCACTCGATCTTCGCGCCACCGCGCAGTGGAACGAGGCGCGGGTGGCCGCGCAGCCGCACGAGCCGTCCCTGGCGATGCTGGCCGGCGGCCCCGCCCACGGAAGACTCACGATCACGCTCGACCAGCGCAACAGCGGCACGCTGTACCAGGGTGTCGTCGCGCTCGACGGCACGTCGGTCGCCGCATCGATCGAGCATTACCTCACGACGTCGGAGCAGTTGCGAAGCCGCCTCTGGCTCGTCGCGACGGGAACGCAAGTCGCCGGCCTTCTGCTGCAACGCCTGCCCGACGCCAGCGACGACGAGGCGCGCGCATGGCCGCGTCTCGTCGCCGGCATCGACGCGTCGATCGCGAAGGCCGTGCATGCGCCGCGCTTCGCCGATGCGCTGCGCGCGCTCTTTCCACGCGACGATGTCCGGATGTTCGATCCACGCCCGGTCCGCTTCGCCTGCCGCTGCTCGGCGGGGCGCGTCGCGAACGCGCTGCGGATCGCCGGGCGCGACGAGATCGAGGCGACGCTGGCCGAACGCGGCATCGTCGAAGTGACCTGCGAGTTCTGCAACCGGCGCTACACGTTCGGCGCGGCCGAGGCCCGTGCGCTCTTCGCGCGGCCGGCCGATGCCCGAGGATGACGTTCATCGCTGCGAGGTCGACATGAGCCTCTATACGCCGTCGCATTTCACGATGTCCGATCGGGTCGCCATCGCCCGGCTGATCCACGACTATCCGTTCGCGACGCTCGTCACGCCGGCAATGCCCGAGCCATTCGTCTCGCACCTTCCGCTTCTGTTCGTGCCCGACTGCGAGCCGCACGGGACGCTGCTCGGACACATGGCGCGCGCGAATCCGCATTGGGAGCATGCGACGACCGTCGCATCGGTCGCGATCTTCCACGGCCCGCACGCGTACGTATCGCCGTCCTGGTATGCAGAGCCGGCGAAAGCGGTCCCCACGTGGAATTACGCCGCCGTCCACGTGCACGGTACGCTGGACACGGTCGAGGATCCGGTGGAAACGCGGCAGATCCTCGACGCCCTCGTGCAGCGATTCGAAGGGGCGCGCGACGCGCCATGGCAATTCGCGATGCCGCAGCGGCAGCGCGATGCGCTCGTTGGGGCGATCGTCGCGTTTCGCCTGCGCGTTCGCGCGCTCGAGGCGAAGTTCAAGCTGTCGCAGAACCGCCCGCCCGGCGACCAGGTGCGCGTCGCCGACGCGCTCGACGCCGAAGGCTACGCCGACGCGACCGCGGTCGCGCAGTGGATGCGCCGTTACGCGGGTGGCGCGGGCGAATGACGCGGCGGACCGAATGCGGGCCGACTTCGGGGCACGACACCCGCGTGCGCCTCGACAAGTGGCTCTGGGCGGCGCGCTTCTATCGCACGCGCAGCCTCGCCGCGGAGGCGGTCGAAACGGGTCACGTGCGCGTCGACGGCGAGCGGGTGAAGCCCGCCCATCCGATCCGCACCGCGATGCGCATCACGATTCGCAAGCGCGATCTCGCGTTCGAGGTCGACGTGCTCGCCGTCGGCGACGTGCGCGGTCCGGCGTCGCAGGCGGCGCTTCTGTACCGCGAAACGGAGGAGAGCGCGAAGGCGCGCGAGCGTGCGCGGGCCGAACGCGCGGTCATGGCTGGCAAGACGAGTGCGCGCCCGACGAAACGCGACCGCCGCCGCCTCGAGGACTTCCTGAACGAGCCTTAAGGCGAGCGACGCCGCGAAGCGAAAGCCGTCTCCGCCGCACGTCGTCAGCAAAGCCGGACGCCGGCGAAATCGAGAATGAAGTCCGGCTGGCGATACGCCGCGAACACGAGCCACGCGATCGCCAGCGCAAGCAACAGCGCGACGACGTGCCACGCCGCGCGCGTGGCGCGCAGGCCTCGGGTCTGTGACGATGGTGGGTCGCGCGTCTCCACGCGACCCGATTCTACCCGGTCTGCGTGGCGCCGTCCGGCACGTCGGGCACGCGCGTCACCGGCGCGGCGGGAACGATGCCGCGGGCGCGCAGCGTCACCATCACCGAATTGAAGTCGGCGGCCACCTGCACGTGCTCGATCGGCTTGGCGAGAAGGTTGACTGCGCGGCCGCTCACGATCAGCGGCACGTCGTCGGCGAGCGCCCGTCGCAGCGAGCGGATCTCCTGGCCGGCGATCTTGCCGGAGATGCCGCGGTCGAACAGCAGCACGACGATCGACGCGTTGTACGCATCGGCCGCCGCCGCGATTTCCTGCGCAGGCACGCCGGTGCCGAGGGTCAGGCAGTGAATGCCCTCGGTGAAAAGCAGCAGCTCGAGGATCACGAGTCCGAGCGGGTTCGGATCGTTCGGCGGCGTCGCGAGCAGCAACTGACGCGCGTCGCGGGTCGGCCGACCGAGACGCGCCACGTCGCGCAGCAGCCGCTGCACGAGGTCGTAGAAGCGCAGCTCCTGGTACGTTTGCATTTCGCCGCGCACGACGCGCTCGTGCACCGCCTCGTTCAGCGGAATCAGCGTCTGCTCGAGGAACTTGCGCAGTCCCTGGGCGACGAGCAGCTTCGACAAGTGGTTCTGCAAGTCGCCGATCCGGTGCTCGCCGAGCAGGCGCAGCGCGTGCGAGATCTCCGGTGGCAGCGGAGCGGGCTCCGCAACGGCGAGCCCGACCATCGATTGCAGCGCGCTGTCAGTGAGCGGGACGACCGCGCCGGCGCGCCAGCCTTCCGACAGCAGTTGCTTGATGAGCTTGAGCCGGGCGACCTGGTCCGCCGGATAGACGCGATCGCCGAACGCGTCCCGCAGCGGCGCTGGGAAGCCATAGCGTCGCTGCCACATGTACAGCTGCTCGCGGCGCAATCCGGTGATGCGCACGACTTCGCGAATGTGCAGCGCGCCCGCCGGCTCGCCGGCGCCAATGGCCGGTGCGTTGGCCGGCGTGCCGCCCGCGTCCTGTCGCCGTGAAGGCGCCTCGATCAGAATGCCCATTTTCCTAAATCCCCTGCATTTCGCTTCGCGCTCATGCGGACCCGATTCGATGCGGGACGCACGGCGACGCTTCGCAACACGCTCCCTTCGGCGGCTTCGTTATCGAAGCACCGCGCGCTGTGCTGCACGGCGAGGCTTCATGCAGGATGTGTGCCACCACGATTTCGCGCAATCGGCGCCTGTTCCGTTGGCCGCGGTGCAATTTCGGTCCGAAACTTGCAGCGTTCGCCGTCCAAAACACGCGGAGCCGACGACGCAAGCCCGCTCACTCTCGACATGCCGACGGACGGCAGCGATGCGAGTGCCCATTCACCGCTGTACCTGACGCTCCACGACGCACGATGTTCGGATTTCGGAAGTCGAGCAAGGATCCGCTGTCGGACGTGCGGTCGGCGACCCGGTGGCTGTCGACGCTTCCCGGCGGGGACTCGCTCGCCGTGCACACCGACGTCGTCGCGGAGCTCGACCGGGTCGCGGGACCGACGACCACACGCACGCCGAACCGGCTGCGCGCGGTCTTTCTCGTCGACGCAGAGACGGTCACGCAACGCAAGGCGCTCGTCGCGCAGTATGTCGAGCACGCGAACCGCAGCTCGCGCATCGAGAACCAGCTCTGGACGGCGCTCTTCCGGCTGACGCAAAGCTTCCTCGCGACGTATCAATCGTTCGCGCGCGAGATCGTCGAGCGTCCGCAGAGCTCGCGCTGGCAGGAGCTTCTGCCCGAACTCGTGTGCCGGCAGGTCGTGCATCTCGCGCTCGACGCGCGCGTTCGGCTCTTCCGTCACGAGCAATGGATCCCCGCGAAATGGGGCGAACTGCACGGCCTCATGTCGCTCGCCTGCTCGGGACAATTCGAACGACAGATGGTGACGCTCGCGGAATCGGCGACGACGACGATCGAGCACGAATATCTGCGCGCGCTCGTGCTGCAGCTGATGAGCGCCGGCAGCCTCACGGCGCGCCAGGTCGAGTTCATCTGGGGCGAGCTCGATGACTGGTGCTCGCCGCTGCGTCTCACGCTCGAGACCGACAACTCGAGTGCGTTCTTCGTCGATCTGGCCGGACGCGAAGGGTTGCGGCGGCGAAAGCCGGGACCGCTCGAAAGCGGCGTGCTGTTCCTCGACACGCGCCCGCTGCACGCGGTGATGATGCAGCACGTCGTCACGCTCGAGCAGAAGATCAAGGCCGATCCGCTGTCGACCAAGACGCCGCGACGCAGCGAGCAGCTGACGCTGTTCACGAAGCTCGCGGCGCAGGTCGATCCCGAGTTCAGGCCGTTCGCGCGCCGCGGCGAGCGCATCCCCACCAGCGGAAGCGTCGACGCGATCGTCGGCTTCCAGAAGATCGCGAGCTACTTCCGTGAGGACGCGCGGCAGCCGCTCGACATCGTGGACTCGACCGGCGAGAGCTTCGACAGCACGATGGACCTCGCCGTGTTCGGACGCATCCGCGACGAGCCGACGCGAAGACGCGAGATCGCGCGCCGCCGCATCGGCGCGCATGCCGCGCCCGGCGGGCCGTGGGAAGCGAAGGACGTGTCGCAGACCGGCTTCAAGCTCGTCGCCCCGATCCAGGTCGCCAACGCGGTGACGCTCGGCACGCTGGTCGCGATCCATCCGCACGGCCAGCCCCGGTGGACGCTCGGCATCATCCGCCGCATGAAGCGCACGTCCGCGGACCGTGCGGAGATCGGCCTCGGCATCGTCGCCGACACGATCTCGGCCGTCGACGTGAACGAGCAACGCAAGGGTAGCGCGGAGGAGTACTCGATCGACGGCGAGGGCACGACGATCAATGGCCGGCGCTTCGGCGCGTTGCTGCTCTCGCTGCGCGCGCGCGACGGCGAGCCGATGGTGCAGTCGCTGATCGTTCCAGCCGTCGAGTATCAGCCCGCGAAGCGGTACCTCGTCTCCACCGACAAGGCGGAGTACCGCGTGCGCTTCGGACGCCTGATCGAACAGCAACCCGACTGGGTGTGGACGGCGATCGAGCCGCTGGAAGGGAACCGCCAGCCGCCGGCGACGGCGACGAGCGGTGCCAACACGGTCACCGGACCGTCGACGCTGAGCCAGCGCCGCTGAAGCGGCGCTGGGATCGCGCATCCGAACGCGGCGGCGCGACGTGGCGCGGCGCGCCGTTATACTTTGCGCGATGACGGCCGTCGATCGTTACGCGGAAATCCATGCGTCCTGGCGCTGGGACGTGCCTGCCGATTTCAACATCGCGCACGCGTGCTGCACGCGCTGGGCGGCCGACCGCTCCCGCTTCGCGCTGTACTTCGAAGACGAGGACGGAACCCGCGCGGCCTACACGTTCTGTGACCTGGCACAGCAGGCGAACCGGTTGTCGAACGCGCTCGCCGCGTACGGCATCGGCCGCGGCGACAGGGTCGCCTTGATCCTTCCGCAACGTCCGGAAACGGCGATCGCGCACCTTGCCGTGCACCAGCTCGGCGCCGTATCGGTGCCGCTGTCGTTCCTGTTCGGACCCGAAGCCCTCGAGTACCGGCTCCTGAACAGCGAGGCGAAGGCGGTGTTCGTCGATCCGCAGTCGCTGCCCAACCTGTTGCCGATCCGCGAGCGGTGCAACGAGCTTGCGCTGGTGATCGGCGTCGCAGGCGCGACGGCGCACGACGTCGTGCCGTACGAGACACTGATCGCGAACCGATCCCGTCATTTCGAGCCCGTGCCGACGCGCGCCGACGATCCCGCCATCCTGATCTACACGAGCGGGACGACGGGGCCACCGAAGGGCGCGCTGATGCCGCACCGCTGCCTGATCGGCAATCTTCCGGGCTTCACGCATTCGCACGACGGCTATCCGCAACCCGGCGATCTCTTCTGGTCGCCCGCCGACTGGGCATGGACCGGCGGTCTCATGGATGCGCTGCTTCCGGCGCTCTATTTCGGCCAGCC
Source organism: Casimicrobiaceae bacterium (assembly GCA_035455705.1). GTDB lineage: Bacteria > Pseudomonadota > Gammaproteobacteria > Burkholderiales > Casimicrobiaceae > VBCG01. The sequence goes on along the minus strand of DATIEN010000189.1, from coordinate 571 downwards.
GATCGTCGGCTATCGCGGCCGCTTCGATCCCGAGCGGGCGTTCCGCCTGATCGAGCGCTACCAGATCCGCAACACGTTCCTGTTCCCGACGGCGCTCAAGCTGATAATGAAGGCGTTCCCGCGGCCGCGCGACGTCTTCGACGTGAACCTGCGCAGCATCATGAGCGCGGGCGAAGCCGTCGGCACCGCGGTGTTCGACTGGGCGCGCGACGCGCTCGGCGTGACGATCAACGAGATGTTCGGCCAGACCGAGATGAACTACATCGTCGGCAACTCGCACACGCTGTGGCCGGCGAAGCCGGGCTCGATGGGCCGGCCTTACCCGGGGCACCGGATCGCGCTCCTCGACGACGAGGGGAACGAGGTGCCGCGCGGCGAGCCCGGCGATGTCGCGATTCATCGCGTCGCGCCGGACGGCACGCCGGACCCCATCTTCTTCCTCGAATATTTCGGCAATCCGGAAGCGACGCGGAAGAAGTACACCGGCGACTGGTGCCGGACCGGCGACGTTGCGGTCTGCGATGAAGACGGTTACCTGTGGTACCAGGGTCGCGCCGACGACATCTTCAAG
>DATIEN010000188.1:0-6838 GCA_035455705.1 Casimicrobiaceae bacterium | reverse complement strand
CGGCGTCATCGCGCGCGTGCCGTTGCGATGCTCGGCGAGCAGCGTCAGGTAGGCACGCTTGCCCTCGTCGTCGAGGCCGCGGTAGACCGTCGCGAGCATCGCGACGCGCGAGCGCGCCGACGCTTCGCCCCCGACCCCGCTCGCGCATTCTTCGAAGACGCGACGCACGCGCGCCACCGGGAAGCGCGATGTCGGCGGCTCGGCAGGGACGCTCTTGCGCCGGCCCAGCCAGTTCCACACGCTGGTCATCGCGTTGGGCATGATCGGGGACGGCATCAGGCGCTCGTCGAAAGTCGCGTCAGTCCTCGAGCAGCTTTCGCGCCCGGGCGACGTCGGCGTCGGCGTTTGGAGCCGACGCAGGGTCGTCCCCGACGCCGGGACGCATGCGCGCGCGACGCCGCAGCACCGCGAGCCACACCGCGAGGCCGCCGGCGAGCAGCAGAAACGGGCCGAACCATAGCAGGTACGTCACCGGCTCGACCGGCGGCTTGTAGAGAACGAAGTCACCGTAGCGGGCGACGAGGTACGCGCGGATGTCGTCGTCGCTTTTGCCGGATTGCGCGAGCTCGCGCACTTCCTTGCGCAGGTCGGCGGCGAGCGGCGCTTCGCTTTCGGCGAGCGTCTGGTTCTGGCAGACGAGACAGCGGAGCTCGCTTTCGAGGGCCTTGAGCCGCGCGTCGAGCGCGTCGTCGGCGAACGCCACGGTCGCGGCGAGCAACAGCGCCGCAACCAAAAGCCGCATCACGATTGCTGCAGTTTCCGCACGAGCGGAAGGATCGTCCCGTCGAGCGCGTCGGCAGTGAGCGGGCCGATCTGCTTGTAGCGGATGATGCCGACCTTGTCGATGACGAACGTCTCGGGAACGCCGTAGACACCGAAGTCGATGCCGACGCGCCCGTCGCGATCGACGATCGACGTCCGGTACGGATCGCCGTTCGAGGCGAGCCATTTGATGCCGTCGGCGGGGTTGTCCTTGTACGCGAGCCCGATCACCGGGACGACGTTCGACTTTGCAAGGGCGACGAGCAGCGGATGTTCCTCGCGGCAGGACACGCACCACGACGCCCAGACGTTCAGCAGCCACACCTGTCCGCGCATGTCGACGTTCGTGAGTCGCTGATCGGGCTTGTTCAGCTCGGTGAGCGAAAACGCGGGCGCCGGCTTGCCGATCAGCGGCGAGGGCACCTCGCGCGGGTCGCGGTACAAGCCGACGAACAGGAAAGCGAGGATGACCGCGAACACCGCGAGCGGCAGCGACCAGCGCAGCACCTTCATCGCGCTTCGCTGGCGAGCATCGACGATCGTTGCCTGCTGCATCATCAAGCTCCTCTCATCGCCGCGACCGTGGCACCGAAGCGCTGCCGCACCGCGAGCCGGTAGCGCCGGTCGGCCACCGCGCAGAAGCCGCCGAGCGCCATCACGACGCAACCGCCCCAGATCCAGTCGACGAAGGGCTTCACGTATATGCGCACGCTCCACGCGCCCGCCGCACCCTTGTCGGTCACCGGCTCGCCCAGCGAGACGTAGCGATCGCCACCGACGCCCCAGTCGATCGAGGCCTCGGTCATCACCTGTCCGGACGCGCGAAACGTCCGCTTTTGCGGCGTCAGCGTCGTGACCGGCCTGCCGTTGCGCGAGACGTCGATCGTGCCGACGATCGCATCGTAGTTGGGCCCCGCCTGGGGGGCCACGCCGCGGAACGTGTAGGTCTCGCCCGCGACGTCGATGCCTTGACCGACGTCGAGGCGGACGTCGCGCTCGACCTCGTAGCCCTTGACGAGCGTGACACCGACGATGAAGACGGCAACGCCGAAATGCGCGATCAGCATCCCGTACCACGAGAGCGCGTTCGCGCGCAGCTTGTCGACGAGGCCGCGTTGCGGCGCGCTGCGCAGCCGTTGCACGAGCGCGGAGATCGTCGTCGTGGCGACCCACGCCGCCATCAGAAGCCCGAGCGCCACCAGCGGCTTCCAGCGGCCCATGGCGAAGGGCGCGAGCGCCGCCATCGCGAGCGACGCGAAGAGGGCGAATCGAAGCTTCGTCCACAAATCCGGCACGCGCGCCTGCCGCCACGCGGCGATCGGCCCGACGCCGAGCAGGAACACGAGGGGCGCCATGAGCGGGTAGAAGATCGCGTTGAAGTAGGGCGGCCCGACGGAGATCTTCCCGAGAGAAAGCGCGTCGATCATCAGCGGATAGAGCGTGCCGAGCAGCACGCTCGCCATCGCGACGACGAGCAGGATGTTGTTGCCGAGGAGCATCGACTCGCGCGACACCATTGTGAATCCGCCGCCCGCGCCGACGGCGCCTGCACGCGCGGCATAGAGCGCGAGCGAGCCGCCGATGACGACCGCGAGGAACGCCAGAATGAAAATGCCGCGTGCGGGATCGGTCGCGAACGCGTGCACCGACGTGAGCACGCCGGAGCGTACGAGGAACGTCCCGACGAGCGACAGCGAGAACGCGAGGATCGCGAGCAGTACCGTCCAGCTGCGGAACGCCCCCCGCTTCTCGGTCACGGCCAGCGAATGGATCAGCGCCGTGCCGACGAGCCAGGGCATGAACGACGCGTTCTCGACGGGATCCCAGAACCACCAGCCGCCCCAGCCGAGCTCGTAGTAGGCCCAGACGCTACCCATCATGATGCCGATCGTCAGGAACGACCACGCGACGGTCGTCCATGGCCGCGACCAGCGCGCCCACGCCGCGTCGAGGCGGCCGCCGATCAGCGCCGCGATCGCGAACGCAAACGCGACCGAGAAGCCGACGTAGCCCATGTAGAGCATCGGCGGGTGCACGACCATCCCGGGGTCCTGCAAAAGCGGGTTCAGGTCGCTGCCTTCGGCGGCCGCAGGCGACAGGCGCGCGAACGGGTTCGACGTCGCGAGCAGGAACAACAGGAAGCCGACGGCGACCCAACCCATGACCGCGAGCACACGCGCCCGCAGCGTCTTCGGCAGCTGCCGCGAGAATAGCGTCACCGCGAAGCCCCATCCGGCGAGCATCAGCGACCACAACAGCAGCGAGCCTTCGTGCGAGCCCCACGTCGCGGCGAAGCGATAACGGGCCGGCAGGTGCGAGTTCGAATGCTCGGCCACGTTGGCAACCGAGAAATCGCTCGTCACGAACGCGTAAGCGAGGCACGCGAACGCGAGCGCGACCAGCGCGAACTGCGTGCGCGCGGCCGGAACGGCGATGCTCATCAAGGCGGCGTCGCGTCGCGCGGCGCCGAGCATCGGCACGACGCCCTGTGCGAGCGCGACGAGCAGCGCGAGGATCAGGGCGAAATGGCCGATTTCGGGGATCATGGCTCGGGGGTCCTCATGCTCGGCATGGCCATCGCCTTCGTGCGATGCGCCTGGTCGATCGCATCCTTCGCGGCGGGCGGCATGTAGTTCTCGTCATGCTTCGCGAGCACCTCCGTCGCGCGAAACGATCCGTCGGGCGCGAGCGTGCCTTGTGCGACGACGCCCTTGCCCTCCTTGAAGAGGTCCGGCAGCAGCCCCGTGTACGTGACGGGAATCGTCTGCGCCGTGTCGGTGACGCGGAAATGCACGGTCAGCGAATCAGCGTCGCGCTTCAGGCTTCCCTGCTCGACCAGCCCGCCGATGCGGAACGGCCGCGACGTCGGCGCCTCGTGCGCGACGACCTGCGACGGCGTGAAGAAGAACACGAGGTTCGACTGGAACGCGTTCAGCACGAGCGCGACGGCCACGCCGACGGCGACGACGCCGGCGCCGATCCAGAGAAAGCGGCGGTGGCGGCCCTTCATCGCGCCTCTTCCACCCGCTCGATCCGACGCGCAGCCGGGGGATCCAGCGACATCCGCAGCTCGTCGAAGGCGCGCCGGCGCCGCGCGCGCACCGCGCCGATTTCGACGACCAGCGCGAGCGCCACCGCGCCATACGCCATCCAGACGTACCACGCGTAGCCGCCCATTCTCAAAAAATCGGCCATCAGCGCCCGCTCTCCGCGCGCCAGTCGATCAGCGACTCGAGCCATCCCGCGCCGCGCTCGCGCTCGACGATGATCGCCTGCACGCGCGCGAGCACGACGGAGATTGCATAGCACCATGCGGCGGCCGTCATCACGAGGATGCCGGCGAGCATCGTCATCGCCATCCTCGGCGCGGCGGTCAGGCTGATCGACGATCCCTGGTGCAGCGTGTTCCACCATTGCACCGAGAAATAGATGATCGGCACGTTAATGGCGCCGACGATCGCGAGCACCGCGCACGCGCGATCGGCGCGACGCGGGTCCTCGATCGCCGAGCGCAGGGCGATGATCCCGAGGTAGAGGAACAGCAGGATCAACGTCGACGTCATGCGCGCGTCCCACGCCCAGTAGGTGCCCCACGTCGGCCGTCCCCAGAACGCGCCGGTCCACAACGCCAGCCCGGCCATGATCGCGCCCGTGGGAGCGAGAGCCTGCGCCATCATCGCCGAGAGCCGCGTGTTGAACCCCAGCGCGAGCGCGCTCCAGCCGGCCATCACCACGTAGATGAACATCGCCATCCAGGCCGTCGGCACGTGAATGAAGATGATCCGGTACGCATCGCCCTGCGTCGCATCGGTCGGCGCGATCCAGAGGCCGATCACGAGACCGACGCCGGCGAGCAGCGCCGCGAGCACGGCGAACGCATACGACCATGCGCCGGCGATCGGATAGAACGAGACGGGCGAGGAGAGGCGGAACCAGTTGATCAGCATCGACGGAAGGACATTTTACCGCTCGCCCGACCCAGGGCGTGGCTTGGCTTCGTCCGCGTGAGCCGCGACAGCATCGCGCAGGCGGCCGGACGAGATTTTGCGCGGGCTCAAGGAAATTGCCCAAGAGCACGCTTCGACGCGAGCGGCGGGCTTCCCCAGGCTGCAGCCGAAGGCGCCGATGAAGGTCGCCACGCAGCGTCGAACGGAAGCTTCAGTCGATCGCGATCCTGACGGCGGCCGACGCGGCGAACGGCACCCCGACGAGCGCAAGCAGCAATCCCGCGCCGAGCAGCGACAGGTGCGGCGCCGCCGACAGGCCGGCTCGCGCCGCGTCCACGGCGCCCGCGCCGAAGATCAGCACCGGCGCATAAAGGGGCAGCACGAGCAGGGCGAGCAGGCTCCCTCCGCCGCGTGCGCCGAGCGTGAGCGCCGCGCCCACCGCGCCGAGCAGCGACAGGATCGGCGTGCCCAGCAGCAGCGACACCGTCAGCGTACCGAGCACGGGTGCGGCAAGCGCGTACTGCGCGCCGAGCAGGGGCGCCATCACGACGACCGGCAGACCCGTCGTGAGCCAATGTGCCGCTATCTTTCCGGAAACGAGCGCAGCGAGCGGCCGCGGCGACAGCGTTATCTGCTCGAGCGTGCCGTCGTGAAAGTCGGCTGCGAAGAGCCGCGGCAGCGCCAGCAGCGACGCGAGCAGCGCCGTCGTCCACAGTACGCCGGGCCCGATCGTCGCGAGGACCTCGCGCGACGGCGACGTCGCCAGCGGAAAGAGCGATACGACGATAACGTAGAACAGGAGCTGGACGCCGAGCTCGCCCTTGGAGCGAAGCGCGACCCGCACGTCGCGCGCGAGCGCCCAGGCGATCGCGCTCGAGGCCCGCGCGTCGGCGTCGTTCACGCTTCCTCGCCCAGCGACAGCTGCTGCATTCGCCGGGCCTCGAGCGGCAGCGCCTGATGCGATGCCGCGATGCAGATGCCGTTCGCCGCGAGATGCCGCGAGAGCAGGCGCCCGAGCACGTCCGTCGCCTCGGCGTCGAGTGCGGTCAGCGGCTCGTCCAGGATCCAGACCACCCGATCGCAGAGCGCGAGCCGCGCGAGCCCGATGCGCCGCCGCTGACCCTGGGAAAGCACGCGCACCGGCAGCCGCCGACGGCGCGAAAGCGCGACGGCATCGAGCGCCTCGTCGATCGCCGCGCGCGAAACCGCAGCGCCGTGCAGCGACGTCCATGCATCCAGGTTCTCGAACGCGGTGAGCTCGTCCTTGAGCGCGGGCGCGTGACCCTGGAAAGCGACCGCTTCGCGCAGGCGCGCATCGAAGGCACGCATCGCCTGGCCGCGCCAGCGGATCTCCCCTGCGCTCGGCATCGTCAACCCGGCCGCGATCCGCAAGAGCGTCGACTTGCCGCTGCCGTTTCGTCCCTGCACGACGAGCGCCTGGCCGCGCCGAAGCGAGAAGGCGATGCCGGCGAAGAGCGTCGCGTACCCGCGCTGCGCCGCAAGCCCGCGCGCTTCGAGCAGGAGGTCGTCGGACATCGATCGACGCGTCAGCGCACGACGTTGTCGATCACGATCGCGACGTCGTGCGCGCCGGGCTTCATCACACCGCTCTTCCCCTCGAGATCGCCGGGCGCCGGCGTCGCATTGCCGCTCTTCGAGATCCGCGCCTCGACGATCACGTCGCCTGCCCTGGAGAGCGTGGCCCCGGTCGCCATCGCCATCGAATCGTCGAGCGTGAACGCGTGCGGGAACGCGCCGGCCGCTGTGCGCTCGACCGCCAGCGGTATGCGCGGACCATTGACTGCCCGCGCGAAGACGAACAGCGTGTCGTTCGGGCCGACGCGATCCTGCAGCTTCGGATCGATCGTGACGCGGCCCGTGATCGCGCTCCCGGCAGCCGAAGCTTTCTGCGATTGCGATTCGGGCGCCGCCGCCGATGAGGCAGTCGCGCCCGCCGCGGAGCCTTGCCGCGCGGCATCCGCTTCGGCGATCATCGCGTCGATCTCCTTTGCATCGTCGCCGCCCGGCGGCATTTGCGCCTTGAGCTTGCGCCAATCGTCGATCGCGCGGTCGTAGTCCCTGCGCTCGAACGCGACCGTCGCGGCAAGCGACAACGCCTTCGGATGGTT
>DATIEN010000187.1:0-31898 GCA_035455705.1 Casimicrobiaceae bacterium | reverse complement strand
TGGCCGCATCGGTCGCGGCGCGGCGGAGAGCACGTGCGTGCTCCTGTTCGAGGAGCCGCTCACGGACACCGCCAAGCAGCGGCTCAAGGTGATCTACGAGACGAGCGACGGCTTCGAGATCGCGCGGCAGGACCTGTCGATCCGCGGGCCCGGCGAATTCCTCGGCGCCCGGCAGTCGGGCGTGCCGCTGTTGCGCTTCGCCGACCTCGAGCGCGACGTTGCGCTGATCGAGCAGGCCCGGGACGCGGCCGACGCGCTGCTGCAAACGAACCCAGCGGCGGCGGCGCGGCATCTCGAGCGCTGGCTCGGGAGCCGCCAGGCGTTCGTGAAGGCATGACTTTCGTTGACGCAAATCAACGGTTTGCGGCGATCGGCCCGCGAGGGCTGCGGTAAAATTCGAGCGAACCTCGGTGACGGCCGGCGCAACTCGCGGCCGGTCCTCGAGGTCCATCGGCACGCATGTCCCTCTACACGCTCGGCCTCAACCACACGACGGCGCCCCTCGACGTCCGGGAGCGCGTCGCGTTCGCGCCGGACGCGTTGTCGGCCGGCTTGCGCGAGCTCACGTCGGCGCGCATGGTCAAGGAGGCGGCGATCCTTTCGACCTGCAACCGCACCGAGGTCTACTTCCACGGCGGCGAGCCGGCACCCGTGGCGCGCTGGCTCGAGCAGGCGCACGCGCTGCCCGCCACTTCGCTCGCGCCTTACGTCTATACGCTGAACAACGATCGTGCGGTGTCGCACGCGTTTCGTGTCGCGAGCGGGCTCGATTCGATGGTCCTCGGCGAGCCGCAGATCCTCGGGCAGATGAAGCAGGCGGTGCGGCAGGCCGAGGCGGCCGGTTCGCTCGGCCTCGTGCTGAACCGACTCTTCCAGCGCACGTTCGCGGTCGCGAAGGACGTGCGCACGCAGACCGACATCGGCAGCGCGTCGATCTCGATGGCCGCCGCCGCCGTCAAGCTCGCCGAGCGCATCTTTCCGTCGCTCGACACGCAGCGGCTCCTGCTGGTCGGCGCCGGCGAGATGATCGAGCTGACGGCGACGCATTTCGCCGCGCGCAACCCGCACTCGATCACGGTCGCGAACCGCACGCTGGAGCGCGGCAGCAAGCTCGCGCATCGCTTTGGCGCCGACGCGATCACGCTGACGGAGTTGACGGAGCGGCTCGCGCAGTTCGACGTGATCGTCACTTGCACGGCGAGCACGCTGCCGATCATCGGCAAGGGCACGCTCGAGCGGGTCGTTCGGCAGCGCAAGCATGCGCCGATCCTGATCGTCGATCTCGGCGTGCCCCGCGACGTCGAGGCCGAGGCCGCGGAGCTCGACGACGTGTTCCTGTACAGCGTCGACGACTTGGCCGAGATCGTCAAGGACAACCTGTCGATCCGCCGCGAGGCGGTGTTGCAGGCCGAGCAGATGATCGCCGAGCAGACGTCGCACTTCCTGCGCTGGCTGCAAGGCCGCGCGGTCGTGCCGACGATCGCCGCGCTCGCGTCGCATCACGAGGCGCTGCGCAACCACGAGCTCGATCGCGCACGCCGCATGCTCGCCGCCGGCGCGGCGCCGGAGGCGGCGCTCGAGGCGCTCGCAAGAAGCCTCACGAGCAAGTTCCTGCATCCGCCGCTCGCCGCGCTCAATGCCGCCGGCGACGCCGAGCGCGCCGAGCTGATCGCGCTGTTCTCGCGCGTCTACGGCTGCGGCGAGCCGCCGGCCGAGACGTAGCTGCGCTCGCCAACGCGCGCCTCGCCTCGAGGCGCGAGCGTCCGCGCGTGACGTCCGACGACGCGCCGGCGCCGCCAACGCGGCGCGCTGCCTCGCATTCCCGATCGCACCCGCATGAAACCGTCGTTACGCACGAGGCTCGATCAGCTCTCCGCACGGCTCATGGAGGTCGACGCGCTGCTCGCCTCCGAGGACGCGACACGCGACCTCGACCGCTTCCGCGCGCTTTCGCGCGAGCGCGCCGAGATCGAGCCCGTCGTCGCGCGCTTCCACGACTTCCGGCGCGCCGAGGACGATCTTGCCGCGGCGATCGAGCTCGCGCACGATCCGCAGATGCGCGACTATGCCGACGAGGAGCGCGGCGCGGCCGAAGCGCGGATCGAGGCGCTCGCTGGCGAGCTGCAGGCGATGCTGCTGCCGAAGGATCCGAACGACGAGCGCAACGTTTTCGTCGAGATCCGCGCCGGTACCGGCGGCGACGAGTCGGCGCTCTTCGCGGCCGACCTGTTCCGCATGTACGGGCGCTATGCCGAGCGGCAGGGCTGGCGGGTCGAGATCGTGTCCGAATCGCCTTCGGATTTGGGCGGCTATCGCGAGATCGTCGCGCGGATCGTCGGACACGGGGTCTACGCGAAGCTCAAGTTCGAATCGGGCGGGCACCGCGTGCAGCGCGTGCCGGAGACCGAGGCGCAGGGCCGCATCCACACGTCCGCATGCACGGTTGCCGTGCTTGCCGAAGCGGACCCGGTGGCCGATATCACGATCAGTCCCGCCGACATCCGGATCGACACGTTCCGCGCGTCGGGCGCCGGCGGCCAGCACATCAACAAGACCGACTCGGCGGTGCGCATCACGCACCTGCCGACCGGCATCGTCGTCGAATGCCAGGACGACCGCTCGCAGCATCGCAACCGCGCGCAGGCGATGGCGGTGCTCGCATCGCGGCTCGTCGACAAGGAACGCCGCGAGCGGCAGCAGAAGGAGGCCGCGCATCGGAAGAGCCTGATCGGCTCGGGCGATCGCAGCGAGCGCATCCGAACGTACAACTTCCCGCAGGGCCGTGTCACCGACCACCGGATCAACCTGACGCTCTACAAGATCGACGCGATCATGCAGGGCGATCTCGACGAGCTGATCGGCGCGCTGGCGCAGGAATTCCAGGCCGAGCAGCTGGCGGAGCTCGCGACGGAAGCATGAATTCCGCGAAGCCGGACTGGTGCCGGACGAAGCGCCTCGCACTTTCGGAGATCACGGCGGACGACGGCAACGAGCTCCACGAGCTCGATGCCGATCCCCGCGTCATGCGCTACATCGGCAGCGGCAGCGTCTCGACGCGTGCGCAGATCGACGAAGCGCTGCGGCGCATCCCGCGCTCGTACGAGCTCTATCCGGGCCTCGGCACCTGGCGTGCCGTGCGCCGCGACAACCGGGATTTCGTCGGCTGGTTCGCGCTCAAGTACATCCCGGGAACGACCGAGGTCGAAGTCGGCTACCGGTTGCGCTACGGCGCCTGGGGCCACGGCTTCGCGACGGAAGGCGCACGCGCGCTCGTCCGTTACGGTTTCGGCGAGCTCGGCCTGTACCGGATCCTCGGCATCACGCATCCGGACAACGCCGCGTCGCAGCGCGTGCTGCTCAAGACGGGGCTCGTCGACGCCGGCTGGGGCCACTACTACGGCCGGCCGGTGCGCGTGTTCGAGTGCGTGCGCGAGGTTGCCTGGCAGCCGCGGTGGGAGGCGTGACGGGCGGTCGTTGGGTGCCGCCTGTCCGTCGCGAACGTCTGCGCGCGAGGATGCGGTGACGCAGGCGGCGCACGCGCTCACGGTGCGTCAGGCGCTCGCGCAGGCAGGCCTTGCACCGCTCGACGCGCAGGTCCTGCTCGCCCATGTGCTCGGCGTGGGCCGCGCCTGGCTCGCCGCCCATGCGACCGATCGGATCGCGCCCCGCGACGTCGAAACGTTCTTCGCGCTGGCGCGGCGCCGCCGCGACGGCGAGCCCGTCGCCTACCTCACCGGCACGCGCGAATTCTTCGGCTTGCCGCTGACGGTCGACCCTTCGGTGCTGATTCCGCGTCCCGAGACCGAAACGCTCGTCGAAGCCGCGCTGCACTTGCTCGACGCGGGACGGCCGCGGCGGGTGCTCGATCTCGGCACCGGGTCGGGCGCCATTGCGCTCGCCATCGCGCACGAGCGCCCCCGCGCCGACGTGCTCGGCGTCGATCGGTCCGCCGCGGCCCTCGCCGTCGCGGCGCGCAACGCCGGGCGCCTGAAACTTGCGAACGTGCGCTGGCTCCAATCCGACTGGTACGAGCACGTCGACGAGCTCGCCGGGGCGTTCGACGTGATCGCGAGCAACCCGCCGTACGTGGCCGACGGCGATCCGCACCTGGCGGAAGGCGACGTGCGCTTCGAGCCGCACGGCGCGCTTCGCGCCGGTCCCGACGGTCTGTCGGCGTTGCGCGTCGTCGTCGCGGGCGCTCCCGCGCGTCTTGCCGCCGGCGGTGCGCTCGTCGTCGAGCACGGCTTCGACCAGGCCGAGGCGGTGCGCGCGCTCGTGCACGCCGCCGGCCTCGAGAACCCGCGAAGCCTGCGCGACCTCGCCGGCATTCCGCGCGTGTGCGTTGCCCGCAAGCCATCCTGAGGCGAGTGCAAGGCACGCCGCTTCGATTCACCGCCGCAAAACGATGAAAACACGCAGTCACGATTCCAACCGATCCTTCCCGACTCCCCGCGAAATCCTTCGCGATCCCGCCGTCTGGGCGTGGATCGCAGTGGTGCTGCTGGCGATCCTGCCGGCGCGCGCCGCGCTCGCCGGCAGCTGACGCGTCGCGCGGTCCCCGCGTCGCGCTGCGAAGCGTCCTGTCGCTGCTGCACGCGGCTCGTCGCGCAAAGGGAGCGGCGGCGGTGCGCCTTCGCTACACTGCCAGACTCTTTGCGCGGCCGCCGGCCGCGTCCCGCATTCACGGAGGCCCCTTCGTGGTCAATCGCCACGGCTCTCTCCTCCTGGCGCTCCTTCTGCTGGTCGCGACGTCGGCGCTCGCGCAGGCAAAGCCGAAGATCGCAAAAGCGGCCGACCTGCCGCGCTTCTCGTATCGGGTCGAAGGCAGCGTCGAGGACATGATCCGCGACGACGCGAAATTCAAGCGCTTCGCCGACGCGGTGCGCCGCGACGCGCAGTCGGTGCTCGACGGTTACGAGATCGACGATCGCGCCACGTTGCGCGAGCTCGAGGGCGAGCTCGCGCTGCTCGATTACCTGGACGGCAATCTCGACGGCGCGTCGAAGCGCGCCGAGCGCGTGCGCGCGCTGCAGGACAAGCCGGCGGACAAGCTGATGTCCGGTCTTGCGCTGCGCGCGATGATCGCCGCGCAGCGCAAGGTGGGCGACCGCGCGTCGGAGGCCTACGGGCAGGAAACGGGGCGGCTCGTTGCCGCCGAGCTTGCGCAGATGCGCTACGACGTGGTGCAGAACGAAGTGCGCGAGGCGAAGGCATCGGCGGAGATCATGAGCGAGGCGCTGACGCTCGGCTACGTCCGCAACGTGATTCAACCGACGGCCGAAAAGGCCGGCGCGCTGTCCTCCGACCTCGCGCCGGCCGTCGTCAACGCCAAGTACCGGTTGGTCGCGACGCTGCCGCTCAAGTCGACGCTCGTCGGCGTCTACACCACCTATCTTGCCGCTCATCGTGTCGACAAGCCCGACATCTGGGCCGCGCGCGAGGTCGTGCTGCCGCCCGGCAAGCCTTACGCAACCGTCAACGTCGGCATCTGGGACAGCGGCGTCGACACGTCGCTCTTCGGCCAGCGTGTCGTGGACGACGGATCGAAGCCGGCCGTGATCGCGTTCGACCGTTTCACGAAGCCCGCCGAAGGTGCGCTGCAGCCGATTCCGGCGGAGCTCAAGGACCGCATCCCGCAGATGAAATCGCGGCTCAAGGGCTTCTCCGACCTGCGCTCGAACGTCGACAGTCCCGAGGCGAGCGAGGTCAAGCAATGGCTTTCGACGCTGAAGCCCGATCAATACAAGTCGGCGATCGAGGAGCTCGATCTCGCCGGCAACTGGATGCATGGGACGCACGTCGCCGGCATCACGCTGGCGGGGAACCCGTACGCGCGGGTCGTCGTCGGACGCATCGAGTTCGACTGGCACCTGCTGCCCGATCCGTGTCCCACGAAGGAGCTCGCGCTGCGCGATGCGGCGAACCAGCAGGCCTACGTCGACTTCTTCAAGGAGCACGAGGTGCGCGTCGTCAACATGAGCTGGGGCGGTTCGGTCAAGGGAGAAGAGGAGCAGCTCGAGCTCTGCAACGTCGGCAAGACGCCCGACGAGCGCAAGAAGATCGCACGCGAATACTTCGACATCCAGAAGGACGCGCTCACGAAGGCGTTCGCGAGCGCGCCGGGCATCCTGTTCGTGACCGCCGCGGGCAACAGCAACGAGGACGCCTCGTTCACCGAGGACATTCCGGCCGGCATCTCGGCGCCGAACCTGATCACGGTCGGCGCCGTCGACAAGGCGGGCGACGAGGCATCGTTCACGAGCTACGGCCCGACGGTCATCGTCGACGCGAACGGCTACCAGGTCGACAGCGTGATCCCGGGCGGCGAAAGGGTGGCTGAATCGGGAACGTCGATGGCATCACCTCAGGTCGCCAACCTTGCGGCCAAAATCCTGGCCGTGAATCCGAAGCTCACGCCGCCGCAGGTGATCGCGATCATTCGCGACACCGCCGAAAAAACGCCGGACGGCCGTCGCCACCTGATCGATCCCAGGAAGGCGGTGGCCGCGGCGCAAGGGAAAGGCACGTAGCCGACGCGCGAGCCGCGCCGTCGCCGCATCGCGGCACGTCGCGACGCTACAACGGCGGTGGAGTCGCGACGCGAAGCTTCGCCGCCCACGGCGCGAGCGCCGGCATGATCTCGCCGTAGAGCGCGACGCCGTTGGCGCGCTGCTCACGGTACAGGCGCAGTGCGCGCTCGCCCGGAAGGCGCACCGGCGCGCCACCCTGACGCGGTGTCGCGGCGTGGCAGGCGTCGACGAGAAAGTCCATCTGGCGCGCGAACGCGGCGTGTCCGCCGAACGCCGACGGATCGAGGACCTGCACGAAGACGCTCGCGCCCCAGCCCTCGGGCGGATCGGCGCGGCCATGCGCGGCGAGTCCCGCCGTCAGCGCCTCGATCAGAAGCGCGAGCGCGAAGCCCTTGTGACCGGCATCGAGACCGCCGAGCGGCAACAGCGTCCCGCGCGGCTCGCCGAAGAGGACGGCGGGATCGTCGGTCGGATTGCCGGCGGCGTCCTGCACCCACGGATGCGACAACCGCTGCCCTTGCTTGTAGAGGCGCATCGTCATGCCGTTCGTCGTGTAGCTGGCGGAGATGTCGAGCAGGATCGGCTCGCGCGACGTCGGGATGCCGGCCGCGAGCGGGTTCGGCGTGAACACGGACGTCACCGCCCCGAACGGCGCCACGCTGTGCGTCGCCGGATCGATGCAGCATACGATCGCCATCATGCCGCATTCCGCGGCGCGCTTCGCGTAGGACGCGAGACAGCCGATGTGATGCGAGCGCCGGATCACGACGCTGCCGCCGCCCTGCGTGGACGCCAGCCGCTGCGCCGTTGCGAGCGCGCGCAGCGTGAGCCAGGGTCCCGGCAGCCGCCGGCCGTCCCACGTCTCGCCGGCCGGCGCCGACGCGATCGTGATCGGCGATCCTTCGTTGCGCATGCTGCCGTCGCCGAGCGCCTGCAGATAGCCGGGCAGGAGCGCGAGCCCGTGCGTCGTGTGGCCCATCAGGTCTCCGTCGAGCAGCACCGACGCGGTATCGCGCGCGATGTCCGCATCGGCGCCGGCGGCTTCGAGCAGTGCGACCGCATACGATTCGAGCGCCTGCGCCGCGTAGCGCGGTTCGTCGTCGTGACCGGATTGTGGCGTTGCTGCAGCGGAGGGAACGGATTCGGGGGCGGGCATGAGACCTTCCATTGCAAGTTCGGATGCCGCGCAATGTATGCTGTCGCGGTCGCGAACGCCACCTCCCGCCTCGGTCGCTCACCGGTCCAACCGCTTCGTGCTGCCGTCGTCGCTGCAGATCAGCATCGTCACGTACCTTCCCGACCTGCCGCTCTTCACGCGCACGCTCGACACGCTCGCCATCGCGATCGCCGCCGCGCAGCAAGCGAACGTGCTGCGCACCGTGCATCTCGCGCTTATCGACAACAGCGGCGACCGCGGCGTCGCCGAACGCGTGATCGAGCTCGGCCGCGCGCGCTTCACGGAGTCGCAGGTGCACGTGATGTACCTGCACGGTCACGCGAACATCGGCTTCGGCGCTGCGCACAACCTCGTGCTGCACGGAACGGGCGCCGACTATCACCTCGTGCTGAATCCCGACGCGGAGCTCGCGGCGGATGCGCTCGTGAACGCCATCCGCTGGCTCGATGTTCATCCCGAGGTCGGCGCACTCGCCCCTTCGGTGACGGACGGCGATGGCCGCCCCGCGTACCCGTGCAAGCGCTATCCGGCGGTGTTCGACCTGATGCTGCGCGGCTTCGCGCCGCGCTTGGTGCAACGGCTTTTTGCACGCCGGCTCGCGCGCTACGAGATGCGCGACATCGTCGACGCGGAGCCGCCGCAGGACGCGATCGGCGTGCCGTTGATGTCCGGCGCCTGCATGATCGTGCGCCGCGAGGCGATCGACCGCAGCGGCGGCTTCGACCCGCGCTTCTTCCTGTATTTCGAGGATTACGACTGGACGATGCGGCTGCGCGAGCTGACGCAGACCGCGTACGTGCCGAGCGTTCGCGTCGTCCATCACGGCGGAGGCGCCGCGCGCAAGGGGTTGCAGCACACGCGCTGGTTCGTCGCGAGCGGCATTCGTTTCTTTTCGAAGCACGGCTGGAAGTGGATCTGAGCGCCTGCTCCGGCGCGAGCGCAGCGGCGTTTGCCGGAAGCCCGAGATGACCCCTCCGCTCGTTGCCGTCACCGGCGCGGATGGCTTCATCGGCGCCGCGTATTGCCGCCGGCTCGCCGAGCGCGCGCAGCCGGTGCGCCGGATCGTGCATGCGCGACCTGGCGGGGAATCCGGCGGCGTCGTCGTCGCGCTCGACCTCGTCCACGCGCACGCCGACGTGTTGGCGCGCGCGTTCGCCGGCGCGTTCGCCGTGGTCCATCTGGCGGGCCGGGCGCACGTGATGCGCGAAACCGCACCCGATGCCGACGCCGCGTACAAGCTCGCCAATGTCGACATGACGGAGCGCGTCGCGCTCGCCGCCGTCGCGGCCGGCGTGCGCCGCTTCGTCTTCGCGAGCACGGCCAAGGTGAACGGCGAATCGACGCCGCCCGGCAAGCCGTTTCGCCCCGGCGATGCACCCGCGCCGCGCGACGCTTACGCTCGCAGCAAGCTCGCCGCCGAGCGAACGCTCGCGCAGGTGGCGGGCGGCACGTCGATGATCGCAACGAGCCTGCGCCTGCCGCTCGTGTGCGGGCCGGGCGCACGCGGCAATTTCCGGCGACTGGTCGATGCGATCGCAGCGCGCCGCGTCCTTCCGCTCGGCGGCATCGACAACCGGCGCTCGCTGCTCGCGCTCGACCATCTGCTCGATGCGTTGGACGCGGTGATCTCGGCGCCGACGGCTGCGATCGGCACGCATTTCGTCGCCGACGTCCCGAGCATGTCGACGCCTTCGCTCGTGCGCGCGATCGCTGAGGCGCTCGGCGTCGCGCCGCGGCTCCTCAGCGTACCTTCATCGGTGCTGCGTGTCGCCGGCGCGTTGACCGGGCAACGCGACGCGGTCGCGCGCCTCGTCGACTCGCTCGAGGTGGACCCGTCCTCGCTCGCTCGAGCGACCGGCTGGAAGCCGCGCCCGCTCGCCATCGACGCCGCGACGGTCATGCGAAGCGCGAAGGCGCGCGATTTATAATGAGCGGCTACTGCAGAAGGGAAGCGCGAACATCGATTCCACCTCGAAGGCGCACGCGCGCGCGGGCGGCCGCGGCGTCGCTGAACTGCGTCCCGTCCGCATCACCCGTCATTTCACGCGGCACGCCGAGGGCTCGGTTCTCATCGAGGCGGGCCAGACGCGCGTGCTGTGCACGGCGAGCGTCGAGGAGGGCGTCCCGCTATTCCTGAAGGGGAAGGGACAGGGCTGGCTCACCGCCGAATACGGGATGCTGCCGCGTGCGACGAACACCCGCGTTCGACGGGAGGCGGCCGAAGGCAGGCAATCGGGCCGCACGCAGGAGATTCAGCGGCTGATCGGGCGGTCGCTGCGTGCCGTGGTCGATCTCGCAGCGCTCGGCGAACGCACGATCCGCATCGACTGCGACGTCCTGCAGGCGGACGGAGGCACGCGCTGCGCGTCGATCAGCGGCGCCTACGTCGCGCTCGCCGACGCGGTCGCGTGGTGCCGCGAGCGCCGCGCGCTCGGCGGCGAGCCGTTGCGCGACCTGGTCGCCGCCGTGTCGGTCGGCGTCGTGGACGGGACGGCGCTGCTGGACCTCGACTACGCCGAGGACTCGACGTGCGACACCGACATGAACGTCGTGATGACCGGCGCCGGCGGTTTCGTCGAGGTCCAGGGCACCGCGGAGCGCAAGCCGTTCTCGCGCGACGAGTGCGACGCGCTGCTGACGCTCGCCCGGCGGGGGATCGCGCAACTGCACGAGACGCAGCGCGCGGCGCTCGCCACATGATCGAAAAGATCGTGCTGGCGTCGGGCAACGCCGGCAAGCTGCGCGAGTTCAAGCGCCTCCTCGAACCCCTCGGCATCGATGTGGTCGCGCAGGCCGAACTCGGGATCGAGCCCGCCGACGAACCGCACGTCACGTTCATCGAGAACGCCATCGCGAAGGCCCGGCACGCGAGCGCGCTAAGCAACCTGGCCGCGCTCGCCGACGACTCGGGCGTCTGTGTCGATGCGCTCGGAGGCGCGCCGGGCGTTCGCAGCGCCCGCTTCGCCGGCGAGCCGGTATCCGATGCGCGCAACAACCGCGCACTCGTCGACGCGCTGCACGGCGTCGCCGACCGCCGCGCGCACTACTACTGCGTGCTCGCCCTGGTGCGCCGCGCCGACGATCCCGAGCCGATCATCGCAGAAGGGGTCTGGCGTGGCACGATCGTCGACGTGCCGCGCGGTAGTGGCGGCTTCGGCTACGACCCGCATTTCATGGATGCCGAGAGCGGGCTGACGGGTGCCGAGCTTCCGCTCGCGCGCAAGAACGCGCTCTCGCATCGCGGCCACGCGATGCGGCGGCTGATCGCGCGTCTCGCATCGTCCGAGCCCGAGCGATGACGGCCGAAGCGGCGACGATCGCCGTCGATGCGAATTCGATCGCGGGTCCGCGCTTCGCGTCGCTGCCCCCGCTCGCGCTCTACGTGCACATTCCGTGGTGCCTGCGGAAGTGCCCGTACTGCGACTTCAACTCGCACGAGTGGCGCGCGGCGCGCGGGGCGTCCGCGACACTGCCGCCGCAGGACGCCGAAGCCGCGTACGTGTCGGCGCTGATCACCGACGTCGAAGCGGCGCTGCCCTCCGTCTGGGGGCGCAAGGTCGGCTCCGTGTTCATCGGCGGCGGCACGCCGAGCCTCTTCTCGGCAGGCGCGATCGAGCGCCTGCTCTCGGCGCTGCGCGCCCGGCTTCCGCTGCTGCCCGACGCCGAGATCACGCTCGAGGCGAACCCGGGCACCTTCGAGCGCGACAAATTCGCGGGCTTCTTCGCGGCCGGCGTCAACCGGCTGTCGCTCGGCGTGCAGAGCTTCGATGATCGCGCGTTGCGCGCGCTCGGCCGCGTGCACGATGCCGGCGAGGCGCGGCGCGCGATCGAATCGGCGTTGATGATCTTCGGCAACGTGAATCTCGACCTGATGTTCGCGTTGCCGGGCCAAAGCGTCGACGAGGCGCGCCGCGACGCCGCCGAGGCGCTGTCGTTCGGCGTGCCGCACCTGTCGTTCTATCACCTGACGATCGAGCCCAACACGCTGTTCCACCGCGATCCGCCCTCGCTGCCCGACGATGAAACGGCCGCCGACATCGAGGATGCGGTCGTCGCGATGCTGGCGCGCGCAGGCTACGAGCACTACGAGACGTCGGCGCATGCGAAGCCGGGTTTCGCGTGCCGCCACAACGTGAACTACTGGCGCTTCGGCGACTACCTCGGCGTCGGCGCCGGCGCGCACTCGAAGCTGTCGTTCCCGGACCGCGTCGTGCGGCAGGTCCGCTACCGGCAGCCGAAGCAATATCTCGAGCAGCTTGCCGGCGGAACGCCGATCCAGGAAGAGACGCGCGTCGGCGCGCGCGACCTGCCGTTCGAATTCATGCTGAACGCACTGCGACTCGCGGACGGCGTGCCGGCGGCGCTCTTCGCCGAGCGAACCGGACTGCCCCTCGCCGTCGTCGCGCGGCCGATCGCCGAAGCGGTGCGGCGCGGCCTGCTCGACCCCGATCCGCAGCGGCTGCGCGCAACGCCGCTCGGTCGTCGCTTCCTGAACGACCTGCAGTCGCTGTTCCTGCCGTGAAGCGCGCGAAGCGACACTCGCTCAAGCCGCGCAACCCCGTCGCGCGATCGCCGCTGCTGCACAAGGGCGGCGCGCACGGCAAGACGAAGGGCGCGCTGCGCCGCGAGGCCAACGTCGCGTTGCGCAGGCTCGTCCGGGATCCCGCAACGTTCGAATGAGCGCGCGCCGGTCGCCCGATTGGGAAGCGATGCGCGCGAGGGCTCTGTCATGACCCTCTCGCGGCGCGATCTCGAAGAAAACCGCATGCGCGAGGTCTACGTCGAGGCGCTCGCCGAAGGGCACGCGCTCACCGACGTGCAGCTGTCGGCGTCGCTCGCGCAAACGCTGCAGCACAAGCCGAGAGGCGCCGGCTGGTGGGTGTTCGCGTACGGGTCGCTGCTGTGGAATCCGCTGTTTCCGTTCGCCGAAGCGCGGCGCGCGTCCGTGCACGGATTGCATCGCCGCTTCTGTTTGTGGTCGCTCGCGTCGCGCGGTACGCCGCGGGCGCCGGGTCTCGTGCTCGGGCTCGATCGCGGCGGCTCGTGCCGCGGTGTCGCATACCGGCTGCCGTCGCCGTCCGCGCTCGACGAGCTGCATCTCTTGTGGCGGCGCGAGATGGTGACCGGCGCGTACGCGCCGCGGTGGCTGTACACGGAAGCCGAAGGACGGCGCGTCGTCGCGCTTGGCTTCGTCGTCAAGCGCCAGCACGCGCAATATGCCGGACACCTGACGATCGACGCGCAGGCCGACGTGATCGCGCGCGCATGCGGCGCGTTCGGCTCGTCGGCCGACTACCTGGAGCGCACGCGCGTGTCGCTCGCGACGCACGGCGTCGTCGATCCGTACCTCGAGCGGCTCGCCGCGCGGATCGCCGCGAAGGGCTGCGCCCCCGTGACCGCGCTCGAAACGGTCGCGCCCGCCTGAAACGGCGTCAAAGCGCGATGTGCCGGCCGCCGTCGACGTTGATCGTCTCGCCGGTGACGTACGGCGCGTCGCACAGCAGGTACTGCACCGCCTTCGCGATGTCGTCGGGCGTCCCTTCGCGCTTGAGCGGGGTGTGCGAAATGATGCGTTGGCGCGCGAGCTCGTCGAACACCTCCTGGTCGGGCCAGAGGATCGGGCCTGGCGCGACCGCGTTGACGCGCACGTCGGGTGCCAGCTCGCGCGCGAGCGAGCGCGTGAGCCCAACGAGTCCCGCCTTGGCGACCGAATAGACGACGTAGCTCTTGAGCGGACGCTCGGCGTGGATGTCGGTGATGTTGACGATGGCGCCCTGCGCCTTCCTGAGCGCCGGCGCGGCGGCCTGCGACAGGAAGAGCGGCGCCTGCAGGTTCGCGCCGATCAGGTCGTTCCAGTCCTCGATGGCGATCTCGCCGATCGCCGTCTGGTAGAACGTCGACGCGTTGTTGACGAGCGCGTCGAGCCTGCCGAACGTCTGCACCGTCTGCTCGACGAGCGACGGCAACTTCGCGACGTCGAGGAGATCGGCCTGGATCAGCGCGACGGAATTCGGGCGCACGTGATTGAGCTCGGCCTGGAGCAGGCGCGCCTCGCCTGCCGATGCGCGAAAATGCAGCATGATCGAGGCACCGGCGCGGTGCAGGCGCCGGCAGATCGTCGCTCCGACCCGCTTGGCGCCACCGGTGATCAACACGACCTTGCCTTCCACGCGAGTCCTCGGGACCGTCTGCCCGGGGCCCATGCGGGACTCGACGGACGTTCCTCTCGATGAGACCGGGGCAATCTAGCACAGACGCCACGCAGGCGCGAACGGCCGCAGCGGCGGCGCGTCGATGAGCAGGGGTGCGCTTCCGGCGCCCGCCGCCGATGCACGCGCGCACAGCGCGCGCGTCGTCGCGCACATCCGCGAGGCGATCGAGCGCGAGGGCGGCTCCATCCCGTTTACGCGCTACATGGAGCTCGCGCTTTATGCACCGGGCCTCGGCTACTACGTTGCCGGCTCGCGCAAGTTCGGCGAGGCCGGCGACTTCGTCACGGGTCCCGAGCTTTCACCGCTGTACGGCGCTGCGCTCGCGCGCCAGATCGCGGCGATCCTCGATGCGAGTGCCAATCGCGAGATCGTCGAGTTCGGCGCCGGAAGCGGCGCGCTGGCGGCATCCGTGCTCGAGGCGCTTGCGGCGGCCGACGCGCAGGCGTCGCGCTATCGGATCCTCGAGGTGAGCCCGACGCTACGCGACGCACAGCGCACGACGATCGCCGCTCGTCTGCCCGGCATGCTCGAACGCGTCGACTGGATCGAGCGGATGCCGGCGACGATCGACGGCGCGGTCGTGATGAACGAGGTGCTCGACGCGATCCCGCCGCGCCTCGTCGATCGGCGCGAAGGTGCGTGGCTCGAGCGCGGCGTCACGTGGCGCGACGGCGCCTTCGCGTGGCGGGCGCAACCGCTCGCCGACGCGGGCGTCGAGGCGCTGGCGCGCGAGCGCTATCCGGCGCACGGCGACTATGCGAGTGAACTGAATCCGGCGGCGGAGGCGCTCGTGACGACGGTCGGCCGGCGGCTCGCATCCGGTGCGCTGCTCGTGATCGACTACGGTTTTCCGCGCGCCGAGTATTACCATCCGCAGCGAAGCGGCGGCACGCTGGTCGGCCATTACCGGCATCGCGTCCACGCGGACCCATTCCTGTGGCCGGGACTTTCCGACCTGACGAGCCACGTCGATTTCACCGCGATCGCGCGAGCCGGCGAGCGCGCAGGGCTGCACGTCGCGGGCTTCACGACGCAGGCGTCGTTCCTGATCGGGTGCGGGATTCTGGATCGGCTGCGCGAGGCCGGTGCGCCCGAGAGCGCTCGTTACCTGCGTGCAGCGAGCGCGGTTCAGAAGCTCTTGTCGCCGTCGGAGATGGGCGAGCTCTTCAAGGCGCTGCTGCTCGCGCGAAGCGACGTGCCGTTGCTCGCGTTACGCGACCAGTCGCATCGGCTCTGAAGGTTCGCCTGAAACGCGCTGTCGCGGGCGTTCTACTTGCCGTCGCCGTACGCGCGCGTCAGGTACTGCGCGATCGGCTCGATCTGGTCGTCCGGAATCGACGCTCCGTACACCTTCTTCATCTTCTCGACCTCGGCCTTCCAGAAGGCTTGCGGCCTTCCGGCAGGCTGTATCGCGATGTAGTCGAGCGAATGGCAGATCGAGCACGCGCGTTGCGCGACGTCGACGCCCGGCGCGTCCTTGAGCTGCGCGGTGTCCTTCGGCAGTTCGATCGTCAACGCCGACACGGAGGCGGCGGTGACGAGGGCCATTGCCGACGCGGCGCAGGCGAGGGCTCGGTGGAGTCTCATGGTCGTGTGCCTCACGCGGCGCGGATGCGCGTCGTTTCGACGACGTTGCGCATGTAGCCGGCCGGATTCCACAGCGGCTCGGACGGCTGGGAGCTGCCGATCGCGTTGATCGCGCGCACCTTGATGTCGTGATCGCCCGCGCCAACGCTCGCCGTCGTCTTCCATTCGCGAAACGAGAAGCGGCCGAGGTCGGGTCCGAGCGACGCGGAACGCCACGTCGACCCGCCGTCGGTCGAGACCTCGACGTGGCGAATGCCGAAGCCCCCGTCGAACGCGATTCCGCGCAGCGTGAACGGCGCGTTCGCGCCGACGCTCGCGCCATCGCGCGGGCTCGTCGTGAACGAGCGCACGTCGAAGCGGTTGATCGGCACCGTCTTCGAAGGCGCCGCGCCGGGCGGCACGCACGCGCAGGCGTTGTCCGGAATCCGGTAAGCGGTCGACATCCAGAAATCGGAGAGCGTCCCCTCGATCGCGGTGATCTCGGTCAGATGCTTCATCCAGTACGTGCCGTACCATCCGGGCACGATGAGGCGCACCGGATAGCCGTTCAGCATCGGCAAATCGGCGCCGTTCATCGCGTAGGCGATCATCACTTCGCCGTCCATCGCGTGATCGACGTCGAGCGCCTTGACGAAGTCGGGTGTCGTCGGCAGCACGGGCGTATCGAGGCCGTTGAACGTGACCTGCCGCGCGCTCTCCTGGATGCCGGCCCGCGCGAGCACGGCCTTGAGCGGCACGCCGCGCCATTTCGCGTTGCCCATCGCGCCGTTTGCAAGCTGGCCGCCCGCGACGCGCGGCTCGAAGAAGCCGCGGCTGTTGCCGGAGCACTGGTTCACCGCGTAGTACTCGACCGCGTCCATCTGCTTCAGATCCGCCACTGAAAGCGACAGCGGCGTGGCGACCTTGCCCTTGACCGCGATCCGATAGCTGTCGACGTCGATCGTCGTCGGCACGCCCGCGAGGTGATAACGCACGAAGAACGCGTCGTTCGGCGTCACGACCCCTTCGTCGAAAATCTCGAACGGCGTCTCGAGTTGCGGCGGCCGGCTGGTGACGACGATCAGCGGCCGCTTCTGCGGGTAGGCGACGAGCGGCCGGGTGCCGTTACCGATCGGCAGCGTGACGGTTTCGCCGAACGCACGAAAAGGCGCGCCGAGCAGCGCGCCGGCGCCGAGCGCCCCCGCTCGTTGGAAGAAGACGCGCCGCGACCGCGCACCTCCCGCCTTGCCGGAACGATCCATGGTTCCTCCTGAATTCGGCGTGTCGGGCCGGCTTTGCCCGATATCGGCAGTCTACGCCGGACGCGTATTGGACGCATGCTGCGCTGCCGGTACCATGGCGGCCATGGCGAATCCCCCGACCGGCTGTCGCATCGCGTACGACTGCCTCGCGTTCGGCAAACTGCTCGAGCGCAATGGGCGGTTTCGCGGAAGCCACGTCGGCGTGATCGCGCCGACCGACGCGGGCGAGGCCCGGCTCACGTGGCGCGCGTTCGACGGCTACACGAACCGTATCGCGAGCGCGCTGGCGCGGTCCGGCGTCGCGCGCGGTGATCGCGTCAGCACCCTGCTCGGCAACTCTCTCGCGCTCGTGGGCCTCTACGGCGCATGCGCGAAGCTGGGAGCAGCGATCGTTCCGATGTCGACGCTTTTGAACGCCGCCGGCGTCGCGTCGCTGACGCGCGACGCCGCGCCCGCGATCGTCGTGTCGACACGAGCGCGCGCAAGCACGCTCGACGAGGTCCGCGAGGCGCTCGGCTCGTCGATGCCGCGTGTCCTCTTCGCCGACGGCGATCGGATGGACGACGCCGACACGTTGCGGATGGGCGGGTGGCTCGACGATACCGACGACGGTGCGCCCGACGCCGCCGTCGGCGGCGACGACGTGATGACGATCATGTACACGAGCGGCACGACCGGAACGCCGAAGGGCATCGTGCACACGCACTTCATCCGCGCGATGTACGCCTCGCTGATGGCCAACGCGTGGCGCATGACACCGGAATCGGTCGTGCTGCATTCGGGATCGCTCGTGTTCAACGGCGCGATGGTGACGACGCTCCCGGCGATCATGCTCGGCGCGACGTTCATCGCGCACCGTGCCTTCGATCCGGCGGCGTTCATCGAGACGGCCGCGCGCGAGCGGGTGACGCACACGATGCTGGTGCCGTCGCAGATCGTCGCGATACTCGACGCGCCGGGCTTCGATCCCGCGCGCCTCGCGTCGCTGGCGATGCTGCTGTCGCTCGGCGCCCCATTGCACCGCGAGCAGAAGGACCGCCTCGAAGCGCTGTTGCCCGGGCGCCTGCACGAGCTCTACGGGTTGACCGAAGGCCTGGTGACGATCCTCGATCGCGACGACGTGCGGCGCAAGCCGGGCAGCGTCGGCGTGCCGCCGCCGTTCTACGAGTTGCGGATCGTCGACGACGACGACCGCGACGTGCCCGCGAACACGATCGGCGAGATCGTCGGCCGCGGTCCCATCACGATGCACGGCTACTTCGGCCGCGACGCGGACACCCGGCAGGCGCTGCGTGGCGGGTGGTTGCACAGCGGGGACCTGGGTTACGTCGACGACGACGGCTATCTCTATCTCGTCGACCGCAAGAAGGACATGATCGACTCGGGCGGCATCAAGGTGTACCCGCGCGACATCGAGGAGGTGGCGGCACGGCATCCGGCGGTGCGCGAGGTGGCGGTGTTCGGCGCACCGCATCCCCGGTGGGGCGAGACGCCGGTGGCGGCCGTCGTATTGCGCGGCGGCAGCGCCGTGTCGGAGGACGCGCTGCGCGACTGGATCAACGCGCGAGTCGCCGCGCAATACCAGCGCGTCGAGCGCGTCGTGCTGTGCGACGACTTCCCGCGCAACGCGGCGGGCAAGACGCTCAAGCGCGAGCTGCGGGCGCCGTTCTGGGAAGGACGCGAGGTCAAGATCTGAGCTCGCACTGCGCCAGGACGCCTATTCGACGATCAATTCGCCCTTCATGATCGGGTGCAGCGTGCAGAGGTACGCGAAGCGTCCCTTCTTGCGCGCGACGAACCGGTAGCGGCCAGCCGCGGCGATCTCGCCGGAATCGAGGCCGGCGTCCTTCGCCGTCGCCGTGTGCGGCACCGGGTCGTCGTTGCGCCACTCGACGGTATCGCCCTCCTTGACGACGATGCTCGGCGGCTTGAACGCGAAGCCGTCGATCGTGACCGTATGCACGGTCGCGGCCGCGGCCGTGCCGCAGGCGCCGAGCAGCGTCAGCGCACCGGCGAGAACCACCGCCGCACGCGCGCCGACGGCCAGACCCGTCACGCTACTTCCCGAGCTCGGACTGCAGCTGCTTCGCATGGTCGAGGTGCGCGACGAACGCCGGGCGTACCTTGACGAGCAACGCCTTCAGCTCCGCGTTCTGCGCGCTCGGAATCAGCGTCTTGTCGAGCGCGTCGATCACCTGCTGGTGGTAGACGACCTCGTGTTCGATGTAGGCCTTGTCGAAGGCGTCGCCCTTGAGCGTCTTCAGGTGCGCGACGTTCTCCTGCCCGCCCTTCTTCAGGCTTTCGGCCGTCGGGTTGTCCTCGGGCTTGACGTGCAGCTTCGTCACGAGGTCCTTCGCCGCCTTGTTCACGCCCGTGTGATCGGTGACCATCATCTTGCCGAAGGCCTTGACGTCCTTGTGCCTGGCTTTCGACTCGGCGAGCTTGCCCGCGTCGATGTCGACCTGATTCGCGGTGACGACGATCGCCGCGATCTGCGCATCGTTGGGTCCCGCCGACTGGGCGTAGACGACGGAGGTGACGGCGAAAAGGGCGGCCGCCAGCGCCAGAGGCACGTGCTTCATGGTTGCTCCTCGAAGGAAGTTGGACTGCGGGTTGACTTACGCGTGCGTCAGCCGCCTGGATGCAGCGGCGCGATGCGCGCCAGGACGACCTCGACGATGCGATCGCAGCGCTCGCCGTCGAAGCCGAACACCTCCTGCGTTGCGCTGTCGAGCTCCTCGGCCAGCGACGCACGAAGGCGCGCCTTGGCGCGAAAGAGGCGGCTCCTCACCGTAGGCGCCGGAATGCCGAGGGCGGCGGCCGTCTCGTCGACCGTCATGTCCTCGACCTCGCGGAGCACGAAGACGGTGCGGTACGCTTCGGGCAGCGCATCGATCTTGCGCTCGATCAGGCGGCGCATTTCGGTGCGCTCCATGGCGTCCTCCGGCATATCGGCCACCCCGGGCGACTCCATGACCGCGTCGTTACTGCCTTCCGGCACGGCGGAGCGCTCGTCGAACAGCACGACGACCTGCTCGCGACGCTTGCGGCGCAACGCCTGCAGCGCCTGGTTGACGACGATGCGCGTGAGCCACGTGCCGATCCGGGCATCGCCACGGAACGAGCCGACGTGCCGCCATGCGGCGAGATAACCCTCCTGCACGGCGTCCTCGGCCGCCCCGTCGTCCTTGAGAATCGCCCGCGCGGTGCGGTAGAGCCGGCGGTTGTAGCGGCGCATCAGCACGGCGAACGCCGCGGCGTCGGCGTGCTGGACCCGTGCCACGAGAGCCGCGTCGTCCTCGGCCTCGAGCGATCTGGAAAGGGCGCTCATTGCTTGCATCCTGGGTGGTGTGTCCATTCGATGCAAGCACGGGCGCCCGCGTTCCCGCGGGGGCCGGTCAGTGGAAGTACAGGAACGTGAGCAGCAGGTACACCGGGCCGAGGACCGCGGCCGACCAGCCGAGGTAGCCGAAGAAGCTCGGCATCCTGACGCCCCTCGATTCGGCGATCGCCTTCACCATGAAGTTCGGCGCATTGCCGATGTACGTGTTCGCGCCCATGAACACGGCACCGGCCGACAGCGCGACGAGCGTCGTCGCGAGCGGGCCCATGAGTACGTGGGCGTCGCCTCCCGCGAGGTTGAAGAACACTAGGTAGGTCGGCGCGTTGTCGAGGAACGACGAGAGGGCGCCGGTCATCCAGAAGTACAGCGCATCGCGTGGCGTGCCGTCGGCGTGCGTCATCGTCGCGATCAGCGGCGCGAGCACGCCCTCGCGACCGGCCCGCAGCATCGCGATCGCGGGCGTGATCGTGACGAAGATGCCGGCGAAGAGCTTGGCCACCTCGATGATCGGTGCGAAATCGAAATGGTTCGCGCGCCGCACGCGGGCCGGCGTGAGCCGCATCGACAGCCAGGCGACCGTCGTCAGTCCCGCGTCGCGCACGAGGCTCGAGAGCCCGATCGTGGTTCCATAGACGACGATGCTGCGATCGGGCTTCCACAGTCCCGACAGCAGCACGAACCCGACGATAGCGGCGAGAAGCACGAAGTTGACCTTGCCGTCGACGGCGAGCGGCCGGTCCGGCGTGGGGTCGCGCCAGGCCGGCCGTTCTTCCGTCTCTCTCCTCCAGAGCCAGCGGTCGATCAAGTAGAAGAGCGCGAGCAGGATGCCGCTCGCCGTGAGCGTCGGCAGCAACATCGCGCGCGCGGTCCAGAAGAAGTCGACGCCTTTGAGGAACCCGAGAAAAAGCGGCGGGTCCCCGAGCGGCGTCAGCGCGCCGCCGACGTTCGCGACGAGGAAGATGAAGAACACGACGACGTGCGCGCGGTGGCGACGGTTATCGTTCGCGCGCAGCACCGGGCGGATCAGCAGCATCGCCGCGCCCGTCGTGCCCATCGCGCTCGCGAGCAGCGTGCCGAGCGCGAGCAGGCCCGTGTTCTGGAGCGCCGAGCCGTGCAGGTTGCCGCAGATGTGAATGCCGCCCGAGACGGTGTAGAGCGCGAACAGCAGCAGGATGAACGGTACGTATTCGGCGAGCAGCGTATGCACGAGCTCGTGCGCGGCGACCGCGGGCCCGAAATAGAGAGTGAACGGAACGAGGAACGCGGCGACCCAGAACGCTGTCGTCTTGCCGAAGTGGTGATGCCAGAAGCCGGGCGCCGTCATCGGGATGAGGGCGATCGACAGCAAAATGCCGGCGAACGGAACGGCCCAGAGCGGCGACAGCGAGGCGCCGTTCATGCGGAATCAGGTCCTATCTCAGGAAACGCTGACGAGCGGCCGCGCCATCGCATGCGCCACCGCGCGTCGACGGACGGCGCGCAACGGATCGCGCCGGCGTCCACCGAGCACCACTTCGTCGATGTCGCTACGGTCGCGCTCGGCCGCCAGGATGTCGCGCAGGCGGCCCGTCGCGACGCGGAGCCGGTACGCGACGCCGGCGCGATCGAGCAGCCCCGCGAGCTCGGAAAGCCACTGCTGAGCCGCCGCCGTCGCCTGCGCCTTTGCGCGCTCGCGCGAGACGAACACTGCGACCTTGCCGGGCGTCAGCGGATTGACGATGGCGAGAAGCTCGACGCGAAGCGCCGCGTCGTGCGGCCTCGCGAGGAGGCGCCGAAGGGCGCGCTCGCCGCTCGCCCGGTCGGTAAACGGAATGAGGATGCGTGGCATGGCGCGACGCGACGCGATCGGCGCCGCGTGTGAGGTGTCGCCCCCGAGGTTAGGGCGCGACCCGCCGGTGCAAAAGCCGGCAGGCCCGTACGCGAAACCCTTACCTTCCCGCTAGCGTCCGAGGCCCATTTCTAGCGCCAGCCGAATGAGGTCCGGCAGCCGGTCGACGTCGAGCTTGTCCATGATCCGCGCCTTGTAGACCTCGACGGTGCGCGGGCTGATGTGCAGCAGCGCGGCGATCTCGCGGTTGTGGCGGCCGTCCAGCACGTGATCCAGCACCTCGCGCTCGCGCGGCGTGAGGCGCGAAAGCGCGTGCGCGAAGCGGGCCTCGCGCTCGGTTTGTGCGCGCGAGACTTCGCTCACCTCAACCGCGGCGCGAATCACGCGCAGCAGCACGTCGCCGTCGAACGGCTTCTCGACGAAGTCGAACGCGCCCGACTTGAGCGCGGTGCGCGTCGTCGCCACGTCGCCGTGCGCGGTGAGAAGGACGACCGGATAGCGGAGTCCCCGCGCCGTCAGTGCCGCCTGAACGTCAAGGCCCGACATCCCGGCCATCCGCAGGTCGAGCAGCACGCAATCGACGCTCTTCGTCCCGGCCCACTGCAGAAATTGCTCGCCGGACGCGAACGCCTGCACGTCGAAGCCGTGCAGCCCGAGGAGCAGCGCAAGCGAATCGCGCACGGCGACGTCGTCGTCGACGATGCTGACGAGAGGCCGGTGCAGTGGCGCCATCACGCGCAGGGTACCGTGAAGCAGAAGAGGCTTCCGGGGTCACGCTTCTCGTGCCAGAGCTTTCCGCCATGGGCTTCGACGATCGAGCGGCTGATCGCGAGCCCGAGGCCCATGCCCGTCGGCTTCGTCGTGATGAAAGGATCGAAGAGCGACCGCGCAACGTCCGGGTCGACGCCGGGGCCGTTGTCGGCAACCGAGATGCGCACGAAACCGGGCTTGTCGGCCGACGCCTCGACGCGAATCTCGCGGCCGCCTGCGCGCTGCTGCAACGCATCGATCGCGTTGGCGAGCAGGTTCGCAAGCACCGCCTCGACCTGCAGGCGGTCGACGCGCACGTCGGGCAGGTTGCGCGCCGACGTCGCGAGCGCCACGCCGTGCTTCCGCGCCCGCTCGCCGATCGCGGCGCAGGCGTCCTCTACCAGCGCGCCGGGCGGAACCACCTCCATGTGCACGGCGCCCGACCGAAAGAAATCGCGCAGTCGACGCACGACGCTCGCCGCACGGCCTGCCTCGGCGACCGCCTTGTTCATCGTGAAGCGGAGCTCGTCACCGGCCGCGGCCGAGCGCTCGACCATGACCTGGCAGGCGCGCAAATAGGCGGTCATCGCCGACAGCGGCTGGTTCAATTCGTGCGCGAGCGCCGAGGCGAGCTCGCTCGCCGCGGCGAGCCGCAGGCTGCGATCGAGGGTCGACTGCTTTTCCCGCAGCGCGCGCTCGATCGATCGCCGCTCCGACACGGCGGCGCCGAGCAGCAGCGCGGTCGCCGCGATCGCGAGCATCAGGAACTGGAATTCGAGCATGCTGCCGCTTTGACCGGTGAGCACGATCGCGGCGACGAGGCCGAGCTGAACGGCGAGCGTGCCGAAGACGGCGCCTTCGAGGCCGTGCCGCATCGCGATCCAGATGATGGGCAGGAACAGCACGTAGAAGAGCGTCGTCGCGTCGGGCAGTCTCGCGCCGAACACGACAAAGAGCGCCGCGCCGATCGCGAGGATCTGCAGGACGTTCTCCGCATCGACTCGCGCAGGCGGACGCGACGCGCGCGTCAGCACCAGAAGCGCCGGCGTGGTCACGACGATGCCGATCAGGTCGCCGATCCAGAACTGCATCGTGCTTCGCGCGAACTCGCCCGCCGGAAGCAGTCCGCTTCCCGCGAAGAGCGCGACGAACGCAAGCGCCACGACGCCCGATGCCACCGCGACCGTCACGAGAAACGTCGAGGCATCGCGCAGCGACGCGAGGTCGGCATCGACGCGAAAGACGCGCGAAAGTAGCGCGCTCACGCCGGTGTAGCCGGCCGCGAGAAGCAGCGACGCGACGACGAGCGGCGGCAGCGGCGCCGGCGCGCCGCGCACGAGGAACTCGGCGGCGAGCGCAGCGACGAATAGCCACGGTCCCTGGCGGAGGCCGCGGCGAAGCAGGAACGCGATCGACAGGCCGGGCGGCGGGTTCCACGGCGTGATCGCGAATGCCGCGACCGGGTCGATGTAGCTCACCCAGTCGAGCGCGACGTAGAGCCCGACGTACGCGACGCCGATCGCCAGCGGCCGCGCGAATTCAGCTGCGCCGCGGACCGGCCAGCGCATTGGCGGCGAATGCGGTCAGCACGTCGAGGTCGAGCGGCTTCGTGAAATGACGATCGAAGCCGGCCTCCATCGCGCGCCGCTTGTCCTCGCTCTGTCCCCAGCCCGTCACCGCCACGAGCAGCATCATCGATGCGCCGCCCTATGCCGAGGCGCGGATATCGCGCGCGACCTCGTAGCCGTTGCGCTTGGGCATGCCGATGTCGAGGAGCGCGATGTCGGGCCGGAATGCCTCCGCCAAGGCGAGAGCCAGCGCGCCGTCGTTCACGACGCGAACCTCGTGCCCGTCGAGCGACAGCAGCGTCGCCAGGCTCGTCGCCGCATCGCGGTTGTCGTCGGCGACAAGGATCCGCGCGCTTCGCGGTTGCGCCACGTCCCGGCTTGCCTCGTTCTCGTGCTCGTGCCGAACCGCGTCCTCGGGCGGCGGCAGGCGGATGGTGAAGCGCGCGCCCTGGCCGGGGCCGTCGCTGTGCGCGTCGACGCGGCCGCCGTGCAGCTCGACCAGGCCCTGCACCAGCGCGGGGCCGATGCCGAGGCCGCCTTCCGACCGGTCGAGCGATCCCTGCTGCGAGAACATTTCGAACACGCGCGGCAAAAGCGACGGATCGATGCCGATGCCGTTGTCGATGACGTCGATTCGGAGCTCCCCGCCGTCACGCGCCGCGACCAGTTCGATCGTGCCGCCCGGCTCGGAATATTTCGCGGCATTGGCGAGCAGGTTCGCGAGGACCTGCGCAAGACGCATCGGATCGGCGTCGAGCCAGATCGGGCCCGCGGGCAGCCGTTGCGCGAGGGTGCTGTCCATGGGTTCGCGCCGTCGATCGTCGGAAGCGCCTGGAGGCAGGCAGGAAACCCGATCTTAGCCGGTCGCGGGCGTTGGCGGCGGAACGCCGGGTAAGATCGCGGCCCGCATCCCTGACTGCCTTTCGGGTCGCTTCGCGGCACCCTCGATGAGCCCCTCAACGCACCGGTTCTGCACTGCGCCGATGATGGACTGGACGGACCGGCATTGCCGCTATTTCTTCCGGCTGCTGACGCGACGCGCGCGGCTTTATACCGAAATGATCACGGCGCCTGCGCTCGCTCATGGCGACGTTCCGCGACATCTCGACTTCGATGACGCCGAACATCCGGTCGCGCTGCAGCTCGGCGGCAGCGATCCGGGCGAGCTTGCGCGCGCGGCGCGCCTCGGCGAACGCTACGGATACGACGAGATCAACCTGAATTGCGGCTGCCCGTCCGAGCGCGTGCAGACCGGAAGCTTTGGCGCATGCCTGATGGCCGAGCCGGCGCTCGTCGCCGACTGCGTGCGCGCGATGCGCGATGCCGTGCAGCTCCCGGTGACCGTCAAGCACCGGATCGGGCTCGACGCGAACGAGGACTACGGGTTCGTCCGCGATTTCGTCGGCACGGTGGCGCAGGCGGGCTGCGAAGTGTTCATCGTGCATGCGCGGAACGCGGTGCTGAAGGGGCTCTCGCCGAAGGAAAACCGCGAGGTGCCGCCGTTGCGCTACGACTACGTGCATCGGCTCAAAACAGATTTTCCCGATCTTGCGTTCGTGCTGAACGGCGGCATTGCCGACGTCGCGACGATCGACCGCGAGCTCGGATGTGTCGACGGCGTCATGCTCGGCCGCGCCGCGTATCACGATCCATGGCTGCTTGCCTGCGTCGACCCGCACCTCTTCGGCGAGCCCGCACCCGTGCGCTCGCGAGCGGAGGTGATCGAACGCCTGCTGCCGTACGCGCAGCGTGCGCTCGCGAAGGGCGTCGCGTTGCGTGCGATCGTCCGGCACATCCTGGGTCTCTACCACGGCGTGCCCGGCGGACGGCGCTTTCGGCGGTTGCTGTCCGATGCGACGCGGCTCGCCGGCGCCGATGCGACATTGCTCACCGACGCGCTGCGCGTCGCCGACTGATCGTTGTAACTCTTGCAACGGACGGCGCGTTTGAACTCGCGCCGCGGCATCGGGCTCCAAACGAACGCGGGACCGCTCGAGGCAACGCCTCGCGTCGCCGTTTCACCGGGAGCCCACGATGAGCAAGACGGTCAGCGATTTCCTTCTTTCACGCCTCGCCGAATGGGGTATCCGCCGCATCTACGGCTTTCCCGGCGACGGCATCAACGGCATTCTCGGCGCGCTGCAACGCGCCGGTGACACGTTCGAGTTCGTCCAGGTCCGGCACGAGGAGATGGCCGCGTTCATGGCCTGCGGCCACGCGAAGTTCACCGGCCAGGTCGGCGTGTGCCTCGCGACGTCCGGTCCCGGCGCAATCCACCTGCTGAATGGCCTGTACGACGCGAAGCTCGACCACCAGCCGGTCGTCGCGATCGTCGGTCAATCGTCGCGTTCGGCGCTGGGGGGCAGCTACCAGCAGGAAGTGGACCTGATGTCGCTCTTCAAGGACGTCGCGAGCGAGTACGTCGAGATGGTCGTCGTCGCGGAGCAGATGCGTCACGTGATCGATCGAGCGATCCGGATCGCCAAGGCGCAACGCGCGCCGACATGCGTGATCGTCCCGAACGACGTGCAGGAATTGCCGGCGGAGGAGCCGCCGCGGATGCACAACACGGTGCACTCCGGGATCGGTTACGCGATCCCGCGACCGATCCCGAGCGAGCACGAGCTGCAGCGCGCCGCGGATGTGCTGAACGCCGGCAGCAAGGTCGCGATGCTCGTCGGGGCCGGGGCGCTCGCCGCGACCGCCGAGGTGGTCGACACCGCCGAAGCGCTCGGCGCGGGCGTCGCGAAGGCGCTGCTCGGCAAGGCCGCGGTCCCCGATGCCTTGCCGTTCGTGACCGGATCGATCGGCCTGCTCGGCACGCGGCCGTCGTATCGAATGATGATGGAGTGCGACACGCTGCTGATGGTCGGCTCGTCGTTTCCCTATTCCGAGTTCTTGCCGCCGGAGGGCCAGGCGCGCGCCGTCCAGATCGACATCGACGCGCGAATGCTGTCGATCCGCTACCCGATGGAAGTGAACCTCGTCGGCGACAGCGCGACGACGCTCAAGCTCCTGCTGCCGCTGTTGAAGCGCAAGCAGGGCCGCGCGTGGCGCGAAAGGATCGAGAAGGACGTCGGCGAGTGGTGGACGACGCTCGAGGAGCGCGCGATGCAGGATGCGCATCCGATCAATCCGCAGCGTGTCTTCTGGGAGCTTTCGCCACGGCTCCCCGACCGCGTGATCCTGACCTGCGACTCGGGATCGTCCGCGAACTGGTACGCCCGCGACCTCAAGATACGCGAGGGAATGATGGCGTCGCTGTCGGGCGGCCTGGCGACGATGGGCCCCGGCGTCCCGTACGCGATCGCCGCGAAGTTCGCCTACCCGGACCGTCCGGTGATCGCGATGGTGGGCGACGGCGCGTTCCAGATGAACGGGATGAACGAGGTGCTGACGATCGGCAAGTACTGGCGTAGGTGGTCCGATCCGCGGCTCGTCATCATGGTGCTGAACAACCGGGACCTGAACCAGGTGACCTGGGAGCAGCGCGTGATGGAGGGCGATCCCAAGTACGAGGCGTCGCAGGACATCCCCGACTATCCGTATGCGCGCTATGCGGAGGGCGCGGGGCTGCGCGGTATCCGCGTCGACCGTCCCGAGGATATCGGGCGCGCGTGGGACGAAGCGCTCGCGAGCGACCGGCCGACCGTCCTCGACATCTACACCGATCCGGACGTGCCGCCGCTGCCGCCGCACGTCTCGTTCAAGCAGGCGCGCCGCTTCGCCGAGTCGCTCGTGAGGGGCGACGCCAACACGGCCGGCGTCATCCGGCAGTCGGTGAAGGAACTCTTCGCCTGATCGTGTCCGGGTTCGGCGGTTCTCACGCGATGAAGCACGGCGTACCGATCCGGCGGATCGACGTTTCCGCTTATACGATTCCGACGGACGGTCCCGAATCCGACGGCACGCTCGAGTGGCACGCGACGACGCTCGTGCTCGTGCAGGCGAGCGCGGGCGGGATCACGGGCATCGGCTACAGCTACGCGAATCGCGCGACGGCCGTGCTGATCGCCGACACGCTTTGCGACGTCGTGCGCGACCGCGACGCGCTCGACGTCGCCGGGTCGTGGCAGGCGATGGTCGCATCGATTCGCAATCTCGGCCGTCCCGGCATTGCGTCGATGGCGATCGCCGCCGTCGACAACGCGTTGTGGGACCTGAAGGCACGTCTGCTCGACGTGCCGCTCGCGCACCTGCTCGGCACCGCACGCGACTCGATCCCGGTGTACGGCAGCGGCGGCTTCACGTCGTACACGATCGAGCGGCTGCAGCAGCAGCTCGGCGAATGGGCGCTTGGCGGCATCACGAAGGTGAAGATGAAGATCGGCCGCGATCCCGCGGCGGATCTCGCGCGCGTTCGCGCCGCGCGGGAAGCGATCGGCCGCGACACCGCGCTCTTCGTCGACGCGAACGGCGCGTACACGCGCCAGCAGGCGCTCGCGTTCGCGGAGGCGTTCATCGAATGCGGCGTCACATGGTTCGAGGAGCCGGTGCCGAGCGACGATCTCGAGGGCCTGCGGCTCATTCGCGACCGCGCGCCGCCGCCGATCGACATCACGGCCGGCGAATACGGCTACGACCTCGTCTACTTCCGGCGCATGTGCGAAGCCGGAGCCGTCGACGTGCTGCAGGCGGACGCGACACGCTGCGCCGGCGTGACGGGGTTCATGCGCGCCGCCGCGATCGCACGGGCCTTTCACCTGCCGCTGTCCAGCCACTGCGCTCCGTCGATCCATGCGCATCCGTGTTGCGCCGCGGACGCCGTGCATCTCGAATACTTCCACGATCACGTGCGCATCGAGCGGATGCTGTTCGACGGGGCGCTCGAGCCGGTCGACGGGGCGCTCGTTCCGGCGCGGGATCGTCCGGGTTTCGGGCTCGCCTTCAAGGCCGCCGACGCGAAGGCCTACGCCATATGACCGCGGTAGCGGAAGGCTACGCCGCACTCGAGCGCGAGCTCGCGTCGAGCGTCGACGGCGAGGTGCGCTTCGACATCGGCAGCCGCGCGCTCTATGCGACCGACGGCTCGAACTACCGGCAGGTGCCGATCGGCGTCGTCGTGCCGCGCTCGATCGAGGCGGTGATTGCGACGGTCGACGCGTGCCGTCGCCACGGCGCGCCGGTGCTGCCGCGCGGTGGCGGCACGAGCCTTTGCGGCCAATGCTGCAACGTCGCCGTCGTCATCGATTTCTCCAAATACCTGAATCGCATCGTCGGGATCGACCCGGCGCGCAGGATCGCCCGCGTCGAGCCCGGCTGCGTGCTCGACACGCTGCGCGACGCCGCGGAGGAGCATCACCTGACGTTTGCGCCCGATCCGTCGACGCACAGTCACAACACGTTGGGCGGCATGATCGGCAACGACTCGTGCGGCGTGCACTCGGTGATGGGCGGCAAGACCGTCGACAACGTGCTCGAGCTCGACGTCTTGACCTACGACGGCGTGCGCTTCACCGCGAAGCGGCTCGACGACGACGAGCGCGCGGCGATGCTCGCGCGCGACGATGCCGTGGCGGAGATCCATCGACGCCTCTACGCGCTGCGCGAGCGCTACGCCGACGAGATCCGCGCGCGGTTTCCCGACATTCCGCGCTGCGTGTCGGGTTACGGGCTCACGCACCTGCTGCCCGAGAACGGCTTCGACGTCGCGCGCGCGCTCGTCGGCACCGAAGGCACGTGCGTCGTCGTGCTGGGTGCGAAGCTGCGGCTCGTCGACAGCCCGCCCGGGCGCTCGCTCCTCGTACTCGGCTATCCGGACGTGTTCAGCGCAGCCGATCACGTGCCCGACGTGCTGAAGCACGGTCCGATCGGGCTCGAGGGCATCGACGACAAGCTGGTCGACGACATGAAGGCGGTCGGACTGCATCCCGACGACGTCCAGCTTTTGCCGAAGGGCGGCGGCTGGCTCCTGGTCGAGTTCGGCGGCCGCGACCGGCAGGACTCGCACGCGAAGGCGCGAGCGTGCATGGAGGCGATCGGGAGGTCGCGAAACGCGCCCGTGATGAAGCTCTTCGACGATCCGGCGCAGGAGAAGATGATCTGGACGGTGCGCGAAGCGGGCCTCGGCGCTACCGCGCACGTGCCGAACAAGGCGATCACGTGGGAAGGTTGGGAGGACGCGGCCGTTCCGCCGGCGCGTCTCGGCGACTACCTGCGCGATTTTCGCAAGCTCCTCGACCGCTACGAGTATCAGGGCGACCTGTACGGCCATTTCGGGCAGGGCTGCGTGCACACGCGGATCGACTTCGACCTGGAGACGCGCGCGGGCATCGACAAATTCCACGCGTTCCTCGACGACGCGTCGAGCCTCGTCGTCCGCTACGGCGGCTCGCTGTCCGGCGAGCACGGCGACGGGCAGTCGAAAGCGCAATTCCTGCCGAAGATGTACGGCGCTTCGCTCGTTCGCGCGTTCGGCGAGTTCAAGGCGATCTTCGATCCGCGCGGAAAAATGAATCCCGGGAAGGTCGTCGATCCTTACCTGCCGACGCAGAACCTGCGCCTCGGCGAGCACTACGCACCCGAGCAGCCGGTCACCTTCTTCAAGTATCCGAAGGATGCCGGCGTGTTCAGCCGCGCGGCGCTGCGCTGCGTCGGCGTCGGCAACTGTCGGCAGCACCATCATCAGACGATGTGCCCGAGCTACCGCGTGACGATGGAAGAGAAGCATTCGACGCGCGGACGCGCGCGGCTCCTCTTCGAGATGCTGCGCGGCGATGCGCTGACGGCGGGCTTCCGCGACGAGAACGTCAAGGAGTCGCTCGACCTCTGCCTCGCGTGCAAGGGCTGCAAGGGCGACTGCCCGGTGCACGTCGACATGGCGACGTACAAGGCCGAGTTCCTTGCGCACTATTACAAGGGACGCCTTCGTCCGCGTTCGGCCTACGCGTTCGGCTACATCGACCGCTTCGCGCGGCTCGCGTCGCGCGCGCCGGGCCTCGTCAATGCGCTCACGCACGGGGCGTGGTCCGCGCCGATCGCGAAGTGGATCGCGAACGTGGCGCCGACGCGCGACATCCCGCGCTTCGCCTCGCAATCATTTCAGGCCCAGCACGCGCGCCGCGCGAAGACCTCCAGGCGCGAGCGCCGCCCACGCGTCGTGCTGTGGCCCGACACTTTCAACAATTACTTCCACCCCCACACCGCTGTCGCGGCCGTCGACGTGCTCGAGGCGGCGGGCTTCGCCGTGGACGTTCCCGCCGAGCCGGTGTGCTGCGGCCGCCCGCTGTACGACTCGGGCATGCTCGACCGCGCGCAGCGCTATCTGCGACGGATCCTCGCGCGATTCGAGGCGCAGATCGACGCGGGCACGCCGTTCGTCGTGCTCGAGCCGGCTTGCGCCGCGGTCTTCCGCGACGAGCTCACCAACCTCTTCCCGGGCGACGAAGTCGCGAAGCGCCTGTCGGCGCAGACGCTGCTGCTCGGCGAATTCATGGCGCGGTTCGAGCCGAATTTCTCGCTGCCTTCGCTTCCGCGAAGCGCGATCGTGCACGGACATTGCCACCAGAAAGCGATCATGGGCATGGACGCGGACGAAGCGCTGCTGTCCAGGCTCGGGGTTCGCTACCAGGTGCTCGATTCCGGCTGCTGCGGCATGGCCGGCTCGTTCGGCTTCGAGCGCGGAAAGGCGGACGTATCGGTGCGGATCGGCGAGCTCGTCCT
>DATIEN010000186.1:0-6328 GCA_035455705.1 Casimicrobiaceae bacterium | reverse complement strand
CAGCCCGACCGCATACGCGAGACCCATGTCCCGGAACGTCTCGTACGTGATCTGCCATTCGCCGTCCCATTTGATCGCGTAGTCGCGATAAGCGTCGTCGGGCTGGCGGATGAAGTATTCGCGTAGCGCGCCGCCGCCGGGGGTGGCGAGCGCAAGCAGGCGTCTTCGCATCTCGAACATCCCGTAGAGCGGGCTGTCGACCTTGCCGGCCATGTCGCCGATGACATAGTTCACGGGCAGCAGGTCCTTGTGGAAGATCGGCTGCTCGCGCGTGTCGCTGCGCAACGTCACGAGTTCGCGAATCGGAATCAGCTGTCCGTCGGCGCCCCGAACGGCGAGCCGCAGCAGTCCCTCGAGATCGCCCTGTGCCTCGGCGGGTACGCGCAATTCGGCGGCTGCCGGATACTTGCTCTGGTCGTGCAGGTAGGCCGTCGCCTCGCCTCCGAGTCCCGCGCGAAGCGTCGCGACCACCGCTTCCTGCGCCACGCCGAGCAGGGCGGCCTTGCGCCGATCGACGAGCACGAGCGTGCGCGGCGCCTTCGCGATGCTGCTGTCGTCGACGTCGACGACGCCCGGCGTCTTCTCGAATTGCTCGCGCACGGCGAGCGCCACGTTGCGCCGCGCTTCGGCGTCGGGTCCGTAGACCTCGGCGACGATCGGTGCGAGGACCGGAGGTCCGGGCGGCACTTCGACGATCTTGACGTTGGCGTCGTAGCGTCGACCGATCGCCTGCAACGCCGGGCGAACGTTCCTCGCGATCGCATGGCTTTGCTCGCTGCGCGAATGCTTGTCCACGAGGTTCACCTGCAGGTCGCCGACTTCGCCACCGGAGCGCAGGTAGTACTGGCGTACCAGGCCGTTGAAGTTGATCGGCGACGCGGTTCCGGCGTACGCCTGAACGTTGGCGACGTCGGGCCGCTCGACGAGATAGGCGGCAAGCTCGTGCAGCAAGGCGGCCGTTCGCTCGACCGGCGTGCCGGCCGGCATGTCGACGATCACCTGGAACTCCGACTTGTTGTCGAACGGCAGCATCTTCAACACGACGAGGCCGACGGCCGGTAGCGCGACCGACACCGCCATCAGCCCGACGACGGCAGCGCCGAGCCAGAAGCGATTGCGGCCGCCGCGCCGGGCGTCGAGCAGCGGGCCGAAGGCGCGCGCGAAGACCGGATGGAGCCTCGTGCCCAGTCCCTTTCGCGCGTGAACGCCTCCACGCGCCTTCATCCAGTGCCCAGCCAGCCACGGGGTGACGATGAACGCGATCGCGAGCGACAGGAGCATGCCCATGCTCGCGTTGATCGGGATCGGGCTCATGTAAGGGCCCATCAGCCCGCTGACGAATGCCATCGGCAGCAGGGCGGCGATGACGGTGAGCGTGGCGAGGATCGTCGGTCCGCCGACCTCGTCCACGGCGCCCGGAACGAGCTCGAGCAGCGGCCTGTCGGGAGAAAGCGCGTGGTGGCGGTGGATGTTCTCGACGACCACGATCGCGTCGTCGACGAGAATGCCGATGGAGAAGATCAGCGCGAACAGCGACACCCGGTTGAGGGTGAAGCCCCACGCCCACGACGCGAACAGCGTCACGGTGAGCGTCAGGATGACCGCGCTGCCGACGATCGCCGCTTCGCGCCGGCCCAGCGCGACGAACACCAGCGCCACGACCGACGCCGTCGCGAACAGGAGCTTCTGTATGAGCTTCTGCGCCTTGTCATTCGCCGTGGCGCCGTAGTTGCGCGTTTCCGCCACTTCGATGCCGTGGGGAATCATCACGTTGCGCAGCGTTTCGACGCGGCGCATGACGGCGTTCGCCACGTCGATCGCATTCTCGCCCGGCTTCTTGGTGATGGCGATCGTCACTGCGTCGTATTCGCCGCCACGCGCGCCGCCGACCGATTGCCAGACGTAGTGTTGCGGCTGCGGCGGACCGTCGCGGACCGTTGCGACTTGCCGCAGATACACCGGTTTGCCGGCGCGCACCGCCACGATCAGGTCGGCGACGTCGCGCGCGTCGCGCAGGTACGGGCCCGCCTCGAGTGCGATGGCCCGGTCTCCGACCAGGAGATCGCCGAGCGGCGCGCCGAGGTTGGCCGACTGCAGCGCCTGTCGCAGATCGGCAACCGTCACGCCGTTCGCCGCCATGCTTGAAGGATCGAGCTCGACGCGCACCGCGCGACCCGGACCGCCGATCGTCGTCACTTCACGCGTTCCGGGCACGCGCTTCAGTTCCGCCTCCATGCTGTGCGCGACGCGCTCGAGGTCGAACGGCCCGGCGGCCACGTCCTTTCCGTACAGTGTCAGCGTGACGATGGGCACGTCGTCGATGCCTTTCGGCTTGATGATCGGCGTTCCGACGCCGAGCCCCCGGGGCAACCAATCGGCATTCGAGTTGATCGTGTCGTAGAGGCGCACGAGCGCATCGATGCGCGGCACGCCGACCTTGTACTGCACGGTGATGACCGCGAGGCCTGGACGCGACGTCGAGAAGACGTGCTCGATGCCGACGATCTGCGACAGCACCTGCTCGGCCGGCGCCGCGACCATCTGCTCGACGTCCTGGGCAGAGGCACCGGGGAATGGAATCATGACGTTCGCCATCGTCACGTTGATCTGCGGCTCCTCCTCGCGCGGCGTCACGATGACGGCGAAGACACCGAGCAGCAGTGCGACGAGCGCGAGCAGCGGCGTGATCTGCGCCGCCTGGAAATGCGCGGCGACGCGGCCGGAGATGCCGAGGTGCGGTTTCACGTGATCGACCGCGTCAGTGCATCCGTGCCGCCGCCTGCGGGTCGAGCGCGACGCGCTCGCCGGCCGCGAGACCGCTCAGGGCCTCGACGCGATCGCCTACCCGGCGACCGATGCGAACCTGCCGCAATCGCGGCGTCCCATCGTCGGCGACGACATATACGACGTTCAACTCGGCGCGTCGCATCACCGCGCTCGCGGGAACGTAAAGGCGCGTGTCCGCCTCCGGTGCCGCGAGCGATACGCGAGCGAACATTCCGGGCCGGACGCCGGACGGCATCGCCGGCAGGCCGAGGCGCAGCTCCTGCGTGTGCGTCGCCGGATCCACGGAAGGCAGGAGCTGCGCGCTGACCGGCGTGATGCGGCCCGGTACCGCATCGGGCAGCTCCACGGCGGGCGGCGGGTCGAGCGGCAGAGCGCTCGCCAACGCCTGCGGTACGGCGACCGTCACGCGCAACGCGGCGGGGTCGTACAACGTCATCAGCCTCCGGCCGGGCATCGCCATGTCGCCGAGCACGACCGGCACGTCGGCGATCACGCCGGAATAGGGGGCGCGGACGACGTAGAAATCGGACCCGGCGCGGGCCGCCTGCGCGCTTGCGAGCTGCGCGGCGACCTGTGCCTTGGCCGACTTGTACTGCGCTTCTGCGCGCTCGAGCGCCGCCTGGCTGATGTAGCCATTGGCGAACAGCAGCTTGTTGCGCTCGTAATCCTTGCTCGCCGCTTCGTGTGCGGCATGCGCGGCGTCGACCTGCGCGTCGCTCGCGGCCGCGACGCGCTCGGCGGCGCGCGCGTCGAGGCGCGCGAGAATCTGACCAGCCTTGACCGTGTCCCCAGCGCTCACGTCCAGCGTCACGACCGCGCCCGAGACCTGCGCCGCGATCTGCGTCTGGCGGACGGCCTCGACGACGCCGTCGTAAGGCAGCGCTTGCCCGGCGCGTGCCGTCGTGACCGGTGCGCTTTCGAGCGCGGCAATGCCGGCCGAGGCGCGCACCGCGCCAGGGCACGCGAGGAGCGCTGCCATCGCCAGCGACGCGCACACGGCGAGTATCTTCATGGGTCGGTCTCGCAGCTTTACATCGGTTTCGAATTGTCGTATTATTTAGCCAATTAGTTAATTAGTCAAGCAAGATGAAGCAGAAGCAAACGGCACTGGCGACCCCCCGATTTCATCGGATCGAGGCGAGGGCGATCGGCCGCTTCGACGATCGATGAAAGGCACGCGATGAAGGGCATGAATCGGACGGCGCTGCAGCAGGTGGCCGCGTATTTCCAGGCGCTGTCGGAGCCGACGCGCCTGCAGATCCTCAATCTGCTGCGCGACGGGGAGCGCAACGTCGGCGCGCTCGCCGAGTCGTGCGGCTATACGGCGGCCAACATCTCGCGTCACCTGTCGATGCTCGTCCAGCAGGGCCTCCTCGAGCGCGAGCACCGGGGGACGGCCGTCTACTACCGGATCGCCGACCCTTCGGTTTACCGGCTGTGCGATCTGGTGTGCGGTAACATCGGACGCCGGCTCGACGATGCCGCCGACGCCCGAAAGACGTTCGCGGGCGGCGCGCGTGGCGCGAAGGCGCATCGCAAGCATCGGCGTCCCGGGGATTAAGCTGACGCCTTCCCGTCGCCACCGCGCGCGTAGAGCTGCTCGGCGGTGAGCTCGAGCAGGCTTTCCATTTTCCTGTCCCAGTCGTAGTGCGCGCGTCCGTCGTCGAAGGTCAAGCGGCAGTTCGAGCAGCTCGTCGCAAGACGCTCGGCGCCGCTCGCCTCCACCTGCGCCATCTTGATGGCGAAGGCCCGATATCGATGCGCGTCGGCACGATGCAACGTCACCACGCCACCGCCCCCGCCGCAGCACCAGT
This sequence comes from Casimicrobiaceae bacterium, assembly GCA_035455705.1. Lineage (GTDB taxonomy): Bacteria > Pseudomonadota > Gammaproteobacteria > Burkholderiales > Casimicrobiaceae > VBCG01. Next base: position 1,727 of record DATIEN010000186.1, on the reverse strand, counting down.
TCGCATCGCCGGCAGGTGGCATTTCGCGCAGGTCGGCGCCGAGCGCGGTGAGCACCTCGCGGGGCGCCGACGTCGCGCCCCCGCGCCGCGACACCTGGCAGGGGTCGTGGAAGGTGATCGAGCCTTGCAGCGGTTTCAACGGTAGCCGGCCTTCGCGAACCGCGTCGGCCAGAAACTCCGAGATGTGAAGCACGCGGAAAGGCAGCGGCTTTCCGTACATGTTCGCGCCCTGCCAGCGCAGCGCGCCATACGCGTGGCCGCACTCCGGCAGGACGAGCGTCTTCGCGCCGCAGCTGATCGCCGCCCGGATGATGCGCAGGCTCATGTCGCGCTGCCAGTCGACGTTCCCGGAGAAGAGGCCGAAGTTGGTCGCCTCGTAACCGTCCGAGCGGATCGTCCACGACGCGCCCATCCGGTTCAGGATCTTGGCCAACGCGACGAGAGCACCCGGGTACTTCATGATTTCGATCGACGAGAGCGTGACGAGGATTTCGGCCTGTGGCCGGTCGAGCGCGATCTCGACGTCGTGCTCGTCGGCGAGCCAGGCGATGCGCTCCTTCAATACCTTCGGCGTCGCGCCAAGCGGGCTGCCTTCCCGCTCGGCACGCTCGGCGACGGCGTGCAGCTCGTGCGGCACAAGGCCCGCCGCGAACATCGCGTGGCGCGCCTGCGCCACCAGGCCCGCGATGTCGATGCCCATCGGACAGGCGAGCGTGCAGCGGCCGCACATCGTGCAGGCGTCGTACAGGAGCTCCTGCCACTCGCGCAGCGTTCCCGCGATGACGTCCTTCTTCGACGAGAACGTCTTGTAGAACCAGCGAAACGGACCCGCCTCGCGCCGGTAGAACTGCTTCAGCGGCTCGAGCTTCCAGATCGGCGTGTATCGCGGATCGCCGCTCGTCACGTAGAAATGGCAGGCCTCCGCGCAGTGGCCGCAGTGGATGCACGACTCGAGGTAGACAGCGGTTGCGCGCGTCATGTCGTCCATGAAGGCGTGCACCGCCGCCGCCGAGCGCTCGGCGTCGGTCGCGTCGCCCTGCTCGTCGTAACGCACCGAAGGCTTCTCGATCGTGAAGCGCGGAGCGTCGAAGTCGAGCGGATCGAGGGGCGGCTGCGTCGTGCTGGCCGCGGTCCGGGTCGCCTCGACGGCTGCGTCGCTGCCTCCGTTCACAGCGCAGCCCCTTTGTGCGCGAAGGCGACGCCGGTGCGCCAGCGCGAAAACGCGAAGAGTGCCGCGTGGGCGAGCTTGCCGAACGGCAGCCACACGAGGAGAAGCTCGAGGCTCAACAGATGCACCGCGAGCAGCGTCGGCGTCGTGGGCAGCTCGGGCGCGACGACGGGCGCCGGATAGTACGGCCGCTCGAGAAGCGCCATGCCGGTGACGAGCGGCAGCAGCGTCACCGCCCAGCTGAAATAGTCGTCGAAATTCGACAACAGGCGCTGCACGCCGTCCGTGAGCCGGTACATGAGCGCTACCAAAAGCCCGACGATCGCCACGGCGGTCGCGACGTAGGTGACGAGGTCGGGAAGCGGGTGCCACCCGAGGCCGAAGTGCCGTGCGATGAACCCGATGTGCGGGGCGAACGTGAATGCGACGAGGGCGAGCGCGATGTGGTACGCGTAGGCGTTGAGCATCTGCGCGCCGCGGATCTTCACGCCCTTCGGAGGCCGCATCTTCGCGAACACCGCTCGAATGCCGCCGCCGAGCGCATCGTGGCGCCGCGGCT
>DATIEN010000185.1:0-7833 GCA_035455705.1 Casimicrobiaceae bacterium | reverse complement strand
TCGGCGAGCGATCCCACGCGCGCCAGCGCGTCGGCGGCTCGAATCTCGCGCGCGACGTCGGGACGGTTGAGGAGCTCGCTCGCGGTCGGCGCCATCGGCGACAATCTGCGCAGCGTCCGTCCCGGCTCGCCGGAGGCGTTGCGCGTCAAGGACGTGCTGATCGGCGAGGGACTTTGGTCGCAGTACCTCGAGGTCGGCATCGGTCCCGACGCCGAGCTCTTCACGAAGGCGCAACCGATGTCGTCGGTCGGCACCGGCGCGGACATCGGCATCCACCGCCGGTCGACGTGGAACAACCCGGAGCCGGAGATCGTGCTCGCCGTCAGTGCGCGCGGCGAGACCGTCGGCGCGACGCTCGGCAACGACGTCAATCTCCGCGACTTCGAGGGGCGCAGCGCGCTGCTGCTCGGCCGCTCCAAGGACAACAACGCGTCGTGCGCGATCGGTCCCTTCGTGCGCCTGTTCGACGACACGTTCACGATCGACACGATCCGCCGCGCCGATCTTTCCCTTGTTGTCGAAGGCGCCGACGGCTTCGTGCTCGACGGCGCGAGCTCGCTCGCGCAGATCAGCCGCGACCCGCTCGATCTCGTGCGCCAGGCGATCGGCGCCGACCATCAGTATCCGGACGGGATGATGCTGTTCCTCGGCACGATGTTCGCACCGATCCAGGATCGGCATGCGCCGGGCCAGGGCTTCACGCACGACATCGGCGACGTCGTGACGATCGCGACGCCGTCGCTCGGTGCGCTCGTGAATCGCGTGAACTACGCGGATGCGATCGCGCCGTGGACGTTCGGCGCGGTCGCCCTGATGCGCAACCTGGCGGAGCGGGGTGCGCTCGGACCCGCGGCCGCCGCGCCCGCAATGTCCATCGCGAACGTCGCTACGCCGCCATCCTCCGGCCCTTGAACGGCACGATTCGCTGCCGCTGCTCGCCGAGTCCCTGGATGCCGAGCGTCACGACGTCGCCGGCCTTGAGCCATTGCGGCGGCTTCATGCCGAGCGCGACGCCGGGCGGCGTGCCGGTCGTGATCAGGTCGCCGGGCAAGAGCGTCATGTAGCGCGACACGTCGGCGACGAGCTGCGCGACGCTGAAGATCATCGTCCGCGTGTTGCCCCGCTGGCGGCGCTCGCCGTTGACGTCGAGCCACATGTCGAGGTTCTGCGGATCCCGGATCTCGTCGGTCGTGACGAGCCAGGGTCCGGTCGGGCCGAACGTGTCGCACCCCTTGCCCTTGCCCCACTGCGTGCCGCTGCGCTTCATCTGGAAGTCGCGCTCGGACACGTCGTTCACCACGCAATAACCGGCGACGTAGCGCAGCGCGTCCTTCTCGGCAACGTAGCGCGCGGTGCGGCCGATCACGACGCCGAGCTCGACCTCCCAGTCGAGCTGGGTCGAGTCCGCGGGAATCATCACGTTGTCGTTCGCGCCGACGATGCACGTCGGCGACTTGAAGAACACGACGGGCGCTTCGGGTATCGCCGCGCCCGTCTCCTTCGCATGGTCCGAGTAATTGAGCCCGATCGCGACGAACTTCGACGGCGTCGCGACGCACGCGCCGAGGCGCGGACGGCCCCTGACGACCGGAAGGCGCCGCGTGTCGAGCTTGCGCAGGCCCGATAGCGACATCGGCGACAGCGCGTCGCCGTCGATGTCGTCGACCTTGCGCGAAAGGTCGCGCAGCACGCCGTCGGCGTCGATCAATCCGGGCTTCTCGCGGCCGGCCGGGCCGTAGCGTACGAGCTTCATCCTTTTTCTCCGTGTGTTGTCAGGGAACCTCAAAGGTTCCCTAGATGGTCATGCCGCCGTCGCAGGAATAGACGTTCCCGGTGACGAACGCGGCCTCGTCGGACGCGAGGAACACGACGAGCGGCGCGATCTCCTCGGGCGTCGCGAGGCGCCCCATCGGCTGGCGCGCGATGAACATCCTGCGCGCCTCCGCAGGATCGGGGTAGGCGTTGATTCGTTCGGCAAGCGACGGCGTGTCGACGGTGCCGGGCGCGATCGCATTGCAGCGGATGCCGCGCTGGACGTAGTCGGCCGCGACCGATTTCGTGAGCCCGATCACGGCCGCCTTCGACGCGCCGTAGGCGAAGCGATTCGGCAGTCCCTTGATCGATCCGGCGATCGAGGCCATGTTGACGATGCTCGCCGTCTGCCCGCTCGATTCGTGATGCGCGAGCATCGCGGGCAGCGCCGCGCGAATCGCGACATACATCGCGCGCACGTTCAGGTCGAAGCTGCGCGACCAGTCCGTTGGCGTGCAATCGAGGATCGTGCCGTCGTGCACGTAGCCTGCGCAGTTGAAGAGGATCGAGAGCGCGGGCAGGCCTTCGAGCGTGCGCGTCAGCGCATCGTCGTCCAGCACGTCGAGCGTTCGCGTCGTCAGGTTGCCGATGCCCTGCATCCGCTCGAGCAGCGCGGGATTCACGTCGGTTGCGATGACGCTCGCGCCCTCGCGCGCCATCGCGACGGCGCTCGCGCGCCCGATGCCCTGGCCGGCGGCGGTGATGAAGGCGGTCTTGCCTGCGAGTCTTCCGTTCATGGCTCGTCGCGCGAAACGGGCGATTCTACGCCAGCCGCACGCCGCTCGACACGTCGATCCCCGGCGAAAGCGATGCCGGCGCGCGCCCGCCCGCGTCGCTACGCGTACGCGACGCCGGAGCCTTGCATGAACGTGTCGACGAAGAACGCGAAGGCGATGCGCCAAGCCGCTTCGGCGGCCGCCGCGTGATAGCTGTCGCGGTCGAACGTCGCGAAGGCGTGCGGCGCATCGGGCAGCACGGCGAGCGTATAGCGCTTGTTCGCGTCGGAGAGCGCCTTGGCGACCCGCGCATGCTCGTCGCTCGCGATCGACGCGTCGCGCGCGCCGTAGATCAGGAGCTGCGGCGCGGACAATTCCTCGACACGGTCGAGCAGCGGCTTGCGCCTGCCGCGCGGGACCGCGGGCGCAATGCCGCCGCCGTAGAACGATACGGAGGCTGCGAGACGCTGGCCATGCACGGCGTTTGCGAGGAACGCGAGGCGTCCGCCCATGCAGAATCCGATGATCGCAAGCCGGCCGTCGCGTGCCCCTTGCGACGTCAGCATGTCGAGCGATGCGCCCACTTCCCGCATCGCGTCGGCGTCGTCGACTTCGTTCAGTCGCGCGATCGCGCCTTCCCGGTCGGAATACGCGAACGTGTCGCCATGATAGATGTCGGGCGCGAGCGCCATGTAGCCCGCGCGCGCGAAGCGCTCGCAGACGCCCTTGACGAACGCGTTGAGGCCGTACGCTTCCATCATGACGACGACACCGATGCCGGGAACGCCGGTCGGCTTCGCCAGGTATCCGGAGACGCCGCGTGCGATCGAGAGGGACTCGGTGTGCAGCGCGGGCGCAGCCATGGTCGGACTCGCGGGAGGATCGGTTCGCAACGCGAAGGATGCGACGGCGAACCGATGCACGCAAGCATCCCGGGGCGCTCCTGCCCGCCGCGCGCCACGGCTGTTGCGCGCGCGCCGCGACGCACTGGTCATGCCACTTGACCACTTGGGCCAGCGCAGATAGCCTTCGGCGATCCTTCGGCGCCCGGCCACCTTCCGCGCGCGAGCCCCATGCCGCTTTCGAGCATCGAACCCCGCCGGCTCTATCGCCGGATCGCCGATCAGATCCGCACGCTGATCCGCAACGGCGAGTTCAAGCCCGGCGCGCGATTGCCTCCCGAGCGCGACCTCGCGCGGGAGCTCGGGGTTTCCCGCCCTTCGGTCCGCGAGGCGTTGATCGCGCTCGAAGTCGAGGGAATGGTCGAGGTGCGGATCGGATCGGGGATCTACGTCCGGAAGCTGCCGAACGGCGATGCGCACGACGGCGCCGATGCGCTGGCCGGTCCGTTCGAGCTGCTGCGTGCCCGTTACGTCATCGAGTCCGAGTGCGCGGCGCTCGCGGCGAAGTCGGCGAAGCGCGGGCAGTTGCGCGGCCTCGAGGCGACGCTCGACGAGATGGACGTCGAGCTCGCGGCCGGGCGGCTGCCGCTTCCGGCCGACCGCCAGTTCCACCTCGGCATCGCCGAGGCCACCGGCAACGGGGCGCTCGTGCACGTGATCCGGCTGCTCTGGGACGAGCGCGGCGGCGAGCTCTACAAGAAGCTCGAGGACCACTACGACTCGCCGCCGCTTTGGCGTGCGGCGATCGGCGAGCACCGCGCGGTGCTGAAGGCCGTCGCGGCGCACGATCCCGGCGCCGCGCGTGCGGCGATGCAGCGTCATCTCGACCAGGCGTACAAGCGATTCAGCAAAGGCTGGAACGCACATCGATAACGAGGAGGCGAACGTGCTGGCGTGCCGTATTCATGCGAAGGAGGATCTGCGTGTCGAGCCGCAGGAGGCGCCGATGCCGGGTCCTGGCGAGGTCCTGCTCGCGCTCGGTGCCGGCGGCATCTGCGGCTCCGATCTCCACTATTTCCACGAAGGCAGGAACGGCAGCTTCGTCGTGCGCGAGCCGCTGATTCCAGGCCACGAGGCGTCCGCCTTGGTCGTCGCCATCGGCGAGGGCGTCACGCGTGTGGCCGTCGGCGACAAGGTCGCGGTCAGTCCTTCGCACGCGTGCGGCCGTTGCGGATACTGCCGCGAGGGACGCGAGCAGCTCTGCGAGAACATGCATTTCCTCGGCAGCGCGAGCGTGTTCCCGCACGCGCAGGGCATGTTCCGCGAGCGCTTCGTGATGGGCGAGCGGCAGTGCTATCCGGTGCAGGGCGACATCTCGCTTGGCGAGCTCGCGTTCGCCGAACCGCTCGCCGTCGCGCTGCACGCGGTGAACCGGGGCGGCGATCTGCTCGGCAAGTCGGTGCTGGTCACCGGCGCGGGCACCATCGGCTGCCTGACGATACTCGCGGCGCGCCTCGCCGGCGCCGCGCGAGTCGCCGTCAGCGACATTCTCGACCGTCCGCTCGCGCAGGCGATGCGCGTCGGCGCGGACGCCGTGCTGCACGCGGCCCGCGATGCGGAGGCCTTGTCGCGGCCGCAGTTCGACGTCAGCTACGAGGTATCGGGCAGCCCGCGGGCGCTCGCCACGTGCATGGCGGCGACGCGGCGCGGCGGAACGATCGTGCAGGTCGGCACGCTGCCGCACGAGCCGCTGCCGTTCGTCGTGAGCGACGTGATGACGAGGGAGCTCGAACTGCGCGGCGCGTTCCGCTGGGGAATCGAGTTCGACTGGGCGGTGTCGTACCTGGGGTCTCGCCGCGTCGACGTGCGTCCGCTGCTGTCGGGTCAGTATCCGCTCACCGACGCCGTCGAAGCGTTTCGCATCGCCGCGGACAAGAACCGCAGCACCAAGGTGCAGCTCGTCGCCTAGACTGATTCCGGTTTACAAGGAACCTACCGCATGCTCAAGCAATCTTCGCTCACGATCCGCCTGCATCCCGCCGACGACGTCGTCATCGCGCGACAGCAGCTCGTCGGCGGCACGACGCTGATCGACGAACGCGTGACGGTTGCCGGCCTCGTTCCGCCGGGCCACAAGGTCGCGACGCGCGCGATCGCGGCCGGCGCGCCGGTCCGCCGCTACAACCAGGTGATCGGCTTCGCGAGCCGCGACATCAGGCCGGGCGAGCACGTCCATCTGCACAATCTCGCGATGGGCGCCTTCGACCGCGACTATGCGTTCGGTGCCGACGTGAAAACCACCCGGTACGTGAACTCGCCGGCCACGTTCCAGGGGATCGTCCGCCGTGAAGGTCCGAATGCCGGCAGGGTGGGCACCCGCAACTACATCGGCATCCTGTCGACGGTGAACTGCTCGGCGACGGTCGCGCGCGGCATCGCCGATCACTTCACGCGCGGGCGGCTCGCCGCCTTTCCGAACGTCGACGGGGTCGTTGCGCTGACGCACGGCTCCGGTTGCGGCATGGACACGCAGGGCGAGGGCATGCGGATCCTGCGCCGCACGCTGGGCGGTTATGCGAAGCACGCGAACTTCGCGGGTGTGCTGATCGTGGGCCTCGGCTGCGAGGCGAACCAGATCGGCGCGCTGCTCGGCGCCGAGCAGCTCGAGGAAGGCCCGTTGCTGCGCACGTTCTCGATCCAGGACACCGGAGGCACCGCGAAGACGATCGCACTCGGCGTGTCGATGATCGAATCGATGCTGCCGCACGCCAACGCGGTTGCGCGCGAGCCCGTGCCTGCCACCCACCTGGTCGTGGGCCTGCAGTGCGGCGGCTCCGACGGCTACTCGGGCATCACCGCCAATCCGGCGCTCGGCGCGGCCGTCGACCTGCTCGTGCAGAACGGCGGCACCGCGATCCTTTCGGAGACGCCCGAAATCTATGGCGCCGAGCATCTGCTGACACGCCGGGCTCTCACCCGCGAGGTCGGCGAGAAGCTCGTCGAACGACTGCGCTGGTGGGAGGATTACACGTCGCGTGAGCGCGGCGAGATGAACAACAATCCGTCGCCGGGCAACAAGGCCGGGGGCCTCACGACGATCCTCGAGAAATCGCTCGGCGCGGTCGCGAAGGGCGGGACGACGAATCTCGTCGACGTCTACGAATATGCCGAGCCGGTCACGACGAGCGGCTTCGTCTTCATGGACACGCCGGGCTACGACCCGGTCTCGGCGACGGGCCAGGTCGCCGGCGGCGCCAACATGATCGTGTTCACGACAGGACGCGGGTCCGCTTACGGATGCGCGCCCGCGCCATCGCTCAAGCTCGCGACGAACACGGCGCTCTGGCAGCGGCAGGAAGAGGACATCGACTTGAATTGCGGCGAGATCGTCGACGGCCACGCGACGGTCGCCGAGATGGGCGCGCGACTGTTCACGATGATGCTCGCGGCGGCGTCCGGCGAAAAGACGAAAAGCGAACGGCACGGCTACGGCCAGAACGAATTCGTGCCGTGGTACGTAGGGGCAGTCATGTAAGGGCGCGACGCGGCGCTCGGTTGACACTCCCGGAGGTCGCCCGTACCCTCGCAAGCGCGTTGCACGTCACATTCATCGAGGGAGGAGTTGATGAAGTTCGTCACGAAATGCGTCAGCGCACTGCTGGCGCTCGGCATCGTCTGCGCGGCAGCGCCGGCCGCCGCGCAGGAAAAGCTCGTCGTCTGGTGGGTCAAGGGCTTTTACAAGTCCGAGGACGACGCGCTCTACGAGATGATCAAGAAGTACGAGCAGAAGAGCGGCGTCAAGGTCGAGCTGTCGCAGTACGCGGTGCAGGACATGATCCCGAAGACGGTCTCCGCGCTCGACGCGGGCACGGTCCCCGACGTCGCGTACGTCGATGTCTATGATTTCCAGACGACCGGCAAGTGGGCGTACGACGGCAGGCTCGAGGACCTCTCCGACATCCTCGCGCCAATGAAGGACAAGTTTCTGCCCAACACGCTGGAGACGACGTACCTGCTCGACTCGAAGACCGGCAAGCGCGCCTACTACGCGTTCCCGCTCAAGCAGCAGACGATGCACATCGAGTACTGGAAGGACATGCTCGAGGAGGCGGGCTTCAAGGAATCCGACATTCCGCAGACCTGGAAGGAATACTGGAGCTTCTGGTGCGACAAGGTCCAGCCTGCGTATCGCAAGAAGACCGGCAAGCGCATCTACGGCACCGGCTTCCCGATGGGCGTCGACTCGAGCGACTCGTACTATTCGTTCCTGACGTTCATGGACGGCTACAACGTCAAGCTCGTCGACGACGACGGCAAGGTGACCGTCGGCGACCCGAAGGTGCGCGCCGGCCTCGTCAACGCTCTGCGCGACTACACGACACCTTACGTGAAGGGCTGCACGCCGCCGTCGTCGACCAGCTGGAAGGATCCCGACAACAACGTCGCGTTCCACAACAAGACGA
>DATIEN010000184.1:0-12944 GCA_035455705.1 Casimicrobiaceae bacterium | reverse complement strand
TGACGAGCCTCGAGCAGGACAAGATCACGAGCGACTATCGCGAGGTGATGGATCTCATCACCGACCTGCTCGACATCCTGGCCAAGCCCGCGCGCGTGACGCAGATCATCCGCGACGAGCTCACGGCGATCCGCGATCAGTTCGGCGACGCGCGCAAGAGCGAGATCGTCGCGCAGGGCGTCGATCTCGCGATCGAGGATCTGATCGCCCCGGCCGACATGGTCGTCACGCTGTCGCACGGCGGTTACATGAAGGCGCAGCCGGTCGGCGAGTATCGCGCGCAGCGCCGCGGCGGCCGCGGCAAGCAGGCGACGACGACGAAGGAGGACGATTTCGTCGATCGGATGTTCATCGCGAACACGCACGATTACATCCTGTGCTTTTCCAATCGCGGCCGCGTCTACTGGCTCAAGGTCTACAACGTGCCGCAGGGACAGCGCAACGCGCGGGGAAAACCGATCGTCAACCTGGTGCCGCTCGTCGACAACGAGAAGGTGACGGCAATCCTGCCGGTCAAGGAATTCTCGGAAGGGCGGTACGTCTTCATGGCGACCGCGATGGGGACCGTCAAGAAGACGTCGCTCGCCGACTTCTCGCGGCCGCGCCCGTCGGGAATCATCGCGGTGGATCTCGCCGACGGCGATCGCCTCATCGGCGTTGCGCTCACCGACGGCAAGCACGACGTGATGCTGTTCAGTTCGGGCGGCAAGGCCGTGCGCTTCGACGAGAACGACGTCCGACCGATGGGGCGCAACGCCCATGGCGTGCGCGGCATGATGCTCGACAAGGGGCAGAAGGTGATCGCGATGCTCGTCGCCGAGGACGAGGCGCAATCGATCCTGACCGCCACCGAGAACGGCTACGGCAAGCGCACGCCGATCGTCGAATACACGCGGCATGGACGCGGGACAAAGGGGATGATCGCGATCCAGCAATCGGGCCGCAACGGCCAGGTGGTCGGCGCGGCGCTCGTGCACCCCGACGACGAGGTGGTGCTGATCTCTACTGGCGGCGTGCTGATCCGGATGGGTGTGAAGTCGATCCGCGAGATGAGCCGCTCGACGCAGGGCGTCACGCTGATCCACCTCGACAAGGGCGAGAAGCTCGCGGGATTGGAGCGCGTCGTCGAGCGCGACGACGAGGACGTATGATTCATGCCGGCTGCACACGGCACATGCATCGTCGCGGAGTGAACGCGCGCATTGGCGAACATTCGCTTCGCTCGCGTCGGTGCTCGCCGAGGTGAACCCGCGCGCGCGGGCGCCTGCCGTATCTTGGAGTACCGTCCGAGGCCTCGCAGCGCGTCGCGTCGCCTGCGCCGTGCTCGTCTCGGTCTGAATCACACTTGCACCTTTTCGGCACGATCACATGACTCGTCGCGTGTGGAACTTCAGCGCCGGCCCGGCGGCGATGCCCGAGTCCGTGCTCCAGCGCGCGCAAGCCGAGCTTCTCGACTGGCACGGCCGCGGCATGTCGGTGATGGAGATGAGCCATCGCGGCGCCGACTTCGGGTCGATCCTCGCGAAGGCCGAGTCCGACTTGCGTCTGCTGCTGGCGATTCCTGCGCACTATCGCGTGCTGTTCCTGCAGGGCGGCGCGCTCGCGCAGAATGCTGCCGTTCCGCTCAATCTGCTGCCCGCCGACGGCGTCGCGGATTACGTCGACACCGGCCACTGGTCGCAGAAGTCGATCGCCGAGGCGCGCAAGTACGGCCGCGTCAACGTCGCGGCGTCGAGCTCCGACGCCGGATACACGTACGTGCCGCCGCGATCGTCGTGGCGCACATCGGCGGACGCGCGCTACGTGCATGTCACGACGAACGAAACCATCGGCGGCGTCGAGTACTGCGGGATACCCGACACGGGCGACGTGCCGCTCGTCGCCGATGCGTCGTCGCACATCCTGTCGCGTCCGCTCGACGTCGCGCGCTTCGGCGTGCTCTACGCCGGCGCGCAGAAGAACATCGGACCCGCCGGCCTCACGCTGGTGATCGTCCGCGAGGATTTGCTCGGCCGCGCGCGCAGGGAATGCCCGAGCGTGCTCGACTACGGCGTGCAGGCGCAGGCGGGCTCGATGTTCAACACGCCGTCGACGTTCGCGATCTATCTCGCCGGTCTCACGTTCGAATGGCTGATCGCGCAGGGCGGCCTCGTCGCGATCGAGCGTGCGAACGTCGCGAAGGCAAATGCACTCTACGCGGAGATCGACCGAACCGGCTTCTACCGCAATGGCGTGCGCCGCGAGGACCGCTCGCGGATGAACGTGCCGTTCTTCCTCGGGGACGAGCGCTTGAACGACGCGTTCCTCGCCGGTGCGAACACGCGAGGCTTGATGCACCTCAAGGGCCATCGGGCGGTCGGCGGGATGCGCGCGTCGATCTACAATGCGATGCCGATCGAAGGCGTGACGGCACTCATCGACTGGATGCGCGAGTTCGAACGCGAACATGGCTGACACTGCGTCCGCGGGAGACGACGTCGACGCGTTGCGTCTGCATCGCGACGCGATCGATGCGCTCGACCGGGAGATCCTTGCGCGGCTTTCCGAGCGCGCGATGCACGCGAAGGCCATCGGCGCGCTGAAGGCCGACCGCGGAGCGCCGGCCTGGCGCCCGGACCGCGAGGCGCAGGTGCTCGCGCGACTATGCACTCAGAATGCCGGGCCGCTCTCCGACGACGCCGTGGTTGGCGTTTTTCGGCAGGTGATGGCGGCCTGCCTTGCGCTCGAGCAGAAGCTGCGCATCGCCTACCTCGGGCCCGCCGGAACGTTCAGCCATGCCGCGGTCGCCCGCCAGTTCGGCACGTTCGTCGATGCGGTCCCGTGCGCGACGATCGACGAGATCTTCCGGGCCGCGGAAAGTGGCCAGGCCGACTACGGCGTCGTTCCCGTCGAGAACTCGACGGAGGGGACCGTGGGCCGCACGCTCGATCTCATGTACACGACGGAGCTTGCGATCTGCGGCGAGATCAAGCTGCGGGTCCAGCAGAACCTGCTGTCGAATGCGCCAGGGCTCGACCGGATCCTCAAGGTCTATTCGCACGCGCAATCGCTCGCGCAGTGCGCGCAATGGCTCGCACGCCACCTTCCCGGCGTCGAGCGCACGCCCGTGTCGAGCAATGCGGAAGCGGCACGTCTCGCGGCGCTGGAAGCCGGTGCGGCGGCGATCGCCGGCGAGAATGCCGCATCGATTTATGGCATCGCCGTCCTCGCGCGGCACATCGAGGACGAGCCCAACAATACGACGCGCTTCTGGGTGCTCGGCCACCAGGCGCCGAACCCGTCGGGACGCGACGAGACGTCGCTCGTGATGTCCGCGCCGAACCGCCCCGGCGCGATGCACGCGCTTCTCGAGCCGCTCGCCCGGCACGGCGTCTCGATGTCGCGGATCGAATCGCGCCCCGCGCGCACCGGCTTGTGGGAATATCTGTTCTTCGTCGATGTCGTCGGCCATCGCGACGATCCACCCGTCAAGGCGGCGCTCTCCGAACTCGCAGAGAAGGCGTCGTTCCTGAAGCTTCTCGGCTCCTACCCGGCAGACCTGGCATGATCGCGAACGTCGCCACCCGCGCCAATCGTCCCCCACGCGCGTGGCGCAGGAGGCTCGACCCATGAGCGAGTCACCCGACGTTCCGGCTCCCGTCCACCAGGCGCCCGAGTACGTGCGTGCGATCGCGCCTTACGTGGGCGGCAAGCCGATCGAGGAAGTGGCGCGGGAGCTCGACCTCGATCCGGCGACGATCGTCAAGCTCGCGTCGAACGAGAATCCGCGCGGCGCGAGCCCGAAAGCGCAAGCGGCGATTGCCGCCGCGGCGACGGAGCTCACGCGCTACCCGGATGGCAACGGCTTTTCGTTGAAGCTCGCGCTGGCCCGGCGTCTCGCGGTCGCCCCGGAACAGATCGTGCTCGGCAACGGCAGCAACGACGTGCTCGAGCTCGCGACGCATGCGTTTCTGCGTCCCGGCGACGACGCCGTCTACTCGCAGTACGGATTCATCGTCTATCCGCTGGCGACGCAGGCGCGCGGCGCGCACGGCATCGAGGTCCCGGCCGACGCGTTCGGCCACGATCTCGATGCGATGCGGCGGGCGATCACACCGCGAACGCGGATCGTCTTCGTCGCCAACCCCAACAATCCGACGGGAACCTGGATTCCTGGTCACGTTGTCGAACGCTTCGTCGCGGCGGTGCCGCGCCACGTGATCGTCGTGCTCGATGAGGCCTACAACGAATTCCTCGATCCCGGGGACCAGACGAATGCGACCGGATGGATCTCGCGACATCCCAATCTCGTCGTGTCGCGCACGTTTTCGAAGGCGCACGGCCTCGCGGGGTTGCGCGTCGGCTACGGCGTCATGGATGCCGCGATCGCCGATCTAATGAATCGCGTGCGCCAGCCGTTCAACGTGAACTCGCTCGCACAGGCCGCCGCGCTCGCCGCGCTGGACGACGTCGACTACGTCGAGGAAAGCCGCGCGCTGAATCGCCGTGGCCTTCAACAGGTCGCAACCGGACTTGGCGTCCTCGGCTTGCGCGCTTTGCCGTCGCGCGGGAACTTCATCCTGTTCGAGGTCGGCGACGCCGATGCCGTATTCCGCGCGCTGCTGCGGCAGGGCGTCATCGTGCGGCCCGTCGCCAACTACGGTTTGCCGAGGTGGCTGCGCGTCACCATCGGCACCCGGGACGAGAACGAGCGCTTTCTCGCGTCGCTCGCGCGCGCTCTCGACGCTCTCCACGAATCCGCCCGTGCGCATTGACAAGCTCGTCGTCGTCGGCGTAGGACTGATCGGGGCCTCCTGCGCGCTCGCGCTTCGCCATGCGGGTGCCGTCGGCGAGATCGTCGGCGTGGGTCGCTCGCGCTCGAACCTCGACCGGGCGCTCGCGCGCGGCATCGTCGACCGGGCGATCATGCTCGGCGACGACTGGACGCGCGAAGTGCGCGATGCCGACTTCGTGCTGATCGCGATACCCGTGGCGCAGTACCGGGAAACGTTCGCGGCGCTCGCGCCGGTGCTGCAGCGCGACACGGTCGTGGCGGACGTGGGGAGCACCAAGCAGGACGTCGTGCTCGCCGCGCGCGAGACGCTGGCCGACCGCCTGCCGCAGTTCGTGCCCGGCCATCCCATCGCGGGCAGCGAGCGTTCCGGCGCCGAGGCCGGCGATGCGTCGCTCTTCGTCGGCCGCCAGGTCATCCTGACGCCGGTGCCCGAGACGTCGGCGAGCGCCCTCGCGCGAGTCGAGGAGTTCTGGACGACGTGCGGCGCGCGCGTCGAACGGCTCGACCCCGCACGCCACGACCGGGTACTCGCGGCGGTATCGCACCTGCCGCATCTGCTTGCGTTCGTGCTCGTCGCCGAACTCGCGTCGCGCAAGGACGGCGCCGAATATTTCAGCAATGCGGGCAGCGGCTTCCGCGATTTCACGCGCATCGCTGGCAGCTCCCCGGAAATGTGGCGCGACGTCGCGCTCGCCAATCGCGATGCGCTGCTGACCGAGCTGGCCGCCTACCGCAGCGCGCTCGACGAGCTGATGCTGTCGATCGAGCACGGCGATTGCGCCGCGCTCGACGCGATGCTCGACCGGGCGGCGCGGGCGCGGCGCCACTGGGGTGCCACGGCAGCCGGCGTCGGATCGAGTGCCACCGCCTGAGCGCAATCACGGCGGGCGCACGGGCCCCGAAGCGCAACTTCCGCGGACGACGGTTCCGCCGGTCAGCGTGGGCGAGGTCGCGCAGCTGACCATCGCGCCGATCGCGCGAACGGAAGGAAAGGTGTCGCTGCCGGGATCGAAGAGCATCTCGAACCGCACGCTGCTCCTTGCCGCGCTCGCGAGCGGCACCACCACGCTCACCGGGCTCCTCCGCGCCGACGACACGGCGCGGATGCTCGAAGCGCTGCAGGCGCTCGGCGTACAGATCGACCTCGACGACGACGCATGCCGCGTCGTGGGCGTCGACCATGCGTTCGCGCAGCGCTCGGCCGCGCTCTTCCTGGGCAATGCGGGAACCGCGGTACGGCCCCTCACGGCCGCGCTCGCGGTACAGGGCGGCGATTACCGGATTGCCGGCGTGCCGCGGATGCACGAGCGGCCGATCGGCGACCTGATCGACGCGTTGCGCCATCTCGGCTGCGAGATCGAATACCTCGCCAATCCGGGCTATCCGCCCCTTCGCATCGGCGCGGCCGGGGGCCTCGCCGGTGGCGTCGTTCCGATTCGCGGCGACGTGTCGAGCCAGTTCCTGTCCGCGCTGCTGATGTCACTGCCCCTCGCGCGAGGAGCGGCTACGAGCGCCACGCGAGTCGAGCTCACGACGGCGCTCATCTCGCGGCCGTACGTGGAGATCACGCGGCGGCTCATGCGCCGCTTCGGCGTCGAGGTGCTCGCGCCCGACGCCGCGTCGTTCGTCGTTCCCGCAGGCGCGCGTTACCGGTCCCCGGGACGCATCCACGTCGAAGGGGATGCGTCCGCCGCTTCCTATTTCCTGGCCGCCGGCGTGATCGGCGGCGGGCCGGTGCGCGTCGAAGGCATCGGCCGCGACTCGATCCAGGGCGACGTCGCGTTCGCCGACGTGCTCGCGGCGCAAGGCGCCGACATCCGCTTCGGCGACGACTGGATCGAGGCGCGCCGCGGCGAGCCGCTGGCCGGGGGCAGCGTCGACTGCGTCGCGATTCCGGACGCCGCGATGACGCTCGCAATCGTCGCGCTGTTCGCGCGCGCGCCGATGCGCCTCGTGAACATCGGCAGCTGGCGCGTCAAGGAAACCGACCGGATCGCGGCGATGGCGACGGAACTCGCGAAGCTCGGCGCGACGCTCGTCGCGGGCAACGACTGGCTCGAGGTTGCGCCGCTCGCGACGTTCCGCCACGCGACGATCGACACGTACGACGATCACCGGATGGCGATGTGCTTCGCGCTCGCCGCGCTGGGCGGAGCCGGTGTCGCGATCAACGACCCCGGCTGCGTGCGCAAGACGTTCCCCGGCTACTTCGACGCGCTGCGTACGATCGCACGGTCATGACCGGCGCCGCCGCCACGCCGCCGCCGGTGCCTTCCGCGCGAAGCGGTGCGAGCCACGGGGACGTGAGCGACGCGGGTGAGGGAAGGTCGCAGGTCGTGCCGGTCATCGCCATCGACGGCCCCGCCGCCTCCGGCAAGGGCACGATCGCGTACAACGTCGCGAGCGCGCTCGGGTTCCACTACCTCGACAGCGGCGCCCTCTATCGGCTCGTCGCGCTGCGCGCGCTCGAGCAGCAGGTGCGCGCGGACGACGCCGAAGCGCTCGCGTTGCTCGCCCGTGCCGTCGACATCGGCTTCGATGCGAAGCGCACGATGCTGCAGGGCCGCGACGTCACCAACGCGCTGCGCGGCGAGGAAGTGTCTTCCGCCGCTTCGCGAATTGCCGTTCACGCCGCGGTGCGAAGTGCGCTGCTCGCGCGGCAGCGGGCCTTCCGCAAGCCGCCCGGCCTCGTCGCGGAAGGGCGCGACATGGGGAGCGTCGTGTTTCCGGACGCGCTCCTCAAGGTGTTCCTGACGGCGAGCGCCGAGGCGCGCGCGAAGCGCCGGCATAAGCAGTTGATCGCAAAAGGAATCTCCGTTAACATTGACGGTCTTTTGCGCGACATCCGGGAGCGCGACATCCGGGATGCGACCCGAGCGGCGGCGCCGCTTCGAGCCGCAGCCGACGCCGTGACCCTGGATACGACCGATCTGTCGATCGCCGAAGTGACCGCGGCCGTCCTCGCCCTGTACGCCGAGTGCCGGACCACGTGACGAAGCGCTCGGCATGCTTGCCGTGAATGGACGGGGCCGCGAGGCGCCGGCCGTTCGACGAACAGCCATCACGCAAAGGGCCGCGGGTGCGCGCTATTCCTAGCCGGCGCGCTTCGCCGCGGATTCGATCAACCTGCCCGCTGCGCACGAGATGACGGGTTCTCGCGCGGATGGCGGCAACGGAAAAGGAACCAACCCTCATGGCTACTGCCACGCAGGCCGCAACACCGAGTACGACGGGCGCCGAGAACTTCGCGGCGCTCTTCGAGGAATCGCTCGCACGCCAAGAGATGCGCCAGGGCGAGCTCATCACCGCGGAAGTGATCCGCGTCGATTACAACGTCGTCGTCGTGAACGCCGGGCTCAAGTCCGAGAGCTTCATTCCGATCGAGGAGTTCCGCGACGACAAGGGCCAAGTCGAGGTGAAGCCCGGCGACTTCGTTACCGTCGCCATCGAAAGCCTCGAGAACGGGTACGGCGAAACGCGCCTGTCTCGCGACAAGGCGAAGCGCCTCAAGGCGTGGCACGACCTCGAGGCGTCGATGGAGCAGGGCTCCGTCGTGCAGGGCCTCGTCACGAGCAAGGTCAAGGGCGGGCTCACCGTGATGATCAACGGCATCCGGGCGTTCCTGCCGGGATCGCTCGTCGACATCCGCCCGGTGAAGGACACGTCGCCGTACGAAGGCAAGCAGCTCGAGTTCAAGGTCATCAAGCTCGACCGCAAGCGCAACAACGTCGTCGTCTCCCGCCGCGCGGTGCTCGAGGAGAGCCTCGGCGAAGAGCGTGAGAAGCTGCTCGCCACGCTGTCCGAAGGCGCGATCGTCAAGGGCATCGTCAAGAACATCACCGACTACGGCGCGTTCGTGGATTTGGGCGGCATCGACGGCCTTTTGCACATCACCGATCTCGCCTGGCGCCGCGTCAAGCATCCGTCCGAGGTGTTGTCGGTGGGTGACGAGGTCACGGCGAAGGTGCTGAAGTTCGACCAGGAGAAGAACCGCGTCTCGCTCGGCCTGAAGCAGCTCGGCGACGATCCGTGGATCGGGCTGTCGCGCCGCTATCCGCCGGGCACGCGCTTGTTCGGCAAGGTGACGAACATCACCGATTACGGCGCGTTCGTGGAGATCGAGTCGGGCATCGAGGGCCTCGTGCACGTCTCCGAAATGGACTGGACGAACAAGAACATTCACCCGACGAAGGTCGTGCAACTGGGCGACGAGGTCGAGGTGATGATCCTCGAGATCGACGAGGATCGCCGGCGCATCTCGCTCGGGATGAAGCAGTGCATGCCGAACCCTTGGGACGAGTTCGCGATGAACCACAAGAAGGGCGACCGCGTCTCGGGCCAGATCAAGTCGATCACCGACTTCGGCGTGTTCGTCGGGCTTCCCGGCGGCATCGACGGCCTCGTGCACCTGTCGGACCTCTCCTGGGCGCAACCCGGTGAAGCCGCGGTCCGCGACTACAAGAAGGGCCAGGAAGTCGAGGCCGTCGTGCTCGCGATCGACGTGGAGCGCGAGCGCATCTCGCTCGGCATCAAGCAGCTCGAGGGCGATCCGTTCAGCAATTTCGTGGCGACGCACGACAAGGGCAGCATCGTGTCGGGTACCGTCAAGAGCCTCGACGCCAAGGGTGCCGTGGTCTCGCTCGGTGGCGACATCGAGGGCTACCTGCGTGCATCCGAAGTCTCGCGCGATCGTGTCGAGGACATCCGCACGCGCTTGAAGGATGGCGACAGCGTGAGCGCGATGATCATCAACGTCGACCGCAAGAACCGCAGCATCAACCTGTCGATCAAGGCGAAGGACAACGCCGACGAATCGGAGGCGATGCAGCGGATGAGCGCCGAGAACGCGGGAACGACCACCGGAACCACGAATCTCGGGGCGCTGCTCAAGGCGAAGCTCGACAACAAGGCCAACGGTTGAGCGCGGGATGGCCATGAAACGGCCCCCACACCCGATCGAACGATCCGCGTGCTGCGCACCCCGGTTTTCGCGCTCGGCGCGGCCGGTCGGGCTCACGCGCTCGCTGTCCCGCGAAAAGGTGCGGTTGGTGGTCCTCGGCGGGGCGCCACGGCCATGACCAAATCGGAGCTGATCGACCGTCTGGCCGCGCAGTTTCCGCAGCTCGTTGCGAAGGATGCCGAACTGGCGGTCAAGATGGTTCTCGACGCGATGGCCGAAAGCCTCGCGAAGGGCGAGCGCATCGAGATTCGCGGGTTCGGCAGCTTCGGCCTCAACTATCGGCCGCCGCGCACCGGGCGCAACCCGAAGTCGGGCGAAAAGGTGCAGGTCCCCGAGAAGTACGTCCCCCACTTCAAGGCCGGGAAGGAATTGCGGGAACGGGTCGACTTCAACCTCGCGCAGGATTAGCGCTTCCGATGAACGTCGAACGGGCGGCCACGATCGATTCGGCCGCCTTTCTTTTGCGCGCAAACGTTGAAATTCATTTAAATCGTCGCATGAAGCAGCGGCCGGCTCCCGTCGCGTGCTCCGGAGCGAAGGCGCGTCAATGAGCGTGCTCCGCTTCGTGTTCATCGCGATCGTCTTCATCGCGCTGCTCTTCATCTCGCTGCAGAACGCCGACCCCGTGACGCTGCGCGTGTTCTCGATCTACGAATGGCAGGCGCCGCTCGTGTTCGTGATCCTTCTCGCGTTCGCGACGGGCGTCGCGCTGGGCCTGCTCGCGAGCGCGATCAAGGTCGTGCGTCTCAAGCGGCAGCTCGCACGCCTGCGTCGCGAGCATCACCGGCTGCAGGCGGCGCCGTCGGTCGCGCGCGGCGCGGCGCCGGGCACGACGCCGGCATCGGGTCCCGGATTCGAGCCGCCCACCACGGGATTCTGAACGTCGCATGGATTTCGAGCTGTGGTGGCTCCTGCCGATCCCGGCGATCTTCTTCGCGCTTGGCTGGATCGCGGCACGGATCGACATCAAGCATCTGCTGCACGAGTCGCGCGCGTTGCCGCTCTCCTATTTCCGCGGCCTCAACTTCCTGCTGAACGAGCAGCCGGACAAGGCGATCGAATCGTTCATCGAGGTCGTGAAGGTCGATCCGCAGACGATCGACCTGCACTTCGCGCTCGGCTCGCTCTTCCGCCGGCAGGGCGAGACCGACCGGGCGATCCGCATGCACCAGAACCTGCTCGACCGTCCGACGCTGCCGGCCGACAAGCGGACGATGGCGACGTACGAGCTCGCGCAGGATTTCCACCGGGCGGGCCTGCTCGATCGCGCCGAGAACCTTTTCCGCCGGCTCGATGGAACGCCGTTCGAGCACTCCGCGCTGTCGCACTTGATCGAGATCTACGAGACGGAGAAAGACTGGCCGAAGGCGATCGCCGCGATGCAGCGGATGGAGGTGCTCGCGAAGCAGCCGTACTTCAAGGAGATCGCCGAATATCATTGCGAGCTCGCGCAGGCCGCGCTCCTGAAGTCGGACATGGCAACGGCGCGTGCCGAGATCGAGCACGCGCTCGCCGCGCATCGCGGTTGCGCGCGCGCGAACCTGATCGCCGGGGACGTCGAGGCGCAATCGGGCAACCACGGCGCTGCGATCGAGGCGTGGCAACGCATCGAATCGCAAAACCCGGCGTTCCTCGCGCTCGCCGCCGATCGTTTCGCGAGCGCGTTTCGCACGCTGCGCGATTTGCCGACCGGCATTCGCGTGCTGAGAAACTACCAGGCGCAGTACGGCTCGCTCGACCTTCTGAACGCGCTCTTCACGCTGACGCTCGAGCACGACGGCCCGGATGCGGCGGCGACGCTCGTCAAGGACGAGCTCGCGCGAAACCCGACGCTGATCGGACTCGATCGGCTGCTGGAGGCGCAGCTGCTTTCATCGCCTCCCGAGCGACGACACGATCTCGAGCTCGTGAAGGGCCTCGTCGGCCAGCACATCAAGCGGCTCGGGCTCTACAAATGCGACAACTGCGGCTTTCGTGCGCGGCAGTATTACTGGCGCTGCCCCGGTTGCCAGAAATGGGAAACGTATTCGCCGAAACGCACCGAGGCGCCCGACGGTTATGCGTGAGCGCCCCGGCCCGTTTGCGTCGGCCGCCCTCGCCGATGGCAGGAAACTTCTCCGATGACCACCCCCGCACCGCGTGTCGTCGTCGCGCTCGACTACTCCGATCCGGCGGCCGCCCTCGCACTGGCCGAACGCCTCGATCCGCGCGCCTGCGGCGTCAAGGTCGGCAAGGAACTGTTCGTGAGCGGGGGACCCGAGCCGGTCCGCACGCTGGTCGTGCGGGGATTCAACGTCTTCCTCGATCTCAAGTTCCACGACATACCGAACACCGTCGCGATGGCTTGCGCGGCGGCGACGCGGCTCGGCGTCTTTATGATCGACGTGCACGCGGCCGGCGGACGCGCGATGCTGCGCGCGGCGCGTGAGGCGGTCGATGTGGCGGCCAGGCAGGCGCGCGCCGACCGGCCGCTGCTCGTCGCGGTCACGGTGCTGACGAGCCTCGACGACGATGCGCTGCGCGAGACCGGCGTCGACGGTGACGCGCGCACGCAGGCGCTTCGTCTTGCGCGGCTCGCCCGCGAATGCGCGCTCGATGGCGTCGTTTGCTCCGCGCAGGAGGCGGCGTTGCTCCGCGCGGAATGCGGGCCGGATTTCGCGCTCGTGACGCCCGGGATACGGCCTGCCGGGTCCGCCGCGAACGATCAGGCGCGGATTGTCACGCCGGAGGAGGCGGTCAGAAACGGCGCGACGTTCCTCGTGATCGGCCGACCGATCACCGGCGCTTCCGACCCGCTCGCCGCGCTGACTGCGATCAACCGGGCATTGGGAGTGCAGGCATGAGAATCACGATGATCGGCACCGGGTACGTGGGGCTCGTCACCGGAACCTGCCTGGCCGAAGTGGGCAACGACGTGCTCTGCCTCGACGTCGACGCGCGCAAGATCGATGTGCTGACGGGCGGCGGCGTCCCGATCCACGAGCCGGGCCTCGAACCGATGATCCACCGCAATGTCGCGGCCGGGCGGTTGCGCTTCACCACCGACGTCGACGCCGCCGTGGGGCACGCGAACGTGCAGTTCATCGCCGTCGGCACGCCGCCCGACGAGGACGGCAGCGCCGACATGCAGTACGTCCTGCAGGCCGCGCGCAACGTGGGGCGGCGGATGACGCAGTGGACGCTCGTCGTCGACAAGTCGACGGTGCCGGT
>DATIEN010000183.1:0-31707 GCA_035455705.1 Casimicrobiaceae bacterium | reverse complement strand
GCGCGCTTTGCCTTTCCCGGCAGCCGCTTCGGCGTCGTGCTCGGCACGCGACACCTTGCGGGCCTGGTCGGCCGCCAGGCCGCGCTCGAGATCCTGGTCGAGGGCAGGACCGTCGATGCCGACGAGGCGCTGCGCTGCGGCCTCCTGAGCGAAATCTGCGGCGACGACGAGTCGACCGCGCGCGTCGAGGCGATCCTGCAGCGCTCCGAGGCGATCGATTCCGACACGTTGCGCGCGATGCTCGCGCTCCTGCGCGAGCTTCCGTCGCAGCGCGACCGCGACGCGCTCGTCGCGTCCGTCTCGCGCGACGGTCTCGCCGCGCGCGTCCGCGATCATGCGCGCCGCACCCGCGAGGCGCGCGAGCGCCGCCGGACGGAAGCATGAAGGGCGGCGGGGCGCGCGCGCGGCCCGCCGGCGCAATGCCGGCACCGCCGGCTGCACGCACGCCGGCGCGGCGCACTTCGAAGCCGCCCGGCGCGAAATCGGCAACGACGAAGCCCGACGCGCCACCGATGAGCTCGATCGCGAAGGCGTTGCTCGTGCTCGAATGTGTCGGGCTCGCGGAACGGCGAACGCTCACCGAGATCGCGCGCGAGGTGCGGCTGCCGAAATCCACGCTGCTTCGGCTTCTTCACGTGCTGATCGCGCGCGGCTTCCTGCGCCGAACCGCGCACGGCGAGTACGCGGTGAGCCTGAAGCTCTGGCGCATCGGCGTGAGCGCGCTCGACTCGGGCGCGATCAACGACGAGGTGCTGCCGCTCTTGCGCGCGCTGGTCGGGCGCACCGGCGAAACCGCGCACTATGCGGCCTACGAGGACGGTTCGAGCGTCTACATCGAGAAGGTCGACGGGCTGCACCCGATCCGCTCGTACACGGCGGTCGGCGGACGCTCGCCCGCCTACGCGACGGCGACGGGCAAGGCACTGCTCGCGTGGCGCGACGAGGCCGAGATCGCCGAGATCGGCCGTACGGCGCAGCGCTTCACCGATGCGACCGTTGCAGGCACCGACGCGGTGCTGCGCGAAGCCGCGAGGACGCGCCGTCAAGGCTATGCGATCAACCGCGGCGAATGGCGCGCGTCGGTGTGGGGCATCGCCGCGCCGGTGTTCAATCGCCGCGCGAAGGTGATCGCGGCGGTCGGCATCTCGGGACCGCGCGAACGCGTCGAGCCGAACATCGTGCCCTTTGCGGCGGCGGTCTGCGAGACCGCGAAGCAGCTGTCGACAGCGCTCGCCGCGCTCGACCCCGCGCTCGCGCTGCGGCGCGACGCGTAGCCGCTACGCCCGCCCGCTCTCGCGGCGCCGCTTCTCGATCGACTCGATCGCTTCCATTTCCGCTTCCGGATCGTCGTCGGATTCGACGCTGTCCGCGCCGCGCTCGGTGGCCGACGCGTCCATCTCGTCGAACGACTCGTCTTCCTCGGGACCGTACTCGGTCAGCGCTTCGTCGACCGCTTCGCTCGAATCGCGGCCGGCCGCCGCGCGCTCGCCCGTGCCGTAGCGATCGGTATCCGAATCGAGATCGGCGTCGCCGAGATCGGGTCCCGCGGTCGTCGGCATGCGATCCACGTCGGGGTCCGACGTCGTCCCGCGCGCAAGCGGCAACCCGTCGTCACGGTTGAGCCCCGGTCCGCCGACCACGTCGCTGCCGCTGTCGCTCGAGTCGCTCGGACCCAGCGCCCCGGTTCCGTGGCCCTTCTGCGTGCTGCCGTTGCCCTCGCCCGTCGTGTTCAAGGTGCTTTGCGCCATCGCTGTCCTCCTGTGATCAACAGGTTCGACCGGCCGCCGCCCGCATGGTTGCCTTCGACAAACGACGCGGTTTCGGGCAGGATTCCGACGCGAGGCCGACACCGCCGCACGCGCGCCGGCCCGCGCCCGGGCCGCGTTTCGCGGCTCAGCCGACGAGGAATGTCGAGATGATGCTGCGACCGCTTTTGGCCGTCCTGCTCGCGATCGTCGGCATGCCGGCCCATGCCGCGGACATCGGCCAGATCAAGGTGTCGAAAGGGGCCGTCACGATCGAGCGCGCGGGCCAGACGATTCAGGGAACGGTCGGCACGCGCCTGCAGGCGTCCGACGTCGTCAGGACCGGCGGCGACGGCGCAGTCGGCATCACGATGAGCGACGATTCCCTGCTCTCGGCCGGTCCCAACAGCGTGCTCGCGCTCGACCGCTACGATTTCGACGACGTGACGAGCCGCGGCCAATTCGACGCGTCGGTCGAAAAGGGCACGCTCGCCGTGGTGTCGGGCCGGCTTGCGAAGCAATCGCCGGATGCGATGAAGATCCGCACGCCGTCCGCCGTGCTCGGCGTGCGGGGGACCGAGTTCGTCGTGCGCGTCGGCGATGGGCGTTAGCCGACGTCGACCTGCGGCCTTCGCGGCGCTGCTCGCGCTCGCCACCTGCATCGCCGGCTGCGCGACGCAGGAGCGTGTCATCTTGTTGCCCGAAGCGAACGGTGGTCCGACGTCGCTGCACGTCACCCAGGGTGCGAACGAGGTGCTGCTCGACCGGCCCTACGCGGCGACGGAGCTCACGATCGCCGATCCCTGGCGCTACCAGGCAACGCCAGCCGAGGTGCAGGCGACCTTCGCCGGTGCGCTCGCGGCGCAGCCGGCGCGCGCGGCTCATTTCACGCTCTACTTCAACGAGGCGAGCGACGATCTCACGACCGAATCGCGCGCCGAGCTCGAGCGCATGTTCTCCGACCTCGCGAAGCGCCCGGTGCGCGACATCGTGATCGTCGGGCACACCGACGCCGTCGGCAGCGACGAGTACAACGACGCGCTGGCGAAGAAGCGCGCCGAGAGGCTGAAGGCCATGCTCGTCGAACGCGGCGTAAACGCGGGTGACATCGATGCGATCGGGCGCGGCAAGCGCGACCTGCTGGTGCCGACGCCCGACGGCGTCGCCGAGCCCAGGAATCGCCGGGTCGAGATCGTCGTGCGTTAGGCGGACGCGGCCCATCAGGCGGCGACGGCCGGGCCGCGCCACTGCACCGCGAGCACCGTCATGTCGTCGTACGCGGCCGTGCCGTGCGCGAACGCACGCACGTCGTCGCAAAGTCCGTCGACCGCGGCGCGCGCGGATCCGGCCCGCGCGAGCAGAGCCTCGACACGCGCGGCACCGTACATCGCGCCGCGGGCATCGTTCGCCTCGGTCACGCCGTCGCTCACGATGCAGACGAAGTCGCCGGGCGCGAGCGCCACGCGCGCCGCGCCATAGTCGAAATCGTCGACGACGCATAGCGGCGGCCCGCCGCCGTCGCAAAGGCGCGCGAGCGCGCCGGTGGCCGCCGCGCGTCGCCACGGATTCTCGTGGCCCGCATTGCAGTAGTCGAGCACGCCGGTGCGCAGGTCGAGCACGGCCGCGAAGACCGTCACGAAAAACGCCGCAGCGTTGTCGCGCCCGACCTCGACGTTCGCCCGCGACAGCAGCGCGCCGAGGTCGGCATCGGGCGCCCGGAGCACGGTGCTCTTGCACAAGGCCTTGCTCACCGCCATGAAGATGCTCGCGGAAAGCCCCTTCCCGGACACGTCGCCGAGCATGAACAACAGGCGATCGCCGTCGAGCCGGTAGAAATCGTAGAGGTCGCCGCCGACTTCCTGCGCCGCTTCCATCACCGCCGCGATGTCGACGCGCGGATCGTGCACGGCGTCCGGTTGCGGCAGCGTGCCGAGCTGGATGCGTCGCGCGGCCTGCAATTCGCCGGCGACGCGCGCGGCCTCCTCGCGCTCGCGTTGCAGCACGCGTGCAAGCGCCTTTCGATGCCGGTTCGCGTCGGCGAGCTGCAGCCCGAGAAGTGTCGCGAACACGACGGCCAGCATGACGGCGGGCGTCGCCGCGTCGAAGAGCCAGCGCTCGGCACGAAATGCACCGTAACCCAGTGCGACGATCGCGGCGAACGCCGCGCCGGCGATCGCACTTCCCGTAGCGACCGGTACGCGCGGGACGACCGCGATGAGCAACCCGGCGGCCGCAAGCAACGCGAAAGCCTCGCCGAGCGGCGCGAATGCGGGGCGCGCGAGGAACGCGCGCGACGCCATGTTCTCGAGCGTCTGCGCGTGAATCTCGGCGCCCGGCATCTTGCCGACCGGAGTCCACGCGTAATCGCCGAGCGCGAGTCCGGTGACGCCGATCAGCACGAACGATCGGTGAAGCTTAGCGGCCGTCGCGGTGCCCGCCAGAACATCGGCCGCCGACACGAAACGCTCGGAGCGAGGCAGCGAGAACCAGGGCCGCACCGATCCGTTCGCATCGACCCGAAACGCGTCGCGGCCCACGCGCACCTCACGCAGGGTGGCGTCGTCGACGCTTGCGCGAAGCGCGGGTACGCCGAGCGCGACGCGCCACATTTCCACGCCGAATCCCGGTACCAGCGTGCCGCCGACGTTGGCGACCAGCGGCACCGTGCGGACGACGCCCTGCGGATCGTCGGCGGAGATCAATCCGAAGCCATGCGCGGCATCGGTGAGAACCGCGATGCTCGAAAGCGCCGCCGGATAGTCGAAGATCTTCGCAAGGGCGCGCGTCCTGTCGGCCTCGTCGCGCGTGCCGCCGACGAGAATCGGCGTGACGCGAAGCGGCTCGGCCGTCGGCGCGACGGCCCCGACCATCGCCAGCACCGACGGGGTCGCCCGCAGCGCGGCAGCAAGGTCGGCGTCGTTCGACGGCAATGCGTCGATGCGCGCGCGCAGCGCGGCGTCGACGTCGACGTGCGCGAACGCGCGTGCCGGCGACAGCGGATCGGGCTCGGGCATCACGATGTCGAGGCCGATCGCGCCCGGCGAGAAGGCGGCGATCCTGCGCACGAGCGTCGCGAGCAGCGTCCGCGGCCACGGCCAGCGGCCGAGCTTCTCGAGGCTTGCATCGTCGATCGCGACGATCGTCGCCGGCAGCGACGAAACCGGGCGCGGCGACAGCCGCTGATACGCGTCGAAGCAGATTTCCGCGAGCGGCGAAGCGCGCGCGAGGTCGAGCGCGAGCGCCGCGGCGAAGGCGATCGTAAGCGCGCCGGCAATGGCGCGGACGCGGGCGGTTCGAAGTTCGGGTTTCTCCGGCCCAGCGCCGGTCACAAGCCGAGTTCCAGCCCGTCGTAGGCCGCGGAGATGCGCAGCGGCGTCGCGCCGCGCGTGATCTCCTCGAAGCGCCGCGTCTCCGCAAGCATCTTCGCGAGCGCCGCGTCCTCGAGCGCGGGCTCGTGGTGGAAAAGGCACAGCTCCTTCGCCTTGGCGGCCTGGCAGAGCTCGACGCCGACGATGTTGCTCGAGTGGCCCCAGTCGGCCTTCACCGACGTCGCTTCGGCGAGCGAATACATGGCGTCGAAGATGACGAGGTCGGCGTCGCGGAAGAATTCGGTGAACGCGACGAGCTCGCCCGGCTCGGTCAGCCGATGTTCCGAATCGGTCGAGTAGACGATCGTGCGTCCGTTCTTCTCGAAACGATAACCGTACGAATCGCCGGCGTGATGCTGGCGCTTCAGCGTCACGCGCATGCCGGCGACGTCGTGCGTGGCGTCGGGCGCGAGATGAACGAACTCGGTCGCTGCGCGAAACACGTCGAAGCCGACCGGGAACGACGGCGGCTCCATCTGCCGCCGCAACGCCTCTTCGAGGTTCTCGTGGCCACCATAGAACACGAGCCGGTTGCCGGGAACGTAAGCCGGTCCGAAGAACGGCAATCCCATGATGTGATCCCAATGCACGTGCGACACGAACAGGTGGTACGTCTGGGGCGCCGCGGGGCCGTGCCGCGCGATCACCGCCTGGCCGAACGGCCGCAGGCCGCTCCCCAGGTCGCAGGCGACGTAGTCGCGGTCGCCGGTCAGGAGCTCGACGCACGACGTGTTGCCGCCGAACGTACCGGCGACCTCGAACGGAAGCTCGTCGACGTAGGCTTCGAGGTCGGCGTCGGAGGCGAAGGTGCGTCCCTTCGCCGCGCGCAGCGCCGCAACGAGCTTCGCGCGCACGTCGGCGGCGCCGAGCGAGACCGGCAACGACCCGCGCGTACCCCAGAAGCGAACGCCGTGCATTCGAAACGGTCGCTAGCGCTGTCCGGCGAGCGACGCGTCGTATGCCGCGAGCGCCTCGGGCGACAGCGCGGCGAGCGCGTCGCGCACGTTCGGGAATATCTTGAAGACCGAGTCGAAGCGGCTGATGGCGAACACCTCGGCGACGATCGGCTGCAACGCAACGGCGGCGATCGGCGCCTTGCGGGCGCGAGCGGCCTTGGCCGCCAGCATCAACACGCGAAGCCCCACGCTGCTGATGTAGTCGACGGCGCCGAAGTCGAGGACGAGCCCGCTCGTCTGCGTTTCCGACGCGAGCGGCAGGAGCGCTTGCTCGAACGCGGCAGCCGCGGAATGGTCGAGGCGGCCAGCCGGCGTGGCGACGGCTACGCTGCCGTAGTGGCGGCTCTGGAATTGCACGGGGCCTCCCTTTGTTCGACCCTGCCGGCCCGCGTGGGCGGCGGCGGCATTATACGGTGCGCTTGACGCGCGATGTCGACTCACGATGTACTCCACGCCCATGGCACGACGAGCGTATGTTGCGCGATGAGCGAATGGGAAGCGATCGTCCGGATGGTCGCCGCGCTCGTGGCCGGCGGAGTGATCGGGCTCGAACGCTCGTACCACGGCCGTGCGGCGGGCCTTCGCACGTATGCGCTCGTGTCGTTCGCGTCGGCGCTGCTCGTCGTCGGCGGCCGCTACGAACTCCTGGACGACGACAGCGCGGGCTTGACGCGGATCATCCAGGGGATCGTGACGGGCATCGGATTCCTGGGCGCCGGCGTGATCGTCAAGGAGGGCTTCACCGTTCGGGGCCTGACCACCGCCGCCTCGATCTGGACCGCCGCCGCGATCGGCGTCGTGCTCGGCGCCGGGTCCTATGCGATGGGCATCGCCGCCACGCTGGTGACGCTGGGCGCCCTTTCCATCCTGCGCCGAATCGAGGATCTGCTGCCCTCGCAGACGTTCGTGCATTTCGAGGTCGGCTTTCGCCGCGGGCCCGATGCGAACGAGCAGCGGCTGCGGGCGCTCATTCGCGAATATGGCTTCACGATCAACGAATTCGCGTACCGATTGCACGGCGACGGCGTGCTCGAATACCGGGGCGTCATGTGGTCGAGCGCGCCTGCACGCCTGTCCGAAGTCGAGCGAGGCCTCGCGGGAATGCCCGACGTCGTGCATTTCAGCATGTCGCCCGCGCGCGAATAGTCGCGCACGGGCTTCCCCGCGGGCGCTTGTCCGCGGCGCGGGGAGCGCGGTAACCTTGGGCGGTTGCCGGCAGGAGGAAACCGTCATGACGCCGTGGGAGATTCAGGGACGCGAACTCATCAACTGCAACTGCTCGTACGGCTGTCCCTGCCAGTTCGGCGCGCCGCCGAGCAAGGGCTATTGCGAGGCGATGGGCGGGCTCGTCATCGACAAGGGCCATTACGGCGACGTGTCGCTCGACGGCACGAGGATGGCGGTCGTCCTCGCGTGGCCCGGGCCGATCCACCAGGGCAAGGGCCGCTGCCAGCCGATCGTCGACGCGAGCGCCAGCGCCGCGCAACGCGACGCGCTGCTCAGGATCATGTCGGGTCAGGACACCGACCCGTTCGCCACGATGTTCGCCGTGTTCGCCACGACTTACGAGAAGGTGTTCGAGCCGATCGTAACGCCGATCGAGATCGACATCGACGTCGACGCACGGCGCGGCCGCGTCCGCGCGGCCGGCGTGCTCGAGGTCGACGGCGAGCCGATCCGCAATCCGGTATCCGGCGCCGAGCATCGCGCACGCATCGACCTGCCGCACGGCTTCGAGTACGAGTTCGCCGAGATCGGCTCCGGCACCAGCCGCTCGACGGGCCCGCTCGCGCTGCAGCTCGCGAAGACCTATGCGCAGTTCGCGCGGATCCACCTCGACAATCATGGAGTCGTGCGGCATCGCGCGGCGGCGTAGGCATCCTGTTTCATTCTCCCCGCAGTGAACGGCTGCTGACCGGCGTCGCGCTCGCGGCGCTGACCGCGCTCGCCTGGGCCTGCGTCTTCGTCGGCGCCGGCTCCGGGATGCCGGCGTCGAAGATGACGGCGCTTGCGCTCTTCCCGCACCTCAAGCCCGATCCGATGGCCGGCATGGCGATGCCGCCGCCGTTCGGCTGGGCCGCCGCGGTCGCGATGTGGTGGGTGATGATGGTCGCGATGATGACGCCGAGCGTGACGCCGCTCGTGCTGCTGTACGTACGCGTGCTGCGGCACCACCGCGGCAACGCCTCGCCGGTGGCGCTGGCTCCCGCTGTATACGTCGCGGCGGGCTATCTCGCCGTATGGCTCGCGTTCTCGCTCGTCGCCGCATCCGTGCAACTGCTGGTGCTGCGGACCGGCTACCTGTCGTCGACGATGCTGTGGTCGAGCAGCGCGCTCTTCTCGGCGGCCGTTCTCGCGCTGGCGGGGCTCTACCAGCTGTCGCCATTGAAATCGGCATGTCTTGCGCACTGCCGCGGGCCGGTCGAATTCCTGACCCGGCACTGGCGTCCGGGCCGCCTCGGCGCGGTTCGGATCGGCGTGCGGCACGGCGCCTATTGCGTGGGGTGCTGCTGGATGTTGATGGCGCTGCTCTTCGTCGGCGGCGTGATGAACCTCGCGTGGATCGCGGCGCTCGCGATCCTCGTCCTCGTCGAAAAGCTCGCGCCTGCCGGGCCGACCGTGAGCCGCGCGTCGGGCGCCGTGCTGCTCGCATGGGCTGCGGCGACGCTCCTCGTCTGATGACGGTTCCTCCCGGCCTCGAGACGCCGCGCCTTCTGCTCGATGCGGCGAAGATGCAGCGCAACGTCGAGCGCATGCAGTCGCAGATGGACGCGCTCGGCGTTCGCTTCCGGCCGCACGTCAAGACGAGCAAATGCGCGGAGGTCGTGCGTCGCCAGATCGCGGCCGGCGCGCGCGGCATCACCGTGTCGACCCTCAAGGAGGCGGAGCAATTCGCAGCGGAAGGCATCGACGACGTCCTCTACGCGGTCGGCATCGCGCCCGCGAAGCTCGACCATGCGTTGCGCCTTGCCCGGCGCGGCCTGCGGCTCACGCTGCTCGTCGAGTCGGTGGCGGGCGCCGAGGCCGTCGCGCGCCACGGCGCGCATAACGGGCACCGGCACGACGTGATGATCGAAATCGATACCGATGGCCACCGTTCCGGCGTGCGACCCGACGATCCGCAATTGATCGCGATCGCCGACGCGCTGCGCGATCGCGAGCGTGGCGGCGCGCGTCTCGCAGGCGTGATGACGCATGCGGGTAGCTCGTACGCCCTGCATGCGCCGGAGGCGCTCGAGGCGATGGCCGAGCAGGAGCGCGCCGGCTGCGTGCGCGCGGCGCAGCGGCTGCGCGAATCGGGCCATCGGTGCGACATCGTGAGCGTCGGCTCCACGCCCACCGCGCTTAACGCCCGCTCGCTCGACGGCGTGAGCGAGGTGCGCGCCGGCGTCTACGTCTTCTTCGATCTCGTCATGGCGAACGTCGGCGTCTGCGCGCTCGACGACATCGCGCTGTCGGTGCTCTGCAGCGTGATCGGGCATCGTAGCGATGCGGGATTGGTGATCATCGACGCGGGCTGGATGGCGATGAGCCGCGACCGCGGCACGCAGCAGCAGCTTCGCGACTACGGCTACGGTGCCGTCTGCGACGTCGACGGCAACCGAATCGAGTCGCTCGCCTTCGACGAGGCGAACCAGGAGCATGGCGTGCTGCGCGCATACGCCGGCGCGGGCGTCGATCTCGCGCGGCGCTTCCCGCTCGGCACGCCGCTTCGGATCCTGCCCAACCACGCATGCGCGACCGCTGCACAGTTCGATCGCTATACGGTGCTGGGCGACGACGGCGAGCTTCACGAATGGCCACGATTCGGAGGATGGTGAGCGTGCAAATCCGCTGCTGCATACGCATGGCGATCGTGTTGCTCGCCGCCGCATCGTTCGGTTGCACGAGCGTGCCCGAGCGCCCTATCACCGACCGCGCCTTCGACGCCGCCCTCGGCGCGCTCGACGACGTCGGCGTGCAGGTGACGACGAGCGACCGGCCTTCGGGGCAGATCCGCGGCACGCGCAACGGCGTGCCGGTCGCGGTCAGCATCGTTCGGCTGCCGGACGGACGCACGCGCGTGCAGTTCGATGCCAAGGGCGCCAAGGCGCGAGATCCCGAGCTGCCCGGTCGCTTCCTCGACGCGTACGAGCAACGGATGAACCGCTGACGCGGTGTCGCCGCACCTGCCAAACTAGCCGCAGGCGAAGAAGACGACGTAGGGGCCGTCGACCGCGATGCCCATCCGCGAGACTGTCGGATCGAGAAGATTGTGCGCGTGCGTGGGCGAATCGCGCCAGGCGTCGAACGTCGCCTGCGGCGTGCCCGACGCCGCCACGTTCTCGATGCAATGCGGGGCACCCGCCCTGGCCAGACGCTGCTGGAAGCCGTCGTGCGAGAGCCGGCCGTCCCTGGCCATCCGCGCCGCGTGCTCGCGGGCGAGCGCGGACAGCGGCTCCGCGAGGATGAGCGCGCGGGCTCCCCGTTCAGCGCGATAGCGATTGACCGATTCGCCCAGCCGGTCGGCAAACGGCTCGGCCGCGGCAACCGCAGACGCGGAGCTTGCGGCGACCACGCAAACGAGCATCGTGGCGGCGAACGCCTTCATCGCGCGTCATCGCCGATCGCCTCGGTCCATACGGCGATGTCCTCGACGCTCATCGTTCCCGACGGAGGCAGCCTGCCGTCGGCGTAGCCCTCGCGCTCCACGTCGTGCAGGTACTGCTCGCGCGAGACGAGCGTGCCGCAGCAGAGCGACACGCCCGCGGCCGGCAGGTGCAGCTCGTCGCTCAGGCGATCGAGCAGTTCGCGCATCACGCCCGCCGGAATGTCGGTACGTTCCGCCGGGTAGATGAATCCGAACAGCACGAGATGCGAAAGCAGGATGCGCCAGTTCGCGCCCATGCGCTCCAGAAGCCGCGGCCAGTCGAGCGAAGCGGCCTGGCTGCGCAACAGATGCGCGACGTCGGCGCCGTCGTAGCGCTCACGCTCCATCACGAACGCCTTCGACCAGATCATCTCCTCGATCGGCACGAGCTTGGCGGGCAGGCCCAGCACGTCGGCGTCGACCGCGTGCTCGAACCACGCGTCGTCGACACGAGTCAAACCGTTGCCGGAATTGAAGATGAGGTCCACGCAAAACGATCCGGCGTGCGTCTTCCCGAGCCAATGCGGAAACGGGAGTTCGGTCGGGTAGCCTCGGGCGTCGAGCGCCTGCGCCGCGCGGTCGAAATCGCCACGGCGCAGGAAGAGGTCGAAGTCCTTCGTTCGCCGCTCGATGCCGGTGTAATGCGCGAGCGCATAGGCGCCGCCGACGAGCACCGGGACCCCCGTTGCTTCGAGCGTTTGCAGCACCTGTCGGTAAAAGTTGCTCTCGGGATCCCGATCGTCGGCTGTTTGCTCGCCCGTCACCATGGTCATGGTTCGGCCTCCGCGTTCCGCTGCGGGCACGGAAGATGATCCCGGTTACGACGCAAGCCGCATACCAACCCCGTAGCAATTCGCGGGTCGTCAACGACAAAGGAGGCGACGCATGCTGTCGCAGGACCAGGTCCGCTTCGCCGCGATCGGCGACATTCATTGCAAGAAGGATTCGGCCGGTGCATTCCGCGAGCTTTTCGCGCACGCGTCCGACGAAGCCGACGCGCTGCTGCTGTGCGGCGACCTCACCGACTACGGCTTGCCCGACGAGGCCCGCGTGCTCGCGAACGAGCTCGGCGCCGTGAAGGTGCCGATCGTCGCGGTCCTCGGCAACCACGACTTCGAGTCCGATGCGCAGGACGACGTGCGCAACATACTCGCGGACGCCGGCGTTCGCGTGCTCGACGGCGAAGCCTGCGAGATCCATGGCGTCGGCATCGCGGGCGTCAAGGGCTTCGCGGGTGGCTACGGACGCGCAACGCTCGGCTCGTGGGGCGAGCGCTCGATCAAGGCGTTCGTGAACGAAGCGATCCAGGAAGCGCTGAAGCTCGAATCCGCGCTCGCAAAGCTGCGCACGCCCGAGCGGCTCGCGCTTCTGCACTACTCGCCGATCGAGGCGACCGTACAGGGCGAGCCGACCGAGATCTTTCCCTTCCTCGGCACGAGTCGGCTCGAGGAGCCGCTGATCCGCTATCCGGTGAGCACGGTGCTGCACGGCCACGCGCATCGAGGAAGCCCCGAAGGCAGGACGGTCAACGGCACCCCTGTTTACAACGTCGCGTTGCCGCTTTTACAGCGCACGTACCCCGAAAGGCGGCCGTTCCGGTTGATCGACCTGCCAAAGGTGCAGGCGCCCGCGTAGCGGTCCGTTCGTACGACGCGCGGCACCGGCGCTGTCGGACAACCGGCGCGATCGAGCGTGTGCCAGGCCGACACGTCTCTCCGTCCTGGACGCCGCACGGCGTAAACATTTCCATCTCGCCGTGGCGCGGCACGATGCACGATCGTGCCATCGCTCCCACGATCTTCCGAAAGCGCCGGCTGCGCCGAGGATCGCGCGGCATTTCAACGCGATAGCGCGCAAGGCGCCGCCGACCGGCCGGTGCGCGCGGGGTTGGTATGCCGCTTGCGACATCGGCTCGTGTACGACCTCGAACACGACGCAGCCATGAAGCTCGAATCGCGCTTTGCCGACGATCCCGTCGACCCTCCTCCGTGCACGTGCTCGAAGGAAGACGTGAGGAAGGCGCAGGCGCTGCGCGAGGCGCTTCGCCGCAAGCTTCTCGATCGCACGCCGCCCAAGTCCGATCCGTACTGGAGCGTCGGCGCGGACTGATCGCCTGCTCGGCAAACGCTCGCCGGGCGCTGCACGTCCCCCACTCACTCATCCGCGCCCGTCGCTCGTCGTGACGGCCGCCGAGAGACCGCGCAGAAGAGCGGCGCCGTTTCCGCGCCATGCGCTTCCGTGCATGCAGGCGAGCGTCGTCGGTCGCTCGGCCGCGAGCCGCTCGAGGATCGCCGCCGTCTGCGGCGCGTGCGCATAGTAGTCCATCGCCTTGCGGAAGCGCTCGCTCGGTTCGAGGATGTCGCCTTCCGTCAGCGCCGGGTGTCCCGATCCGCCCTGCGTGAACAGATCGCCGCAGAAGAACGTGCTCGTCGTCGTGTCCATCGTGAGGCCGCACTCCCAGGCATGCGGCGTATGCGGCGTGTCGAACCAGCGGAGCGCGTGCGTGCCGAGTGAAAGCGTTTCGCCGTCGCCGAGCGCACGAGGCGGGCGATCCGCGACGTCGTTCACCGACACGAGCGCCGCGATCCGACCGCAAAGCGGAGTCGCGCCGGGCGCGATAGCGAGAAAGTCGTTCAGTGCGCCGCATTCGTCGGCCTCGAAATGGGAGAAGCCGACGTAGCGCAGCCGTTCCGCCGGCATCACTCGGTCGATCGCCTCGCGCACGAGGGCAAACATCCGGCGGGGGCCGGTGTGGAACAGGAGCGGCTCGTCGTCGACGAGCAGGTACTGGTTGAAATTGAAGGCCGGGCCGCCCGGAATCGAGACCGGCGTGTTGATCCGGTAGATGTCCGGGGCGACCTCGGCGATGTTGGTGCCGGACTGTGCGTTCGTTACCATGGCGATCTCCACTTCTTGGGGGTTGAAGGCGAACGGATGTGTAACGACGGCGCACCTCGTTACACTTCCTTCCGAGCCGGCACCATGACAGCGAACGATGTCGGGGGCGCGGCGGTCGAGGGATCCCGGGAGGCGGAGCTTGCGCAACGGATCGCCGCCGGAGTGCCGGGAGAGGCGGCGAAAGCCGAGGCCGAGCTTTGCCGGCGCCTCGCGCCCCGCGTGCGCCTTTACGGAAGAAAGCACTTGCGCGACGACCACGCGGCGGCCGACCTCGCGCAGCAGGTCCTGCTGATGACGATCGAGAAACTTCGGGCCGGCCGACTGCGCGAGCCGGAGCGCGTCGTCTCCTTCGTTTTCGGTGCCTGCAGGATGATCACGATGGAGATGCGGCGCGGACAGTCGCGCCGCGAGCAGCTGCTGCAGTGGTACGGGGACGACGTCTCGATCGCGGATGCGTCGATCGCGCCGCGCCTCGATCACGAGCGCGTCGCCGCATGCCTCGAGCGGCTGCCCGAGCGCGAGCGTTCGGTCGTCCTGATGACGTTCTACGAGGACAGGCCGGCCGACGAGGTGGCGGGTCTGCTGGATTTGACAGCGGGCAACGTCCGCGTCATCCGGCACCGCGCGCTGCACCGGCTGCGCGAGTGCGTCGTCGGCCGCGAGGCGCGCTCGTGACGGCTGCGGACTGCCTTTCGCCGCTCGACGACGACGCGTTGATCGCGTACTGGCTCGGCGAGCTCGGCGAAGCGGCGGAGGCGCGCATCGACGAGCATGTCCTCGGCTGCGACGCATGCAGCGGCAGGCTCGCGCAGGTCGTCGCGCTCGCCGACGGCATACGCGCGGCGTTCGCGAAGGGCGTTGTGCGCGCGTTCGTCACGCCGTCCTTCGTGCGTCGCGCGATCGAGGCGGGGATGCGCGTGCGCGAGTACCGGATCCCGCACAACGGCAGCGTCAACTGCAGTGTCGCTCCCGACGACCAACTGCTCGTCGCTCACCTCGAGGCGCCGCTCGCGAACGTCACGCGAATCGATGCGCAGTCCTATCTCGACGACGCGCCGGTGCACGTCTTTCGCGACGTTCCGTTCGACGCGGCGAGCGGCGAGCTGGTGCTGGTCCCGAAGCTCGCCGACGTGCGGACGATGCCATCGCACCGGCAGCGCGTTCGGCTGGTGGCGGTGGATGCGGCCGGCGAACGCGTGCTCGGCGACTACACGTTCAACCATGCCGCGGGCGGCCCGGCGTAGCGGTCGGCGCAACGCCCGGTGTGCGCGAAGATCGCGCTTCGTCGCCATTGCCGACCGCGCGGCGCGCGCCGCGCCTACGCCGTAACGTTGCGCGAATCGCGCAACAACGCCGCCAGCGTTTCCGGATCCACCGGTTTCACGAGGTGCAGGTCGAAGCCTGCAAGCGCCGATTGGCGCTGGTCCTCGTCCTGTCCCCAGCCGGTGACCGCAATGAGCCGCGTCGCCCGGCCCCACGGTGTGGCGCGGAGTCGCCGGCATACTTCGTAGCCGTCGATTCCGGGCATGCCGAGGTCGAGGAAGACGATGTACGGCTGGAATTGCTCGGCGAGGTGCAGCGCCCTTTCTCCGTCGTAGGCAACGCGGACCTCGTGGCCGGCGAGTTCGAGGAACATGGCCAGGCTCGACGCCGCGTCGCGGTTGTCGTCTACCACGAGCGTCCTGCACTTCGCCGGCGATGCCGGCTCGGTGCTTTCGGACGGCACGTCGTCGGCGCGAACGGGGGCTGCGGGCAGCGTCACCCGGAACTCGCTGCCCCGTCCGGTTCCGGCGCTCTTTGCCTCGATCGACCCGTGGTGCAGCGCGACCAGCCGCTTCGCGAGCGACAAGCCGATCCCCAGTCCGGTACCGTGCTTCGCGAGCGGACTGTCGAGCTGCGTGAACATGTCGAAGATCGATTCGAGCCGTTCGGGCGGTATGCCGTAGCCGTTGTCGCGCACGAAGACCTCGACGTCGTCGCCGCGACGCTGCGCGCGCACGGCGATGCGCCCTCCCTCGGGCGTGTACTTCGCGGCATTGCCGAGCAGGTTCCCGAAGACCTGCGCGAGCCGGACCAGGTCGGCGTCCACCCACAACGGCTCGTCGGGCAGGTCCACGCCCAAGGCGTGATGCATCTCGTCGATCAAGGGCGAGCTCGTCTCGATCGCGAGCTGCACGACCTTACGCAGGTCGACGCGCTCGATGCGCAGCGCGATCTTGTCGCGCGTGATCCTGCTCACGTCGAGCAGATCGTCGAGCAGCCGCGTCAGGTGCTGCAGCTGGCGCTCCATCATCGGAAGCACGGGCCGCGCCGGCGCGTCGGCGCCGGACAGCCGCAGAATGTGGATGCCCATGCGGATCGGGGCCAGCGGATTGCGCAGCTCGTGCGCGAGCGTCGCGAGAAATTCGTCCTTCCGGCGGTCGGCTTCCTTGAGCCGCTTCACGCGGCTGCCGATGAAGAGAAACCACGGCAACGCGGCTCCGATCACGCAAAGCTGCAGCAGGTCGGCCTGCAGCGCCTGCATGTCCCGGCCCTCGGCGTAGCGCCCGAGCAGCAGGGCGGTGAACGCGGCCAGTGACGCGACGCCGAAAATGCCGAGCGTTCTCGCGCTCAACCGCAGCATGCCGAACATGATCGCGACGAAGAAGAACGTCGCGAAGACCACGCGCGTTTCCGGCGCCCGATAGACGACGAAGAGCATCGTGACGACGGCCGCCAGCAGCTGCCACGCGGTCAGGCTCGGATCTGCGAAGCGCAGGTTGAACCCGAGCCGGAACGCGCTGAAGAACGTTGCGATCAGGATGGCGACGAGCGCCGACGCCTCGAGAAGCGTTGCCCGATCGACCTTGCCCTGCAGATGGAAGGGGAGCAGTACGAGGAGGTAGACGATCGAGAAGCCGCTCGCGAGCAGGAAGCGGTTCACGCGAAGCCGCTGCTTCGCCTCCTCGCCGCTCGAGAGCGCAGCCGTCGGCGCGCCCGCGTCCGCCGCGCGCCGCCACATTCCGGAATCGGCGTTGCGACGATCCCAGCGAAACGCATCGGCCATTCTCATCGTGCCGCCGTCGCCGCGCCGCCGGCATCCCCGCGTGCTTCCGCGGGGTGGGATCCGGCGCGCTGCCGCGATTTCCCTTCGCGAATGTCACCACGCCTCGTGCGTTCGTACATTACGCTGTCCGCGCAGGCGGCGCCATCCCTCGTTCGATGGCCTCGACCCGCACGCACGCCGCCCGCGCGCGGGAGCGCCGAGCCGCATCGCGGCGCGACGCGGTCAGTGATCCGCCACCGCGAGGCGCGCGTAGCTCGCGTGCCACGGCCGGGCTTCCTCGAATGCGCGCGCGACGCGCAACACGAGGGCGTCGCCGTGCATCGGCCCGACGATCTGCAATCCCACCGGCAAGCCGTCGCGGGTGAAGCCGCAGGGTACGGACGCGGCGGGCTGCTGCGTCAGGTTGAACGGATACGAGAACGGCGCCCAGACGGTCCAGTCGCCGTCGACGTCGCCATGCTGCGGCGGCGCGAGGCGCCCCGCGTCGAACGCGGAAATCGGCAACGTCGGCGTCAACAGGATCGGGTAGCGCGCGTGAAACCGCTTGAGCGCCGCACCCAGCCTCGCGCGCGCCTCGACGGCCTGGAGATAGTCGTCCAGCGTGAACGCGCAACCCTTCTCGGCGATGCGCAACAAGCCCGGATCCGCGAGCGCGCGTCGCTCCGGCGGGATCGACGCAAGCACGCGCGCTGCACCGGTCCACCAGTGCACGCGCTCGACGCTCGCGACGTCGCAGAGGTCCGGAGCCGCCTCGACCACCTCGGCGCCCAGTTCGCCGAATGCCGAAACCGCACGCGCGACGATGTCGCCGACCTCCGGATCGACCTTCGCACCGGCGAGCGTCGGCGCGAAGGCGACGCGCAGCCCCGCGATGCCGTCGGCCAATCCATCGCGGTAATCGCGGACGTCGTAGGGAAGCGCGAACCAGTCGCGAACGTCGGGCTCGCTGATCACGTTCAGCATCAGCGCGGCATCCAGGACGGTACGCGTCATCGGTCCCACGTGCGACACCGTGCCGAACAGGCTGAGCGGCCACGCGGGGACGCGGCCGAAGCTCGGCTTCAGGCCGAAGATACCGGTGAACGCCGCCGGAATCCGGATCGATCCGGCACCGTCGGTTCCGATCGCCAGCGGGCCCATCCCCGCGGCGACCGCGGCGGCCGCCCCGCCGCTGCTGCCGCCCGGCGTCTTCGCGACGTTCCAAGGATTGCGCGTGATGCCGGTGAGCGGGCCGTCCGTCACTGCTTTCCACCCGAACTCGGGTGTCGTCGTCTTGCCGAGCAGGACGGCACGGTGCTCACGCAGCCGTGCGACGGACGGTGCGTCGTCATCCCAGGACTGCTTCGCATCGACGGTGCGCGAGCCGCGCAGCGTCGGCCAGCCCGACGTCAACAACAGGTCCTTGATCGAGACCGGGACGCCGTCGAGCGATCCCTCCGGCGCGCCGCGCGTCCACCGCGCCTCGGACTCGCGCGCAGCGCGCAACGCGGCGTCGCCGTCGACGACGCAGAACGCGTTGACCGTCGGGTTCCAGGCGTCGATGCGCGCGAGGCACGCGCGCGTCGCTTCGACGGGTGATGCGCGCTTGGCGCGATAGAGCTCGAGCAGCTCCGTCGCGGATAGATCGGCGAGTTCGTTCGACATGGCGGGCGCTTGTTACTGGGTCGGGACGGGCGGGTGCCACTGCCGACCGGGAACCGCGGCGAGAAGCGATTGCGTATAAGCGTGGCGCGGCTCGGCGTAGATGCGCGACGTCGGTCCGTACTCGACGATCTCCCCGTCGTGCATGACGGCGATCGTGTCGCAGACCTGCGCGGCGACGCGCAGGTCGTGCGTGATGAACAGCATCGTGAGGTCGAGCCGGTCGCGGATGTCGGCGAGCAGCCGCAGCACCTGCGCCTGCACCGACACGTCGAGCGCGGACACCGGCTCGTCGGCGACGAGGATCGACGGCTCCAGCGCGAGCGCGCGGGCGATGCCGATGCGCTGCCGCTGGCCGCCCGAGAACTCGTGCGGAAAACGGTCCGCGGCGCGCGGCTCGAGCCCCACCAATTCGAGCAGCGCGTGCGCGCGCGAAACCGCCTCCACTTCCGGCACGCCGTGCACGATCGGCCCTTCGGCGATCAGGCGTCCGACCGTGCAGCGTGGGTCGAGCGAGCCGTACGGATCCTGGAACACCATCTGGATGCGCCGCCGGTGTGCGCGCAGCTGCCGGCGCGAGAGCTTCATCAGGTCGACGTCGTCGCCGACGACCACCGACCCGCGCTCGGCGTCGACGAGGCGCACGATGCAGCGGGCGAGCGTCGACTTGCCCGATCCCGATTCGCCGACGAGGCCGAGCGTCTCGCCATGACGAATCGCGAGATCGACCGACCTGACGGCGCGAACGGTTCGTCCGGAACGGCCGAGCGCACCGCCCGCATGATAGGTCTTCTCGAGGCCGCCGACCGACAGCACGACGTGGGCATCGGGCTTCAGGACGCGCTCGCGCGGCGCGAGGCTCGGCACGGCGGCGATCAGCGACTGCGTGTACGGGTGCCCGGGCGCGTTCAGCACCTGCTGCGC
Organism: Casimicrobiaceae bacterium; assembly: GCA_035455705.1. Lineage (GTDB taxonomy): Bacteria > Pseudomonadota > Gammaproteobacteria > Burkholderiales > Casimicrobiaceae > VBCG01. Next base: position 12,499 of record DATIEN010000183.1, on the reverse strand, counting down.
CGTCCCCGCTTCGACCACGCGCCCGCGCTGCATCACCGCGACCCGATCGGCGATCTCGGCGACGACGCCGAAATCGTGCGTGATGAAGAGGACGCCGATGTGCCGCGCGCGCTGGATTTCGCGAAAGAGCGCGAGGATGCCCGCCTGCGTCGTCACGTCGAGCGCGGTGGTCGGCTCGTCGGCGATGACGACGGCGGGCTCGAGGATCAGCGCCATCGCGATCATCGCCCGCTGCCGCTGCCCGCCGGACAGTTGATGCGGGTACGCGGCGAGGAGCCGCGGCGCGTCGGCGAGACGCACCGATTCGAGCATCGCGACGATCCGCTCGGTGCGCCTGCGGCGCGCCAGCTTCGTATGCAGCTCCAGCATCTCGTCGATCTGCGCGCCGATCGTCTTCACCGGGTTGAGCGCCGTCATCGGCTCCTGGAAGATCATCGAGACGCGGCTGCCGCGGATCTCGCGCATGCGCGAAGGCGTCGCGCGCAAAAGGTCCTCGCCTTCGAGCAGGATCGCGCCGGCGCTGGCCCGCAGGTGCTCGGGCAGAAGACCCATCACCGCGCGCGCCATCACCGACTTGCCCGATCCCGACTCGCCGACGACGCACAGGATCTCGTCGCGCGCGAGCGCGAGACTCGTGTCCGACACGGCCTGCGGGCGATCGGCCCACCGCGGAAGGTCGACGGTGAGGCCCCGGATGTCGAGGATCGCGTCGGCCATCAGAGCCGCCGCAATCGCGGATTCAGCGCGTCGTTGAGGCCGTCGCCGACGAGGTTGATGGCGAGGACGGTGACGAGGATCGCGACGCCCGGAATCGCGCACAGCCACCACGCACGCTGCAGGAAATCGCGGGCGGCCCCGACCATGAAGCCCCAGCTCATCACGTTCGGGTCGGACAGCCCGAGGAACGACAGCGCCGACTCCGTGAGGATCGCCGTGGCGACGAGCAGCGACCCGGTCACGATGATCGACGACACGCAGTTCGGCAGGATGTGGCGGACGATCACGCGAGCGTCGCTCATCCCCATCGAGATGCACGCCTCGACGAACTCGCGGTTGCGAAGCGCGCGGAATTCGCCGCGGACGAGGCGCGCCATCGGCGGCCACGAGACGATCGCGATCGCGAGGATGACGCTTCCGATCGACGGCGACAGGATCGCGACGACCAGAATCGCGAAAAGGAACGACGGAATCGTCTGGAACATCTCGGTGAGCCGCATCAACATCTCGTCGACGACGCCACCGTAGTAGCCCGCGATGCCGCCCAAGAGCACGCCGAGGAGCGTCGCGAACAGCGTCGCCACGAGACCGATCAAGAGCGACGTGCGCGCCCCATGGACGATGCCGGCGAGCTCGTTGCGGCCGAGCATGTCGGTGCCGAGCAGGAAATGGCCGAACGGCGGCGAGAACGGCGGACCCGCGAGTTCGAACGGGCCCTGCTCGAAGAGCGCGGGTCCGATGATCGCCACGACGACGATGAGGAGGAGCACGGCCAGGCCGGCCAGCGCGGCGCGGTTTCGCGCAAACCGCTTCCAAAACTCGCCCGCGTGCCCGTGCCAGGTCGGTGCCCGTCCGGGCTCGACGACCACCGCGTTGGCGGGTCCGCTCATCGCAACCGTATCCTCGGGTCGAGCAGCGTGTAGATCACGTCGACGATGATGTTGACGACGATCACGAGGCACGCCGCGACGAAGAAGATGCCGAGCAGCAGGTTGAGGTCGCGCGCGAACAGCGCCTTGAACGCGAGAAGGCCGATGCCCGGCCAGCCGAAGACGGTCTCGACGACGACCGAGCCGCCGAGCAGGTTGCCGATCTGCACGCCGGCCATCGTGACGACCGGGAGGCTCGCGTTGCGCAGCACGTGGCGGAACGTGATCGCCCGCTCGGTCAGCCCCTTCGCCCGCGCCGTGACGACGTAATCCATGCCGCGCTGCTCGAGCATCGACGAGCGCATCAGCCGCACATAGAGCGCCATGTAGAAGAGCGACAGCGTCACGGCCGGCAGCACGAGATGGCGGGCGATGTCACCCACCTTCTGCCAGCCGGTGTAGAACGCGGCGATGTTCACCATGCCGCTCGTCGGAAGCCAGCGCAGGTCGATTGCGAAGAGCACGATCAGCATCAAGCCCACCCAGAACAGCGGCGTCGCGTACGCGACCAGCGCGAAAACCGAAATGACGTTGTCGCGCAGCGACCCGGGCCGGCTCGCGCCGAAGATGCCCAGCAAAATGCCGAGACCGATCGAAAGGACGATCGTCGTGCCCATCAGCAGCAGCGTCGGACCCAGGCGCTGGAGGATCAAGTCGCGGACCGGCATGCCCTCGCGGAACGAGTAGCCCAGGTCGAACGTGACGATGTTCTTGAGGTACTCCAGATACTGGACATAGAGCGGCTGATCGAGGCCGAACTGGTGGCGCAGGTAAGCCATGTACTGGGGCGTCGCCGAGCCCGCCTCACCGGCGAGCACGTCGGCGGCGTTGCCCGGCGCGAGATGCACGAGCAGGAAGTTCAGCGTGACGATGAGCAGGATCGCCGGGACGGCCTGGACGACCCGCCGCCCGATGTAGCGGGCGCGGTCGCGCGCAACGCTCATAAAGGAGATGGAAAGGGTGATGTTGCCCGGCGACCGCTTCGAGCGTTCGCGTGCGCCGGGCTGGCGATCGCTACGACTGGACGTACACCTCGTTGAACGGCGAGTACGTGCCGAGCGGGCTCACCACGAGGTTCTTGAATTTCGAGTCGTAGACCGTGACGAAGTTGAGCTCCATGACCCAGACGATCGGCGCCGCTTCGACGACCAGCTTCTGGAACTGATGGTAGAGCTCGCCGCGCTTCTTCGGGTCCACTTCGACCGCGGCCTCCTTCATCAACCGATCGGTCTCGGGCGTGCTCCAGCCCGAATCGTTGACGAACACGGTGCCCTTCTTGATCGACCACGACGAATACTGGCGATCGACGCCGATCACCGGATCCGCGAGGTTCTGCAGCCAGTTCGACGTGAACTGGAAGTCGTAGTCCGTGTAGATTCGGCGCAACCACGTCGGGACATCCTCGTAGCGCAACGTCGCCTTGATGCCGATCTTGGCGAGCGCCTGCTTCACGTATTCGCCGTAGCGCTGCCATTCGTCGCCGTACGGCGTGATGTCGTGCACGATCTCGAAGCGGGTGCCTTCTGCCTTGCGCTTGTAACCCGCCTCGTCCAGCATCTTGTTCGCGAGGTCGGCGCCGTTCGGGACGTTGTAGTTCTTGACGTCCGACGTGTAGATGCCGCTCGGCGCGAAATTGGAGCTGATCGGCCCGGTCGCCGGCTTGCCGAAGCCGAACCACACGTTGTCGATCACGAACTTGCGGTCGATCGCGTACGAGATCGCCTGGCGCACGCGGACGTCGTCGAACGGCTTCACGCGCGTGTTGAAGTCGAGCATGACGATCGGCGACTGCATCTCGTAGCCCTTCGTCGTCGAGGCGATGCCGGCAAGCTTCGTGAGCCGCCCGACGTCGAAATACGGAATCGCCCCGAAGGCTCCGTAGTTGATCTCGCCCGTTTGCATCGCCGCGCTGCGGGTCTGCGCGTCGCCGATGAAGCGCGCGACGATGCGGTCGAGATAAGGCTGGCCCGGCCGCCAGTAATTGGGATTGCGGTCGAAGCGCATGTACTGGCCGCGCTGCCACTCGACGAACTTGAAAGGCCCCGTCCCCACCGGGTTGTTCGCGTACTTGCTGTTCTGGATGTCGGTGCCGGCGAAGAGCGCCTTGGGCACGATCGGCGACTCGTAGCCCGACAGCGCCATCATCATGTACGGCGCCGGCGTGTCGAGGTGGAACACCGCCGTATGCGGATCGGGCGCGTCGACCGCCTGCAGGCCGCGGAACGTGTTGATGCCGCGCGGATGGAACTTCTTCAGCACCTCCATGAACGAGAACTGCACGTCGGCGCTCGTGAACGGCGATCCGTCGTGGAACTTGACGCCGTCGCGAAGCTTGAACGTGATCGACTTGCCGTCGGGGCTCACCGTCCACGACGTGGCGAGGCTCGGCATCGGCTTCAGGTCGAAGTTGTACTCGCAAAGCCCGTCGTAGAACTTCGCCGACACCTGGCCGATCGGCCCGGACGTGCTCAGGTACGACGCGAGCGTGGGCGGCTCGGGCAGCACGTCCATGACCAGCGTACCGCCCTGCTTCGGCGTGCCCTGGGCGAACGCGTGCTCGGGCAAAAGGACCGCGCCCGACGACGCGGCGAGCGCCTGCAGGAAATCACGGCGAGTGACAATCGACATCGGATCCTCCTCGGGTGAACGGGCCGTGGTTATTGTGTCGGCCCGGGGAAACGTCAGGGGGTCGTGGCGGCCTCGTCCTCGACGAACTCCTCGGCCGGCCGCGGGAACAGGAAGCCGCGTTCGCCGAGTTCGCTGTTGAAGGCGAGCGTGGACAGGTCGGCCATGCGCATCGGATAGAGAATGCCGTCCAGATGATCGCATTCGTGCTGGAGCAGCATCGCATGGAAGCCGCGCACGACGCGCTCGATGCGCCCGCCGTCGAGCGCGTGCGCGGTGCAGCGCACGCGGGTGTAGCGCGGCACGATTCCGTGCAGCCCCGGGACCGACAGGCAGCGTTCCCAGATCGGCTTCTTCTCGTCGGTGAGCGGCTCGATCACCGGATTGACGAGTACCGTCCACGGCAGCGGCTTGAAATCGGAACCTGCCGGAATCTGGTGCGCGGCGATGCGGTAAACGACGATGCGCTTGCTGACGTACACCTGCGGCGCGGCGAGACCGTTTCCGCCGATGTCCTCGAGCGTCTCCTTCATGTCCTCGGCCAGCTTCGCGATTTGCGGGTCGGTCGGATCGGGAACCGGCTCGGCGATCTTCTTGAGGATCGGGTGGCCCATGCGGGCGATCTTCAGCAGCGCCATCGGACGAATCATCCTTGTGTGGAAAGCGACGTCAAGACGACGAGGCACCGACCATCACGCCCGTGGTCCTCGTCGGGGAGTCACCGGACGTTCATTGTAGTCACCGTCCGGCGTTTCCCGGAAGAGCCCGTGGCGCTTCCCCTCAGCGCGAGGGCCGCGCGCTTCGGAAATATTCGCCGGCGCCGCTCGCGAGGATCGCCGGCAAGTGCGTGTAGATGTACCGCACGCCACGCGCGAGCGCGTCCTGCACCGCGGCGGTCGCAGCCGGCATCCCCGGTGTCCTGCCCGCGGCGACGATCTTCCGGAGCGCCGCGTCGATCGCCTGCGCGACGGCCGGCGCTTTCGGATTGCCCGGATGGCCCATCGATTGCGACAGATCGGAAGGGCCGATGAAGAACACGTCGACGCCGTCGACGCGCAGGATCTCGTCGAGGTTCGGCAGCGCTTCCCGGTCTTCGATCTGCACGCATACCAGCGTCTGCCGGTTCGCCGCCGCGACGAAGTCGCCGATCGAACCGCGAAAGCCGTAGCCCGACGCCCGGGTTCCCGCCGCCAGGCTGCGCCGGCCCTGCGGATGAAACTTGACCGCCTCCACGGCGGCGCGCGCCTGGGCGGCCGTGTTCACGTGCGGCACCTGGACGCCCTGCGCGCCGCGGTCCATCGCCCGCAGGATGTCTTCCGCGGCGTTGGTTCGCGGCCGTACGATCGGCGTGACGCCGGACGCCTCGGCCGCCATCACCATCAGCTCCATGGTTTCGGGGCCGACGGTCCCATGCTCGCAATCGATCAACACCCAGTCGAAGCCCATCCCCGCCGCCGACTCGACGATCTGCGGCGACGGAATCATCACCGACAGCCCGAACGCCGGCTCGCCGGCCGCCAGTTTTTCCTTCATCCGATTCGTCTGCATCATCGTCCGTCGCTATTTTTTGGAATCCGCCCCGATACGCGCGTCGAGCGCGGCGACCACATCCGCCGCGTCCGCCGGAAGGTCGCGAAATGAGTCCTTCAGGTCGAGCCTCGTCGAGCGTTCGAACAACGCAACGGTTGCCGCCGTCATCGGCGCATCGACGTGCATTTCGCGCAAGACGTCGGCGACCTGCCGCATCTCGTGGCAGCGGCGAGCGTGAGCGGTTGCGTGCGTGCGCACCCAGTTGCCGGCGATGGCATCGAAGGGCGCCGCGTCGATCGTCGCGACGATTTCCTGCCATAACGCCTGCTCGACGCCCGCGTGACGAGCGGCGAGGAGGCACTCGATCAGCAGTGCCTCCAGCCCTTTCGAGAAAACGCTGCGCAGCATCTTGAAGCTCGACGCCTTGCCGATCTCGCTGCCATACGCGTGAACGTTCAGGCCCCGTCGCGACAGGATCGCGGTCACGTCCTCGGCGCGCGCTCCGCACAGCAGTATTTTCGCATCGGCACCCGCGACGCCGATCGCCGAAAGGATCGCGCCCTCGACGAAATCGGCGCCCGACGGCGCAATCACGGACGCCGTCTCTCGCTTGACCGACGGCGAGCCGGCATTGAGATCGACATAGAGCTGCGCCGTGCGAAGCAGCGGAACGCACTTTTTCGCGACGTCGAGCGCGACGTCGGTGGTGACGGTCGACAGCAGAACGTCGCAGAACGCGATCACGTCGGCGAGCGGCAGCAGTTCCGGGGGCTGCCCGGCCGCGCGCGCGACGAGGGTGTCACGACCTCCGGGCCGGTCGAGCAGGACGTCGTAGGCAAGCACGCGCGCACCGCGTTCGCGCAAGCGCTGCGCGAAGCGCGAGGCGACTTCGCCGAAGCCCAGAAAACCGCAGACCGTCGATTGTTCCTGCATATTCGAGGGCGTCACGCCCGTCCGCCAAAGCCGCCGAAAAGCCGGTCGTCGAGCGCAAGCTCGATCCCCGTCGGCGCGATGCACACTGCCGTCAGCGGACCATAATAGCTTTCGCCGGTTTCGTCCTCGACGACAGCGAATCGTCGACGAAGCGCCTGCGTGCGGGCCGGACCGAGACGCCCAATCTCGCAGCTCACGCGCGTTCGATCCTCCGCGTGCACGCGTCCGGCGCTGACCGCCTGCTGCAGATTGCAGCCGGCGAGGCGATGCCAGGCGAGCGCCATCGCGACGTTGGATGGAATGCGCCGCGCGCCCGGACATCCGATCGCGAGGCGGTTGCCGGCGGTGTCGTCGGCGATCGTCGGCGTCATGTTGCTGACGCCGAGCCACCGTCCGTTGCGCCGGACCGCGGCCGAACCGGTGAAGTTGTGCATGCCGGCGTTCATGACGACGCCGGATGCGGGAATCGCCCAGCGGCCGCCGAAGGGCGCGTGGCCGTGCGTGAAACTCAGCGCCGCCAACGTCCCGTTGCCATCGACCGCGTTGAGGTGCGCGGTGTGCGAGACGTCGGGCGCGACGCGCGATTCGATTCCGTACGCGAGCGCGTCGTCGACCCATCGAGCAACGTCGACCCTCGAAAAGTCGTTGCCGGACGACGTGGAAAAGCGGTATTGCCAGATGGACGCCATCGCGGCGGCGAGTTCCGCGATCGCCGTTTCGTGCGTCAAGCCGAGACCCGCGTGGACGCGGGAGGCCGCCGCGTACATCGCGAAGAGGCAGGCCGAGCCGGTCAGGCCGAGCGGCGGCGCACAGATGCGCAGGCCTTCGCACTCGAACGTGGCGGCAGGCACCGTTTCGATCGCGTCGTCGCGGCGGAGCCAGTCGTCGAGCGACGTGTCGCTGCCGGCGTCGTGCAACGCGTGCTGCGCCGAGCGCGCGAGGGGCCCGTCGTAGAACCACTCCGGCCCGCGCTCGGCGAGCGTTTCGAGCGTCGCGGCGAGCGCCGGCTGGCGGAACCCGAGTCGCGCGTCGCGTCCGACGCCGTCTTCGTTCAGGACGAAGCATTCGGCGACGAACGGAAGTCCCCGGCACAACTCGAGCGCGCGCCGCGTCGGTGTGTTTGCGACGACGCCGTCATGTGCGAGATCGATGGCCGGCTGCAACAGCGTCGACCACGGCAGCGTCGCAAAGTCGCGTGCGGCGCGGCCCAGGCCGGCGACGACGTTCGGCACCGACGAGCACGCAGGTCCGAAGTCGGGGTACTGGCGAGCGAGGCCGTCCGGCGCTGTGCGCGACGGCGCGCACAGCGGGAACTGGACGCAGCGCGCGGATTCGCCGCGTCGGCCCACGACCATGAAGCCGCCGTAGCCGCCGAGGCCGACGTTCGACGGGTCCGCGACGCACGCGGCGAACGCCGCCGCGATGGCGGCATCGACGGCATTGCCGCCCGCGCGAAGCACGCGCACGCCGGCATCGGCGGCTTCCTGGCTGCTGGCCGTGACGGCACCGCCCATGCCCGCCCTCTACTTCACGGGAATCGGCGTCGACGCATCGACGGCTATCGCGGTGACGCTGTTCTGGGGAGAGCCTTCGATGAGACGGTCGGAATAGGTCAGGTACACGAGCGTGTTGCGCTTGCGGTCGATCATCCGCACGACGCGGATCTTCTTGAAGACGAGCGAGATGCGCTCGGAGAAGATTTCCTCCTGCACGGGCAACGGTCCCGCGAACGCGATCGGCCCGACGCGCTTGCAGTCGATCGACGCCTCCGATTTGTCCTCGGCAACGCCGAGCGCACCCTTGATGCCGCCCGTCTTCGCGCGCGAGACGTAACAGGTGACGCCATGCACCTTGGGGTCGTCGTGCGCGTCGACGACGATCTTGTGGTCGGGCCCGATCAGCTGGAAGACCGTATCCACTTCGCCGATCGGTTCGGCGTCGGCGCGGAAAGCAGTCAGCAACAGCAAGAGCAGGACGGTCCGAAGCATGTGTCGAGGGAACGTGAAAGCAGCGTTGCCGAGAAGCGCCAACGTCTCCGCCAGCCGAGCGTAACACGGTGCAATTTGCTCCCGGCCGGACGCCGGCGTAAAGTTCCGCCATGCGGGGACGAGGGCAGGCTCCCCGCTTCTCGAAGACCATTTCGCGTCCAAGCTCTGCTCCTGACCCGGACGCTTCCGTCCGGCCGGGAGATGGCATGGGCTCCATCGGCTCGATCGTTCTTGCAGCGCGCGGCGTGCGCGCACTTGCGGACGGGTTCGTCAGCCTCGCTTTGCCGCTTTATCTGCTCGCGCTGGGATACGAGCCATTCCAGGTCGGCTTGATATCGACGGCGACGTTGCTCGGCTCGGCCGCGCTCTCGCTGACCGTCGGCCGATACGCGACCCGCATCGGCTATCGCCGCGCGCTGCTTGCCGCCGCGCTGCTGATGATCGTGACGGGATTGGCGTTTGCCGGCGTGCGCGGCTTCTGGCCACTGCTGGTCGTCGCCTTCGTCGGGACGTTGAACCCGTCGAGCGGCGACGTCAGCGTTTTCCTGCCGCTCGAACACGCGGTGCTGTCCGATGCGGTGGGCGACACGCGGCGCACCCGCACGTTCGCACACTACAGCCTCGTCGGCGCGATCGGCGGCGCGCTGGGCGCGTTGCTCGCGGGCGCGCCTCAATGGCTCGCCGGAATGCTCGACGCGCCGTTGCGTAGCGCGCTCCAGGCCATGTTCGTTCTCTACGCAGCGCTCGGATTGGCGGCATTCACGCTGTACCGGCGCCTTCCCGTCCGAGGCGACGGTGCGAGCGATGCTTCGCGCGAAGCGCCTTTACGACAGTCGCGCCGGATCGTCCTGATGCTCGCGGCGCTTTTCAGCGTCGACGCGTTTGCCGGCGGCCTTATCGTGCAATCGATGCTCGGTTTGTGGCTCGTGCAGCGCTTCGCGCTTGCGCCCGCCCAACTGGGAGTGCTGTTCTTCGGCACGAGCCTGCTCGCCGGCGCATCGTACCTGGCGGCCGCGCCGCTCGCGCAGCGCTTTGGCTTGGTCAACACCATGGTCTTCACGCACATTCCGTCGAGTGCGGCGCTCATCGCCATCCCCTTCGCGAGCAACGTGAACGTCGCCATTGCGCTGCTGCTGGTACGCAGCGCGCTGTCGCAGATGGACGTGCCGACGCGCAGCTCCTACGTGATGGCCGTGGTCACGCCTGCCGAGCGTCCCGCGGCGGCCAGCGCGACGGCGGTTCCCCGCAGCCTGGCCGCGGCGGGCAGTCCGTTGCTGACCGGGTACCTGTTGGGTCTGTCGCCGTTCGGATGGCCGCTCGTATTGGCGGGCGCCATCAAGATCGCCTACGACCTCACGCTGCTCGTGCTCTTCCGCAACGTTCGCCCGCCGGAGGAATTGTCGCGCTCCGCGCGTTCGGGGTCCACGCCCGTATGACGAATGCGCGGTCGAGCGTTGCGTACTTGTCGAGTTGCTACCGGTTGACGATCCACGGGTCCGAAACGATCCGGTGGCCCGCTGCATCGATCACCGTGATCGAATACTGGTAGCTGCGCACGCCGGTGTCGTGCGTGGTGTTGGCATCGGTGCAATGGAACAGCGCGGGTGACACGCGGTTGCAGGGAAATTCGTTTGCCGGCATGCGTCCGTTGTCGTTGATCGAACTCGGTGGCTTGAATGCGATGCCGACTTGCGGAGGCGGCGGAGATGGAAAGCTGTATCCGCTGGTCCGGATGCGCCAGTAGATCTGGTGGTTCCTTCCCGAGATCACGGTATTCGGAACAGGCGCAATCGCGCCACCCGTGACCGTGATGTCGACGCAGTGGTTCGTTCCGCTGCACGGGGGGCCGGGCTGGGCGCCCACCGCGGCCGCCATCATCGTCGCTGCAAGCGCTCCCATGACGAGGATCATGGCGGGCGCCATCGCACGCTGCTTTTTCATCGCTCTCCCTGGCGTCGAGAAAAGGCACTGGTCCGGTCGATCGCGTAGCGCGGCGATTGTAATCCCGGTGCGTGGGCCTCGGCGTGTATCGCCGGGCGGGCGATAATCGGCTTGTGAGCGAAACGGCTCCCGTCGTCGACGTGCTGATCGAGGTGCCACGGGGCAGCTTCCTGAAACGCGGGTCCACGGGCCGCGTCGATTTCGTCTCGCCGCTGCCTTGCCCGTACAACTACGGGTCGGTTCCCACGCACATCGGTCTCGAGGGCGATCTGCTCGACGCGGTGGTCCTCGGGCCACGGCGTCCTTTTGGATCCATCGTGAAGATCACCGCGTGGGGTGCGGTGACGCTCGTCGATCGCGGCCTGGCGGACGACAAGCTGATCTGCAGCGCTTCACCGCCTACGAGCGCGGAGCGCGATGGCGTCCTTCGTTTCTTCCGGTTCTATGCCCGCTGCAAGGGGCTGCTCAACGCCTGGCGGGGACGAGCGGGGCGCAACGCGTGCGACGGCTGGTGCTCCGCCCAGTTCGCGCTCGCGCGAGCGAGGCCGCGCGACCCGGCGTGGCAGGGGCCGCCGATCGAGTTCTGACACCGGGTCGGTCAGGGGTGTCGCGGGATGCGGGAATCGTGACGCCCTTTCGAACCATCACGTCACCGTAACAGGCATCGGCGCGGACCGAGGCGTCGACGATGGCTCGGGCGAGACGTTCTGAAGCAGCCCGCGCGCCGCGATACGTACGGCCGGTCGGGACAGCCGGTAGACGGCGCGGTCGAGCCAGTAATGCAGGAATCCCGTCGTGAAGCCCAGCGCCAGCAGCGCGGGTACCCATTGCGACTCGCGCAACTCGACGGCGAACGCGCCGAAAATGCGGTCGCCATAGTACGTGCCGTCCGATGCAATCGCCTCCACCTCCATCACGGGAAGCAGCAGGACAGACAGCGCGCCAAGCACGAGCAGAAGGGCCCAAGGTCGCCGGTTGACGGCGTGCAGCGCCTGCCACACCCGCGAGTTGCGGGCGGCGGGTTCGGCAGTCGCGACACGCATCGCCAATGCCGTCGCCACCAGCCAGTGTTGGGCGGCCCACACCGCCACGAACAGCATCGGCCGATCCGACCGTAATCCGATGCCGACCATTGTGGCGACACCGATGACGTAAAGGATGCGCGGGAACGAGACGGTGCGAGCCCGCGCTTCGGAGACGAGCAGGGCGACGGTCAGTGCGACCAGCACGACCCCGCCGCCGACGCGAAGCGAGCCCGACGCATCGTCGAGCCACGACGGGTCGATCCACGACTCCATCGACGAGTCCTCGAACAAGGCGGTTTGCAGGACTGCTTCGACCACGACGACAAGTGCGCCGCCCACACCCAATGCGAACGCGCGATCGAGCCGTCGTGCCCGGACGTCGGCGCTCCTTCCACTGCGGACCCGGTACAAACTCAGTACACCGAAGTGCTGCGCGGCGAAGTGGTACGTCACGAGAAAGAAGTCGAGGCTCGCAAGCGCCAGCACGCGCTGGGCGCGCGTGAACGGCAGGGCGTCGTCTCCCGGAAGCAGGAGCGCAAAGCACGCCGCACCGATCGCGACGGGAATGATCACGAAACGCACGGGCTCGGCACGCACGACCGGTCGGTAAGCGATCGTCGCGTACGCGAGCCACGTCGAGCCGAACCGATGGCTGATCCAGAACACGGCCGTGAGCCCAAAGACGAGGCCATCCAGCGGGCTCCGAGCCGGATCCTCGTAACCGGCCGCAAGAAACAGGGCAAGCGGCGCGAGCCAGAGCGCCGACTGCAGCCAGAAGCCATCCCATGCGAGGCCGCGCACCCAGGGAGTG
>DATIEN010000182.1:0-10610 GCA_035455705.1 Casimicrobiaceae bacterium | reverse complement strand
CGCCGGTTGCTATTCGGCGCCGGTGGCGTTGCCGCTTTACGCCGAGGCGTTCGAGAACGCCGGCGCACTCGACCGCCTCGAAGGTTTCGCAAGCCGCCATGGGGCCGCGTTCTACGGTCTTGCGCCGAACGCCGATCACGTAACGCTTGCTCGCGACGCATGGCGGGTGCCCGACTCGCTGCCCTTCGGCGACGGCACCATCGTGCCGCTTCGCGCGGGCGCGACGATCCGCTGGCAAGTGCTCGCTTGACCGCGTCGGCTGCGGCGGACCATGCGGCGCTCCTGTGCGCGAAAGACGCCGTATGCCGCGTCGCATGCGTAAACCCGGCTCGACGGTAACGGCGCGGAAGCGCGTCATGCGCGTCATGCGCGTCCTTCCGGGGAAACGTTCAGCGAATCGCTCGCGATCGATCGCGGCGCTTCCGTGCCGTCGCGCGACTACGCTTCGCCGCTATAATGGGCGTCGAAGCCCCCCAGATCGTCGCTGCCTCGAGCTTCGCGCTCGAGGGAGAGGAAAGTCCGGGCTCCGCAGAGCAGGATGCCGGGTAACGCCCGGCCGCAATAGCGGCGGCCTCGCGGCCGCCGCGAAGGCGAGGAACAGGGCCACAGAGACGAGTCGCTTCCTCCGGGAAGCGGGTGAAACGCGGCAACCTCCATCCGGAGCAACGCCAAATAGGCGGACGACGACGCTGCTCGCCGAGTCCGCGGGTAGGCGGCTCGAGCCCGCCGGCAACGGCGGGCCTAGAGGAATGACGGTCATAGCGCGATACGCGCCGTAACAGAACCCGGCTTATCGGGGGGCTTCCTTATCCAGCGCACGATCGATCAGCCGATCGAGCGTCACCGCGCGGCCTTCCCCCCATGCGGCGTCGAACTTCGCGTCGGCGGCGAAGGCAGCGCGCGCGCTCGCGACGGCGCGCTCGTAGCCGGCGCGCTCGTTCGGCGCCATCGGCGCTTCGATTTCCTCTCGCAGCCGCTCGCTCGCACCCCACAGGCGTGCCGCTTCGCCGGGCTCGCCCGACGCCGACGCAATTGCAGCCAGTCCCTCGATCGCGCTCGCAATGCCCGATCGATCGCCGAGCTCCCGATAGATCGTCAGGCTCTCGCGCGCGCGCATCCGCGCCGCTGGATGATCGCCGTGCGCGGCGATTGCCCGGGCGAGGCTGTTCAGCGCTCGCGCAATCCCTTCCCGGTCACCCAATTCGCGATAGATCGCGAGGCTTTCCTCCAAGAGCTCGCATGCGCGCGAAGGCTCGCCCATCGGGTGCGCCGTCAACCCGAGCCCATGCAACGCGCCGGCCATGCCCGACCTGTCGCGAAGCTCCCGGCAGATCGAGAGGCTTTCGTCGTAGAGTCCACGAGCCGCTTCGTCGTCGCCCTCGTGGCTATGCAGGTTGCCGAGCGAACGAAGCGCGTTCGCGATGTGCCCGCGGTCACCGAACGCGCGAAAGATGGCGAGGCTTTCCTCGTTCAGGTTGCGCGCCGACACGTAGTCGCCCTGCATCATCGCGAGGCTCGCGAGGTGGATCAACGATACGGCGACGCCCCAGCGATCGCCCTGCTCGCGGTCGATCGCGAGGCTTTCCTCGTGGAGCGTGCGCGCCGCTCGATAGTCGCCCTGCTCGTAAGCCAACAGGCCCTGGTTGTTGAGGACCGCGCCGATGCCCTTCCGGTCACCGAGTTGCCGCCGGATCGCCAGGCAACCTGCGTAGGACGCCTTTGCGGCCCCGTAGTCGCCCTGCTTCCAGGCCAGTATGCCGGCCCAGTTGAGCGCCTTGGCGCGCGTGACAGCGTCGACACCAGGCGTCACCTCGAGAAGCTTCGACAACCATCCGCGGCCCTCGGCGAGATAGCCGCGAACCAGCCAGAATCGCGAGAGAGCGCTCGCAAGCCGCAACCCGGCTTCGGGGTCGCCGCCGGACCCCATCGAATGGGCCAAAGCGGCGCGCATGTTGTCGTGCTCGGTCTCCAGCCGATCCAGCCACTTGCGCTGGTCGCTTCCCGTCAATTGCGGCTCGGCCGCCTCGGCGAGTGCGAAGAAATGCGTGAGGTGCCGGGCATGCCAACGCTCCTCGTCGGGATGCATCCGCGACTGCTCCGTTGCGTACGCGTGCACGGTATCGAGCAGCCGATAGCGGGTTGCGGCAACACGCTGCTCCGGAACGAGCAGGCTCTTGTCGACGAGCGACGTGAGAAGATCGAGCATGCCTTCGGCGGCGACATCATCCCCGGCGCATACCTGCTCCGCGGACTCGAGCGTGAAGCCGCCGGCGAAGACCGACGTCGCGCGGAACAACGTCTTTTCGGTGTCGCTCAGCAGCTCGTAGCTCCAGTCGATCGCGGCGCGCAGCGTCTGCTGGCGCGGAGGGAGCGTGCGCGCCCCGCCCGTCAGAAGCATGAATCGCTGGTCGAGTCGCTGGTCGATGTCCTCCACTGACATCGAGCGCACGCGTGCCGCGGCGAGCTCGATGGCGAGCGCGATGCCGTCGAGACGCCGGCAGATGTCGGCGATCACCGCGATATTTCGGTCACCGACGGTGAACTGGTGGAGCTTCACGCGTTCGCTGAACAGCCGCACGGACTCGCTATCCATGGCGCCTTGCAGCGTGCCGCCGCGTTGGGCGTCCGGGACGGACAGCGGGGGCACCCGATAGACGACCTCACCCGGTACGCCAAGCGGCTCGCGGCTGGTGACGACGATCGTTACGCCTGCGCACCGCCGCAGCACCGCGTCGGCCAATTGCGCGCAAGGCGCGAGCAGGTGCTCGGCATTGTCGAGCATCAGGAGCAGACGCATCGGGCGCAGGTGCTCGGTGAGCGTTTGCAGCATCGGCTTGCCGGGCTGCTCCTTCAGTCCGAGCGCCGTGATCGCCGCCTGGGAGACGAGATCCGGATCCCGCAACGCGGCGAGCTCGACGAGCCATGCGCCATCGCCGTAGCCATGGACGGCGCGCTCGGCGACGCGCAGCGCGAGTCGCGTCTTGCCGACGCCGCCGGTGCCCGCGAGCGTCAGCAGGCGGCTCGTCGATAGCAGCCGCTCGAGTTCGGCGAGCTCCCGCTCCCGGCCGACGAACGACGTGAGCGGTTCCGGCAGATTAGTGCGTGGATGCGCTTCTGCAACCGACGCCGTCCCCTCCGGCAGTCGCGTGACAGGACCGACGAAGCGATAGCCGCGCCCGGCCAGAGTCTCGACCCAGTCTTCGCCGCCCGATACCTGCGCGAGCGCGTGCCGGATCGACGAGATCTGCACCGCGACATTGCCTTCCTCGACGACGAGGCCGGGCCATGCCGCTTCGATGATCCGCGTCTTCGAGACGAACTGTGGCGCCGATTCCACGAGCGCCGTCAGCACCGCAACCGCCCGCTTGCCGAGCGCGATCGGCGCCCCGTCGCGGACGACCAGGCACGTCTGCGTATCGAGCACGAGCGGCCCGACCTGGTAGGTCTCGGTCATGCGTCGCCTTCCGGCTACGGAAAACGAGTCCGGCGTCGACGTTCCGAGCGATGCCGAGCGCGCATCGTCCGAAACGACGCCAAGTCAAGTTTAAGAAAAATTTTAGGCAATTCTCAAGACGTCGAGAACGGTCCGGCGGAAGCTGTCACTCGCGACTGTGGCGTTCCACAGCTTTGGGAGCCTTCCATGACACCGAACAGGATAGTCGATCCATCGACGAAGCGCGGCTTCGTGACAGGGGTGAGCGGCATCGGCCTGGTCCTCGCCTTGATCGTCATCGGCTACGGCATTGCCAAGCCGCCGGAGCACTCGTCGCCATCGTCGGGCGCAGCAGGGCTCGCTGCACCGTCGGCGACGACATCGAGTCCGGCGCGAAATGCAGGCGCCATCGCATGGACGTCCGCGGCGGGCGCGTTGGGCGCCATGCCATTCGATCGGCCGACTGCCGGGATCGATGCCGCACGGGAGTGTGCGCCCCCAGCGGGCATCAGCGACGCGTGCATCTTCAACTGACCGGACGAGCGCTGCCGATACGGCGGCCGACCGATCTCCTCCGACCCGCGTCGCCGTCGCATCGCGACGCGGGCTTTTTTTGTCAGCGCGAACGCGCGGCGCGTCCCCGACCGGGCGCCGTTTGCCGTCGCGCATCGCGCAGGATCTCCCGCGCCGCATTGCGTCCCGGTATCCCGGTAACCCCGCCACCCGGGTGTGCGCCCGAGCCGCAGAGGTAAAGCCCGTCGATCGGCATCCGGTAGTCGGCGTTGCCGAGCACCGGCCGCGCCGAGAAGAGCTGGTCGAGCGCGAGCGCGCCGTGAAAGATGTCGCCCCCGGTCAGGCCGAACTCGCGCTCGAGATCGAGCGGCGACAGCACGCGCCGGCCGAGCACGCTGCGCGCGAAGTTCGGCGCAACCGCATCGACGGTTGCGATCATCAGGTCGGCGACTTCCTCGCGATGGTCGTCCCAGGTGTGACCCGGCAGCACGTCGCCGATGCGCGGATGCGCATGCTGGCAGAAGAGGCTTGCCACGTGCATGCCGGGCGGCGCGAGCGAGTCGTCGAGCACCGACGCAATCAGCATCTCGACGATCGGCGCGCGCGACCAGCCGAGCGTCTTCGCATCGAAATACGCGCGCTCCATGTACGCAAGCGACGGCGCGACGACGATGCCGCTGCCGTGGTGCTGCTCGACTCGCGTACCGGGCAAGCACGCGAAGTGCGGCAACTCGCCAAGCGCGACGTTCATCCGGAACGTGCCGGAGCCGCAGCGATAGCCGTCGATCCGCGTGCGAAAGTCGTCGTCGAGATGCTCGCGCGCGACGAGATCGGTAAAGAGCAACTTCGGATTGACGTTCGCGACGATGCGCGCCGCTTTGACCTTCTCGCCGCTTTCGAGCATGACCGCAGTCGCGCGGCCGCGCTCGATCTCGACGCGGCGGACCGGCGCCGACGTGCGGATCGCCACGCCGCGCGCCCGGCACGCCGCGGCCATCGCCTGCGTGATCGCGCCCATGCCGCCGATCGCATGGCCCCATTGCCCCCGCTCTCCGTTCACCTCGCCGAACACGTGATGCAGCAGCACGTACGCCGAGCCCTGTGCATACGGGCTCTGGAAATTGCCGACGACCGCGTCGAATCCGAACGCCGCCTTGATCGGCGCGGACTCGAACCACCGGTCGAGAACGTCGCCGGCGCTCCGGGTGAAAAGCTCGAGCACGTCGCGCTGGCCTGCGCGGTCGAGCGCACGAAACGGCTTCGCCGCCTTCCACGCGTCGAGCGCGGCGGCGATGCGCCCGCCGCGCGTTGCGCCGACGTTCGGCGGCGTCACGTGCAGCAACGCGCGGAGCACGTCCGCGACGCGCGAGAGCATCGCGTAGTAGGCGGGCAAGCGCTCCGCGTCGCGGGCGGAAAACTTCGCCACTTCGGCCTGCGTCGCGGCGACACCGCCGCCGACCTTCAGGTACGCGTTGCCGGGTAGCGGCAGAAAATTGGCGAGCGGCCGCTCGACGATGCGAAGACCGTGCGCGGCGAGATCGAGTTCGCGGATCACCCGCGGCGCAAGCAGGCTCACCGTGTAGCTTGCCGTCGAGTTGCGAAAACCGGGATGGAACTCCTCGGTCACCGCGGCGCCGCCGACGATTCCACGCCGCTCGAGCACGCAGACCGACAGGCCCGCCGCCGCGAGATACGCGGCACAGACGAGGCCGTTGTGCCCGCCGCCGACGATGACGGCGTCGTAGGCGTTTTCGTGACCCCTGCCCGCTCCCGGCTGCGGCGCTTCGGCGCCCACGGCGCTACTCCGTCAGGCCCGCGGCGACGTTCGAGAACCCGCAATCGACGTAGGTGATCTCGCCGGTGATCGCGCTCGCCAGCGGCGAGAAGTAGAACGCCGCCACGTTGCCGACCTCGTCGATCGTGACGTTGCGGCGAAGCGGCGCGTTCTGGGCGACGAAGTGCAGGATCTTCGAGAAGCCGCCGATCCCGGCGGCAGCGAGCGTCTTGATGGGCCCGGCGGAGATGGCATTGACGCGCGTGCCTTCGGGTCCGAGCGTCGCCGCGAGATAGCGAACGTTCGCCTCGAGGCTCGCTTTCGCGAGTCCCATCACGTTGTAGTTGGCGAGCGCGCGCACGGCGCCGAGATAGGTGAGCGTCAAGAGCGACGCATCGCGCCCGGCGAGAAGCGGGCGCGCGCCCTTCGCGAGCGCCGCGAAGCTGTAGCTCGAGACGTCGTGAGCGGTCGCGAACGCGGCTCGCGTGAGCCCGTTCAGGAAATCGCCGGACAGCGCCTCGCGCGGCGCGAACGCGATCGAATGCAGCAGGCCATCGAGGCTGCCCCATTCGCGCCGCAACGACTCGAAGAGCGCCGCGAGCTGCTCGTCCGACGTCACGTCGCACGGAAGCACCGGACACGCGCCAAAGCTCGCCGCGAGCTTCACGACCCGCGGCTTCAACTCCTCGCTCGCATACGTGAAAGCGAGCGTCGCGCCTTCGCGCCGGCACGCCCTGGCGACGCCGTACGCGATCGAGCGGTCCGACAGGACGCCGGTGATCAGGATCTTGCGTGCGTCGAGCAGGCCCATCTCGCGCCGGCCGCGATCAGAATTGAATCCCGTGCCCGGTCTCGAACACCCCGCACGCCATCCGCTCGTTCGGGACGTCGGGTTCTGCGTCGGTCACCTTGCGGCCGGCGAACACCACGACGCTCCGGCCTTCGACACCATTGGGGCCTTTCGTGTGCACGGCGGGCACCCGCACGGACGTCTCGACGTGATTGCCGTCCGAATTCGCGCTCAGGACCGGCATCAGCGAATAAGCATCCTTGCCCGCAGGCGCCCACGGTGCACCTGCCGAGAATCCGTTCGGCGACGTACAGTTCGGGCGCTCGGTGAAGGCGACGCGGTAATCGCCCGGTGGCACGTTCATCAGCGACATCAGGACGCTGGCGCCGTCGCCGCGGTCGAGGACGCGGATCTTTCCGAACACGGCCGACCCGCCGATCGGGCGCAGCACGGCGACCTGGCCGTAGTCGGTCCTGTCGTTCACCGGCTCGTCCTCGTCGTGCGCCATGCCGATGCGCACGCCCGAGCAGCCAGCCAGCGCCAGCGCAACCCACACCGCAGCAAGCGCGCACGCCTTGGGCAAGTCGTTCAACGCCTTTCTCCTCCGTTCCGCTGTTCGTGATTGTCGCACGGGGCCCATGCCGACCCGACCGCGTTTTCGCCCGGCGCCGCCGGTCGGATCGAAAGCGCTGCCTCGCGTCGCTTCCGGTTATTGGTTAGCATCGCGCTCCGCGCCTGCGCGTCGCGATGCCATTCGGGGCGGGCGAGGTGTGCGGGACAAGCCGCGGCGCCGCGAAGCGCCGGCGCGCGGCCCTGTCTTTCCTCGCGAAGCGGAAGCGTTTCGCACCATGATGACCACAGGAGATGCCATTCATGCAAGCAAGAGCACTGAAACGGGCGGGCGCGGTCCTCGCGCTGGCGCCGTTCCCGCTCGCTGCGCACGCCGCCTGCCCGGCGGCGCTCGATCAATTCCTCGGCAATGTCGCCGCCCCCGGCTACATCTGCTTCCACAGCGACGACCTGCGAACCAACAATGCGTTGACGACGCCGGCCGACAATTCGATCACGACGTTCGCCGACGGCTCGATGCTGCCCGGCGTCCCGGTGCTCGGCCTGCCGTTCAACTTCGGCGCCTACACGCCGACGAAGGACCGCGGCGTCATTTCGAACGGTCCGTCGCCCACGGCCGGCCCGGTGCCCGGCATCCAGGTCGAGGGCTGGTACGCCGACGACCCGACGAAGCAGGCGCGCTTCGTCCTGCGCTTTCCCGACAACTGGAACGGCAAGCTGGTCGTCGCCGGCGCGTCGGGAACGCGCAGCGAATACAACGGCGACTGGGCGTGGAGTGACTACGTGCTGCCGAAGGGCTACGCCTACGCATCGCAGAACAAGGGCGTACTCAACTTCTACACGGTCAATTTCGGATCCATCGGCCAGCCCGCGAACGACCCGTTCTCCTGCCGGGTGAATCCTCCCGGCGGCGGCCTGTCGCTCCTTTGGGTCCACTTTTTCGACGTCGACCCCGACAAGCCGTTCACCCAGTGGACGCAGTACATGCTGAAGACGGCGCAACTCGCGCAGACCGCGGTCAAGGTGAACTACGGCGGCCCGGCGCGGTGGACGTACGCGGTCGGTACGTCGAACGGCGGCTATCAAGTGCGCCGCGCAATGGAGGAAGCGCCGAACCTCTTCGACGGCGGAGTCGACTGGGAAGGCACCTTCGTCAATCCGACCGAGAACATCCTGATCGATCTGCCGACAGCGGTGAAAAACTTCCCCGACTACGTCAAGTCGGATTACAACCCGAACAGCGTCGCTGCGCAGAACATCCTCGCCGCCGGCTTTCCGCCGGATATCGTGCATCGCGACCCGGTGAGCGGCAAGGTGACGTCGTTGTGGGGCAACTACTACAACGACTTCTGGGAAGTCACGACGTGCCAGTGGCAGCAGCGCTTCGATCCGTCGTACGACACGTTCGGCTCGGGTCCCGGCAACTACGACTATCTGAGCCGCCTCGGATTGCCCGGCGTCTTCGACAGCGTCTCGGCGGCGACGACGACCGGCAAGATCAAGAAGCCTCTCATCACCGTCGCCGGCACGATGGACGCGCTTCTGCCGATCAAGCACCAGGCGCGCGCGTACGAGGCCGCGGTCGACACCTCCCGAAAGGGGAACAACGAGCAGCGGAGCGCGCAATACCGCCTCTATGAAGTGCAGAACGGCAATCACATCGAGGCATACGCGCTGCCGGCCGCGTTTCCCGAGTTGCGCGTGATCCAGCCGTACGCACAGGCGGCGTTCGATCTGCTGACGCAACACGTCGAGCAGAACGCCGCGCTGCCGCCAAGCCAGTGCATCCCGAAGGATGGCGCGATCTCTGCGAGCCCCGCGCAGGCGGGGAACTGCGCGCAGCTGTTCGTGCCATAGCAGCAGCGCGCGTGCGCGCAGGCGCGCGCGGTAGAATGGACCGGCCGCCGGAATCTCGGCGGCCGTTTCATTTGAGGACGCCGATGCCGCTGCCGATGATGCCCGAGGAAATCGTTTCCGAGCTCGACAAGCACATCGTCGGGCAGGATGCGGCGAAGCGCGCGGTCGCCATCGCGCTGCGCAACCGCTGGCGCCGGCAGCAGGTTCCGGAGCCGCTGCGCCAGGAGATCACGCCGAAGAACATCCTGATGATCGGGCCCACCGGCGTCGGCAAGACCGAAATCGCGCGCCGCCTCGCGCGGCTTGCCGATGCGCCGTTCGTGAAGGTCGAGGCGACCAAGTTCACCGAGGTCGGCTACGTCGGCCGGGACGTCGACACGATCGTCCGCGACCTGGTCGAGGTGTCGATCAAGCAGACGCGCGAAGGCGAGACGCGCCGCGTGGGCGACCGCGCGGCGGATGCAGCCGAGGAGCGGGTTCTCGACGTACTGCTGCCGCCGGCGCGGGAGGTCAACTTCGACGACATGAAGCCGGCCGACTCGGCGACGCGGCAGCGTTTTCGCAAGATGCTGCGCGAGGGGCAGCTCGACGACAAGGAGATCGACGTCGAGATCAGCGTGCTGCCGCCGCAGATGGACATCCTGGCGCCGCCCGGCATGGAGGACCTGACGTCGCAGATCCAGGGAATGTTCCAGCAGATCGGTGGCGGGCGCCGCAAGGTGAAGCGGATGAAGGTCCCCGATGCACTGAAGCAGCTCACCGAGGAGGAAGCGGGCAAGCTCGTCAACGACGACGAGATCAAGGCGCGCGCGCTCACGTCGGCCGAGCAGAACGGCATCGTGTTCATCGACGAGATCGACAAGATCGCCACGCGCACCGACACGCACGGCGCCGACGTCTCGCGCCAGGGCGTGCAGCGCGATCTGCTGCCGCTCGTCGAGGGCACGACCGTGACGACCAAGTACGGGATGATCAAGACCGACCACATCCTGTTCATCGCGTCCGGTGCATTCCACTTGTCGAAGCCGTCGGATCTGATCCCCGAGCTGCAGGGGCGGCTGCCGATCCGTGTCGAGCTCGCGCCGCTTTCCGTCGAGGATTTCGAGCGCATCCTCACGGCGACCGACGCGTGCCTCACCCGCCAGTACGAGGCGCTGCTCGAAACGGAGCAGGTACACCTGCAGTTCGGGACGGACGGGATCCGCCGGATCGCGGAAATCGCCCACGCCGTCAACGAGCGACAGGAGAACATCGGGGCGCGCCGCCTCTACACGGTCATGGAGCGCCTGCTCGAGGACGTCTCGTTCCATGCGGCGCGGCGCACCGGCGAGACGATCGCGATCGACGCGAAATACGTCGACGAGCGGCTCGCGGGGATCGCGGGCGACGAGAATCTCGCGCAGTACATCCTGTAAGGCCGCCGCGCCGGCGCGCACGTTCGAAGACCGGCGCCGTTGGTGATGCTCTCCCGCCTCGCCGGCATCATCCTGCCGGTGTTCTCGATCATCGCGCTCGGCTGGTTCTACGCGTGGCGCACGAAGCCCGACATGGCGGAGACGAACCGCATCAGCGTGAACGTCCTCGCGCCCGCGCTCATCTTCGCGGCGCTCGCGAGCAGGGAATTCGACGTCGTCGCGAACCGCATGCTGATCGTGGGCAGCGTCGGCGTCGTG
>DATIEN010000181.1:0-23398 GCA_035455705.1 Casimicrobiaceae bacterium | reverse complement strand
ATGAAGAGACTTGGCGCACAGAGCGCGGGAGTGTTCGCGATCACCGGGGTGCCGCCCGCGTTGTTCACCGTGGCGAAGAATCCGTTCGAGCCCACGACGTGTCCGGGATTGGTGAACGGCGAAATGCCGATGAGACCGATGTCGGGCCGATACGACGAGTTGGAGAAATTGCGGCTCACCTGGTCGAGCGACTTCTGCTCGTTGTACTGCGCCGACAGGAAGGCGTTCCAGCCGTCCTTCTCGAGGTCACCGCCGCCGACGGTCGCGCTCGCCTGCCACTGATCACCGCCGCCGCTTCGCGTCGGCGTCCCATAGAACGCGGTCGCCTCGGCACCCCGGTAGTCGCTGCGGGTGATGAAATTGATCACGCCAGCGATCGCGTCGGACCCGTAGACCGCGGAAGAACCATCCTTCAGGATCTCGACGCGATCGATCGCCTGCAACGGGATCGCCGTGAGGTTGACGCCCTGCACTCCCGGCAACTCGCCGGCGAAGGTGTCCAGACGATGGCCGTTGAGGAGCACGAGGGTGCGGCCGCCGCCGAGGCCGCGCAGCGACGCCGTCTGGGCCGAGAACGTCACGGCCCCCACCGAGTTGCCGAGCGTGACGGCGTTCAGGCTGCTGTTCGCCGATACCTGCTGCAGCAGCTCCATCGTGGTCGTCGCGCCCGACCGCTCGATGTCGCGCCGGGTGATCGTCGTCACCGGCAGCGCGCCCTCGTTCTCGACGCGCTTGATGTTGGAGCCGGTCACCTCGATCCGGATGTCCGGCTGCGCTGCCGCAGCCGTATCTGTCGGGTTCGCTTGCCCGAATGCGGCGGCGGAAGCGACGATCGAGCCGAGCGCGGGCAACGCCAGCAGTCGCTGTTTGCGTGTGAATCGCATCGATCCTCCCCGGATACCGCGACGCGCCGTCTGGCGGGGCCACAGGGCACCGCGATTCCACACCACGGCGAAAGGAAGCGATGCTAACCCATCCGCGGCGGCCCGTGCGAGCGGCCTCGCCCCATGCGGGGGACGCCCGACGCCGCCGGCGCCGGCGCGAGGCAACGCCTGCCGTAGCGGCGGGCGGGCCGTGGCCGCGAGCGGTGCCGCCTATGGTCAAATACGCGCTTCGTGATGCGACGGAGAAGCGCGGTGACCGCAGGTAGACATCTGGCCGTATGGATCGCGGCGATCGTGTTCTTCGTGCTCGGCGCGATCTGGTACAGCGTGATGGCTGCACCGTGGGTCGCCGCGATCGGCAAGACGATGGACGAGCTCTCGCGCGAGCACGGTGCCTCGCCGCTGCCCTACGTGGTGGGCTTCGTCGCGATCCTGGTCATGTGCTACACGCTCGCGTGGCTGATGCAGCGGCTGCACGCGGCCACGCTCGTCTCCGGCCTGCGGCTCGGCGCGACCGTCGCCGTCGGCTTCATCGCGGCGACGCTTGCGCTCAACTACGGCTTCGAGGCGCGCTCGCTCACGCTCTGGCTCATCAACTCGGTCTACGTTGTCGTCGGGCTCGGTCTCGCCGGCGCGATCATCGGCGGCTGGAAGCGCGCGGCGTGAGCGAGCCCCGCACGCTTGCGGCCGATGCCGCCGGGATCGACGAAGCGGTGACCAGCCGGCTTCGCGCCTGCTATTCGGGCGCCGTGCACGACGTGCTGCGCGCGATGGGGTTCGAGCACGTCGTGCTGCCTGCGTGCATCAAGGCGATCGCGCCCGGCACGCGCGTCGCCGGCCCCGCATGGACCGTGGACGGGCACATGGATCGGACGAAGTCGCGCGACGAAACGCTGCTCGGCTGGTGCACGCTGCTCTCGCGCGCGCCGCGCGGCCACGTCGTCGTGTGCCAGCCGCACAATCACGAGATCGCGCTGATGGGCGAGCTGTCCGCGCAGACGCTGAAGGCCCGCGGCGTGCTGGGTTACGTGGTCGACGGCGGCTCGCGCGACACCGATCTCGTGCTCGCGCAGGACTTCCCGGTCTTCTGCGCCTTCCTGACGCCCGCCGACATCGTCGAGCGCTGGATTCCCGGCCGCTTCGGTGAGCCGATCACGATCGGCGACGTGACGATCGCGACCGGCGACTACCTGCTCGGCGACCGCGACGGCGTCGTCGTGATTCCGCGTGGCGTCGTGCTGGAAGTGCTGGCGCGCACCGAGGAAGTCGTCGCGACCGAAAGCGAGATGCGCCGCGCGCTGATCGGCGGGATGGATCCGGTCGAGGCGTATCGCCGCTTCGGCAAGTTCTGAACGTCGACGTACCGGTCGCATCGGGTCCCCGTCGCAACCCGTGGCGAATCGTCACTCGAAGATGCGGCCGATGAACGCCTTGGTACGCGCCTCGCGGGGCTTGCCGAGCACGTCTTCCGGCGGCCCCTGCTCGACGATGTTGCCGCCCTCCATGAACACGACGTGCGACGACACCTCACGCGCGAAGCGAAGCTCGTGCGTCACGATGATCGCCGTGCGCCCGCCGATCGCGAGATCGCGAATGACGCGCAGCACCTCGCCCGTCAATTCGGGATCGAGCGCCGACGTGGGCTCGTCGAACAGCATGATCTTCGGGTCCATGATGAGCGACCGGACGATCGCGACGCGCTGCTGCTGACCACCCGACAGCGTCGCGGGGTACGCGTCGGCCTTGTCTTCGAGGTTCACCTGCCGCAGCAGCGAATTGGCCTTGTCCATCGCCATCTTGCGATCCCAGCCCAAAACGCCGGTGGGCGCCTCGATGATGTTGCCCATGACCGTCAGATGCGGGAACAGGTTGAACGACTGCGACACCATGCCGATCCCGGTGCGGTAGCGCGCGGTTTCGCGCGCCGAAAGCCGGCCCCTGGCGTTGCGGACACCGTTCGCGGTGATCGTGACGTCGCCGACCGTGATCGTTCCGCCCTGGATGCGCTCGAGATGGTTGATGCAGCGAACGAGCGTGCTCTTGCCCGACCCGCTCGGGCCGATGATCGAGAACGTCGAGCTCGGCGGCACCGCGAGGTCGACGCCGCGCAGCACTTCGAGCGCGCCGAAGCGCTTGTGGACCTTGTCGAGCCGGATGACCGGATCAGGCGAGCGCATGCTGCGTCTGGAAATAGCTGCCGCCCATCGGCAGGTGGCGCGAGAAATGACGGACCGCCGACGAAACCGCGAAGACGAGGACGAAGTAGGTGAGCGCGACCGCCGTGTACACCGGCATCGGCAGGAACGTCGCGCTGACGATCAGTCCCGCCTGGTACATCAGGTCCGGCACGGCGATGATCGAGACGATGCTCGTCGACTTGAAGCAGATGACGTACTGGTTGAGGATGCCGGGGAGCATCCGGATGAATGCCTGCGGGATGACGATCCTGCGCATCAGGCGCCAGTAAGTCATGCCAAGCGACTGCGCGGCCTCGATCTGTCCCTTGTCGATCGACTCGATACCGGCGCGGTATTCCTCGGCGAGATAACCGCTCGACTGCAGCGCGAGCGCGATCAGCGAGCTCGTGTAGGCGTCGAACTTGATGCCGATGATCTCGGGCAGCGCGTAGTGGACCCAGACGAGCTGGACGAGGATCGGCGTGTTGCGGCAGAACTCGACGTAGAACACGGCGGGCGCGCGCACCAGCCGGCTTCGTGCGAGCGTGCCGAGGCAGGCGATCAACCCGACGACGATGGCGACGAGCATCGCCAGCACCGACAACGACAGCGTGACCCAGATGCCGGACAGCAGCACGTCGTGGTACTCGGCGAAAACCTGCCAGAAGCGACTGAGCGACACGAGGCGTTCCTGCGGTTGGCTGTAAGGGAGGGCCCGGCGAAGCTCTCGGGCTGCGCCGGACTCGTCGAAGAAGAGCCGGGCTGACGCCGGCCCCGGCTACTTCTTGGCGAACGGATTGGTCTTCGCCATGTATTCGTCGTACGTCCGCTTGGCGAGGTCGTTGGCCGTCACCCAGCGCACGTACTGATCGAGGAAGTCCTTCCATTCGGGATCGCCGTAGCGGACGGCCCAGCCGACCGGTGCGTTGCCGAAGTCCTGGCCGGGGAAGGCCATCCTGCCCCACGACGCATTCTCGGGAATCTGCAGCCACCAGTTGATGTTGATGATCGGCAGGATCGTCACGTCGGCATCGCCGCGCTGTGTCGGCGCCAGCGTCTCGACGTCGGAATTGATCTGCAGCGCGAGGAACTTCGCCTTCGGGAAGAGCCGCTTGCCCGTCTCGTACTCGCGCGAGCCCGCGCCGACCGCGATCGTCACGTTCGGATTGTTGAGGTCGTCGATCTTCGTCAGGTTCTTCTTGTTGTCCTTGCGGATCACCGCGTTCAGCCCCTTCGCGCGAAACGGCGTGATGAAGTCGACCTCCATCGCGCGCGGCGCGTTGTAGACGAAGCTGCTGCCGAAGAAGTCGCAGTCGCCGCGCTTCAGCGCCAGCACCGCGGTGTTCCATTGCACCTCGACCGGCTGGATCTTGACCTTCATCCAGCTCGCGAGCTCGTTCGCGAGCTCGACGAAGACGCCGAGCCATTCTCCGGTCTTCGGGTCCTTGTACGATTCCGGCGAGCCCTGGGCGTAACAGACCTTCATCACGCCTTCCTTCTTCACCTTGGCGAGCGTGGACGTGTCGGATTGCGCGTGCGCGGTCCCCGCCGCGA
Organism: Casimicrobiaceae bacterium; assembly: GCA_035455705.1. Lineage (GTDB taxonomy): Bacteria > Pseudomonadota > Gammaproteobacteria > Burkholderiales > Casimicrobiaceae > VBCG01. The sequence goes on along the minus strand of DATIEN010000181.1, from coordinate 18,783 downwards.
CGAAGAGGATCGTGGCGGCGGCGCACAGGACTTGATTGAGCTTCATGGCGGGTCTCCTTCGTGGATGAGTCTTCGTTCCTCCAAAGCGCGTCGTCGGCCGATCCGGCAGCGACGTCCGCTCACCGGTGACGCGGGGCGTGTTGCCCATTCGAACGGAATCGGTGTGTCGCGGCCTTCGGCCTGCTTGCGGCGATCAGCGCGGCGAGCTGCTCGACGGACCGCGCGTCCGGGCGGAACGCGAGCGTGATGACCGGCACCTGCGACCGGCCGAGCGAAAGCCGCTCCGCGGCGGACGGCGTGACGAGCAGCACGTCGCACGAGCGGAGCAGGTTCGCGATGCCCGTGCGGTCCTTCGCGATGCAGCCCTGGACGCGAAGCCCCGGGTTGTATCCGTCGACCATGCCGGTCAGCGCGAGCAGCGTCGGCTGCAAGTCGCACACGATCCCGACACGCGTGCCCGCCCGAAGGCGGGCGACCTGCACCAGGCTCTCCGGGTCGATCGGGATGTGCATGCCGAAGATACGCGCTCGGCCGCCGTTGCCGGTCTGCCGGCCGAGCGCGGACTCGACGGCCGAGAGGTGCGACAGGTTCACCGCGAGAATCGTGTAGTCGTCGAGGAAACGGCGCGGCTCGCGCAGCACCGCGTCGATCAGCAGCGGTTCGATCGGATGCGCGACGGCGAGTTGCAGGTCGCGCGAGAGCGTCGTCGCGTCGCGCCGGTTGCACTCGATGAAGCCGACCCTCGGCCGCGCCTGCGCATAGGCCTGCGCGACGACGCCGTCGACGAACTCGCGGAACTGCGCTTCGCCGAGCCCCGCGAGCTTCGCTTCCTGGGCGGCGAGCACGAGCAGCCCGTTGATGCCGTCGAGCGCGGTGTCGAGCGAGACCTTCGACGGCCGTCGGGCGATGAACGTGCCGAGTCCCGCCCGCGTCACGAGGTAGCCGCGCTGCGCGAGCGAGCGGTACGCCTTGCTCACCGTGTTCTTGTTCGCGCCGAGCTCGCTTGCGAGGGCCTCGCAGGTCGGGATCCGCTGTCCGGGCGTGTATTCGCTGCGCGCGACGCGCAGCAGCACCACGCGCTCGATCTCCGACCACGACACCGGGCGCTTCGCGGCAAGGCCGGCGGCAACGCCCGCGCGCGCGGCGTCGCCTGCGTTTCGACGCGTCATCGGCTATCCTAACTCCTAGGACGAGCGGCGACAACGGGTCGCGCCGAGCGAGCGGCGCCCGAGCGCTTCGTCAAAAGCCGATCGCGCATCCGTCCTGCCTCGGCTCGGAGCCCGCCACCCACACACCGCCCGGGAGAGCGCTGATGATCTGCGCGCCGCCCATGCCGCGGTGCTCGCGGCGCTGTATCGCGTGACCCCACGCGGCGAGCGTTTCGCACGTGGCATCCGGCGCGCCGGCCTCGATGACGACCCGCCTTCCCTCTTCCCACCAGAAGCGCGGGAAATCGACCGCGCTTTGCACGTCGAGCCCGTAATCGAGCAGGCTCACGATCAGTTGCAAATGCCCCTGCGGCTGCATCAGGCCGCCGCTCACGCCGAACAGCGCGTGCAGCGCATCGCCGCGCAGCACCATGCCGGGAATGATCGTGTGGAACGGCCGCTTCCCCGGCGCAAGGCGGTTCGGATGGGCGGGGTCGAGCGAGAAGCCCGCGCCGCGGTTCTGCATCACGAACCCGAGTCGCTCGGCGACATGGCCGCTGCCGAAGTCCGCGAAGACGCTGTTGATGAACGAGACGCCGTTGCCTTCGCCGTCGACGACGGCGAGGTACACCGTGTCCGAGCGTCCGTATGCCGCGGCCTGCGGCACCGAGGCACGCCAGCCGGTCGGCGCTCGCGCGTCGGCGAGCAACTGCTCGATCGGCACGTCGGCGAAGCGCGGGTCGGCGACCTGACGCTGCGCGTCGACCATCGCCTGCTTCGTCGCTTCGATCAGCAGGTGCCAGCATTCGGGCGAGTCGCGCCGATGTCGCGCGAGATCGATCGTCGACACCGCGCGCAACGCGAGCAGCGCCGCAACACCCTGGCCGTTCGGCGGACACTCGAGCACGCGATGACCGCGGTAGTCGACGCCGATCGGCTCCTGCCATTCGGCTCGATAGCGCGCGAGGTCGTCGTTCGTGATGAGCCCACCGCGACGGCGCACGTAAGCGACGAGCTCGTCGGCGATCTCGCCCGCGTAGAAGGCATCGCGGCCTCCGTCGGCCACGCGTTGCAGCGTACGGGCGAGATCGGGCTGCACGAGCACGTCGCCGGCGCAAGGCGCACGGCCATCGATCAGCAGCGTGCGCGCGGCCTCGGAATCGCCGCGCAGCTTGGCCTCGCTCGCGCGCCAGCTCACCGCATCGCCGGGCGCCACCGGGAAGCCGTCCGCGGCGTAGCCGATCGCCGGCTGCAGAACCTCGCGCAGCGAGAAACGGCCGTGCCGCTCGAGCATCTGCGACCAGCCGTCGACGCAGCCGGGGACCGTCCACGCGAGCGGGCTGTCCGGCGGCACGTGGTCGAGTCCCTGCGCGCGATAGCGCTCGAGCGTCGCCGCCGCGGGGGCCGGCCCGCTCGCGTTCAACGCGTACGCGCGACGGTCCTTCGCGCGATAGATCAACGCGAACGCGTCGCCGCCGAGTCCGGTCTGATACGGCTCGACGACGCCGAGCACCGCCGCCGCCGCGACGGCCGCATCCGCCGCGCTGCCGCCGTCGATCAGCATCCGCATGCCGGCGAGACTTGCGAGCGGATGTGCGGTCGCGATGATTCCGCGCCGCGCGAACACCGGCGAGCGCCGCGAATTGAACGTGGTGACGTTGAAGCTCGTCATCCGCGTCGCGTCCTTATTCGCGTCACGCCGCGAGCGGCCGCGCACCGACCGCGTACCGCGCAAGGATCTCCGGGTCGAGCTCGATGCCGAGGCCGGGCTTGCCGGGCACTTCGACGAAACCGTCCTCGATCGGCATCCGCTCGCGCGTCAGCAGACGGTTGATCGGCGTCTCGGCCACGCAGTATTCCTGGAAATAGGCGTCTTTCAGGACCGCGTTCAGATGCAGCGAGGCCGCCTTGATCACGCCGCTCTTCCACGCGTGCGGCACGACGGGGATGCCGCGCGCTTCGGCGTCGCGCGCGATGCGCAGCGCCTCGCTGAGCCCGCCGCAGCGCGTGACGTCGGGTTGTATCACGTCGACGTGTCCGCGCTCGACCAGCTCGCGGAAGCCCCAGCGCGTTGCTTCCTCCTCCCCGGCCGCGACGCGAATGCCGACCGCGTCGGCGAGTTCGGCATAGGCCTCGAACTCGTCGGGCTCGAACGGTTCCTCGAGCCAGTAGATGCCAAGATCCTCGAGCTTGCGCGCGACCCGGATCGCGCGCTTCGCATCGGCGCCGTAGCCGAAGCCGGCGTCGATCAGGATCTCGACGCCGTCGCCCGCGGCACGCTTCGCGGCCCGAGCAAGCCGCACATCGTGCGCCTCGTCCTTGCCGATCGGCCCCCAGCCGAACTTGATCGCGGTGAAGCTCATCGCGCGCAACCGCTCGACGCTCGCCTCCACGTCACGCTCGGTCTGCGGCATCAGGAGCGACGCATACGGCCGCACGCGATCGCGCTTTCTCGCGCCGAGAAGCTCGCACACCGGCTTGCCGAGCTTCTTGCCCTTGATGTCCCACAGCGCGAGGTCGACGCCGCTGATGGCGTGCATCGCCACGCCGCGCCGGCCGTAGTACACCGACCCCATGTACATGCGCCGCCACAGTCCCTCGATGTCCAGCGGATCCTGCCCGATCAGCACGTGGCGCAGTCCCGTCGCGATGTAGTGGGAGTTGGGCGCCTCGTAAACGGCCTTGACCACTTCCGGAGCGGAGTCGACCTCGCCGATGCCGACGATGCCCTCGTCGGTGTGGATGCGCACGATCAGATCGTCCTGGCTGCCGTCGGCGATCGCGCCGTCGACGACCGGTTGCCGCAGGATGATCGCTTCGACTTCGGTAATCTTCACTCCGGTGCTCCCTGGTGGGTGGTGGTCTCGAATTTCGTCACGCGAAGACGTCGGCGACGAGATCGCCGGTGGCGACCGCCTGGTGGCCGACCCAGCTCTGGGGCGGAAACGTCATCACGTACCCGTCGGCGGGCATCGTGATCGCCTCGACCTCGTTGCCGAGAACGTCGCGCGTGCGCGCGATCACCGTTCCCGCGCGGATCAGGCGGCCGCATTCGACCTCGAAGCGGATGAAGCCGCCGTGCTCGGCGCGGATCGTCGGCATCGCCGCGTGGATCCCGGGTAACACGCGCACGTCGCGCTGCGGCTCGATCTCGCCATCGAGCATGCCGAGGTGCACGAGCACGTTGCGCATGCCGCGCAGCGCCGCCGCGACCGTCGAATCGTCGAGCATCCGCGACTTCGTCATCTCGATCATCATGGCGGGCTTGGCAAGATCGAGGCACGCGCCGGCGAGCGTCAGCGGATTGGGCGCCGTGGTGATGACCGTCAGCCCGAACGCGCGCGCCAATTCGAGGGACTTCTCCCATGCCGGCGTGCCGAGCGCATCCTGCCTGCCGCCGCGATACATGAACGCGAACGGCATCGACGGCTCGCCGACGGCGTGCAGGTCGATCGCGCAGTCGGCGTGCCGGACGATCTGCGTCCACAGGAAATGGACGATCCGTTGCGTGAGGCTGCCCTTCGCATCGCCGGGCCAGAGCTTGTGGATGTCGCCGGCGAACGCCACGCCTTCGCGGGCCGCATAATGCGGCGCGACGCGCGTCGCGAACTGATGCGCGAGCAGGTTGGCGAGCGGCACGGCGACGATGGCGCCCCTGAGCCGCGCGACGTCCAGCTCGGCGCAAAGCTGCCGCAGCATCTCGACCGAATAGATCGTTTCCTGCCCGTGCGAGCCGGCGTGCAGGTAGACGACCGGTCCGTCGTCGCGGCCGTTGATCGCGACGATCGGAATCTGCACCTGCGTGACGCCGTCGGCGAGTTCGCCGACCGACGCATATCCGGAGGCGATGCTGCCGCTCGCGGCGACGACGGGGCCGACTTTCAGACTATCGCGCATGCGGCGCTCCGTGAGGTGGCGATGGCATTCGCGGACCTACGTGCCGACGCCGGCGGACGCGGACACGCGGCGCGGAACGACATCCGGATCGACCGCGGCGAGCGGCCGCCCTTCGCGCAGGATCCGCACGACTTCGCGCGCGGCCTGCACCGTCACGTGCTCGCGCGACTGCTCGGAGTACCACGCGGCATGCGGGGTCAGGATCACGTTGTCGAGCGCGAGCAGCGGATCGTCGGCGGCCGGCGGCTCGGGATCGGTCACGTCGAGCCCGGCACCCGCGATGCGGCGCGACTGCAGCGCCGCGACCAGCGCCGCCTGGTCGATGACGCCGCCGCGCGACGTGTTGATCAGGAAGGCCTCCCGCTTCATCGTCGACAGTTCGCGCTCGCCGATCATGCGGCGCGTCGCATCGGTCAGCGGGACGTGGATCGACACGTAATCGGAGCGGCGCAGCAATTCGTCGAGATCCACGAAGGTGACGTGATCGGCGACTATGCTCCGCCGCGAACAGGCGAGGACGCGAAGGCCGAGCCCGTTCGCCTTCGCGGCGAGGACCCGCCCGATGTCGCCGAATCCGACGATGCCGAGCGTCTGTCCGGCAAGGCGGTGACGCGGAACCGCGGAGCGGTGGTTCCAGATGCCGCGACGCACGTCGCGATCGAACGCCGGCAAGCCCCGCGCCCAGGCGAGCAGCATCGCCAGCACGTGATTGGAAACCTCGTCCCAGTTCGCATCGCGCACGTTGGCGACCCAGACGCCGCGCTTGCTGGCCGCCGCGACGTCGATGTTGTCGACGCCCTTGCCGAAATGCACGATCCCGCGGCAACGCGGCCACGCGTCGAGCGCGCGCGCCGTGACCGGAACGTGCTGGTTGATCACGGCGTCGGCATCGCGGCACAGCGCGATCGCCTCCTCTTCGCTGCGGCACGCGCCGACGACGGCATCGATTCTTGCGTCGGCGAGCACGTGCAGAGCGGCCGCGATGTCGGTGTAATGGTGATCGGTGACGACGGCTTTCATCGGGAGCCGTGCTTCCCGCGGGGTGTGCGCGGTCGCCGGGCGAGCAGGCGCGGCAAGGCTTGCATTCAATCCTAAGATTTAGGATGATGCCTGTCAACCACCGCGGTCGACCACGGCGATCAACCACCGCGATCGACGGCAAATCGCAAGCGAGGAGGCTCTGCCATGGTCAAGCGCGACGATCCCGACTTTCTGCCGCAGCTCACGGCGCGCCTGTACGCCGCGGTGCTCTCCGACGTGCTCGACGAGATCGGGCTGCGCGGCCAGGCGATGGCGCCGCGCATCCGGCCGCTCGACGACGCAGTCGTGCTCGCGGGTTTCGCGCGCACCGGCGTGTTTCGCGAGGTCTATCACGTCGCCCCCGACGAGAATCCGTACGAGCTCGAGATCCGCATCCTCGACGACCTTCGGCCCGGCGACGTCGTCACGTTCGGCTGCAGCGGGTCGAACCGCATCGCGCCGTGGGGCGAGCTCCTGACGACCGCGGCGCGCGCGCGCGGTGCCGCCGGCGCCGTGACCGACGGTTTCGTTCGCGACGTGCGCGGCATCCGTGCCGCGAAGTTTCCCGTCTTCCACGGCGGCATCGCGCCGCTCGATTCCAAGGGCCGCGGCAAGGTCGCCGACATCGACGTTCCGATCGAGTGCGCCGGCGTGCGCATCGAGCCGGGCGACCTCGTGTTCGGCGACGTCGACGGCGTCGTCGTCGTGCCCCGCCGCGTCGAGGACGAGGTGCTGGCGCGCGCGTTCGCGAAGGTCGAAAGCGAGAACACGACGCGCGACGAGCTGCTGCAGGGCGCGAAGCTCAAGGATGTCTTCGACCGCTACGGCGTGCTTTAGGGAGCTGTCGAGCGCCGCCGCGATCGAACCTCTCGTCGGCCATTCGCGAGACGCCGTCCGCACCACCCTGGAATCAGGCATCGACATCAAGATGATCAAACGCGTCACCCTCATGACACGCAAGCCGGGAATGAGCCGCGCGGCGTTCGCCGATTACTGGATCAACGTTCATGCGCCGCTTCTCGCGTCGCATCCCGCCGTCAGGCGGTTCACGGTCAACGTGACGCGCGAATGGCTGCGGTTCTCGGTGCGCAACGAGGACCCCGACGATCCGCTGCGCTCGACGATCGTCACGCAAACGCCGGACGGGATCGTCGAACTGTGGTTCGAGGATCGCGAATCGATGGAGGCGATGTACACGTCCGACTTCTCGCGGCAGCTCGTCGCCGACGCCGAGCACTTCGTCGGCGCGATCGTCACGTTCATCATGGACGAGCACGAGATCAAGACGACCGCGGCGTGACGGTCGCGTGCCTGCGGATCAGCCAGTCGTTCGGGCCGCCGCCTTTCGCCATCCGCGCCCTGCGACGAGCATGCGCGGCGTGAACCCGGTCACGAGCGCGGTACCGATGACGACGATCGCCGATCCCGCCACCGTGTGGACGCCAACCGGCTCACCGAGGAACACCCGTCCCCATAGCACGCCGAACACGGGAATCAGGAACGTCACCGTCAGCGCCGACGCGGGTCCCAGGTCGGAGATCAGCCGGAAATAGAGCAGGTACGCGACGCCGGTGCACACGACGCCGAGCGCGATCACCGACAGCAAGACGTTGGCGTCGGCCGGCGCGTGCGGCGGAAAGAACGGAATGGCCGGCCCGATCAGCAGCGTTGCCGCGCACATGCTTCCGAGCGCGTTCGCGAACGGATCGACGCCGGGCGCCGACTTGGCGTACATCGACGCGACGCCGTACGAAAGCGAGCCACCGAGACCGGCGAGCAGCGCCAATACGGCGCCACTGCGCAGCATCACCGCGTCGAAGCTCGCGAGCACCACCACGCCGGCGACGCCGAGCACGAGTCCCAGCGCGACCCTGCCTGCCGGAAGCGCACGCCGCGTCAGCGACGCGATCGCGGCGGCGAAGATCGGCGCGGTGGCGTTGAGGATCGACAGGAGCGAAGCCGAAAGCGTCTGCGCGGCGAACGCGAACAGCAGAAACGGCACGGCGGAATTGCAAGCGCCGAGGATCAGGTAATGCCGCCAGTGCGCGCGTGCGCCGATCGAGCGCCGCGAAAGTGCGGCGACCGCGAGCAGGAACGCCGCGGCGAGAGCGACCCGCCAGCCGATGAGGAGCGTCGGTCCGAGGACCGGTGCCGCCACGCGCATGAAGAGAAACGAGCCGCCCCAGATGGCGGCGAGCAGCAGCAATCGGGCGAGGCTTGCGGCGTCCATCGAGCGAGTGTCGACCAATCGCCCCCGATCGGCCATCCGTTCCTTGCGGGCGAATCGCGGCGTGGGGAAACCCTGCGGAAATCTACACGCCGAGGTAGCGCTGCAGAAGCTCGGGCCGCGCCTTGAGCTCGTCGGCAGGACCCTCGTGGGCGATGTGGCCGTTGTTGATGATGTAGACGCGCTGCGCGAGCGCGAGCGTCGCCGCCAGATTCTGCTCGACGAGCACGATCGTCTGCCCCGCCGCGGCGAGGTCGCGGCAGGCGGCGACGAGCGCGCGCACGATCACCGGCGCCAGGCCCTCGAATGGCTCGTCGAGCAGGATGATCTTCGGGTCGCGGATCAGCGCGCGGGCGATCGCGAGCATCTGCTGCTCGCCGCCGGACAGGTCGGTGCCGCGGCTGGTGCGCCGCTCCTTCAGTCGGGGGAACATCTGGTAGATCCGCTCGAGCGGCCACTTCGACGCCGCGGTGAGGCCGGCGAGGATCAGGTTCTCCTCGACGTCGAGACTGCCGAAGATGCGCCGGTCCTCGTGGACGAGCTGCATGCCGGCCTTCGCGATCGCGTGGCTCTTGCGTCCCGCGATCTCGGCGCCGTCGAGCATCACCGATCCGGTGCGCGGCGTGACGACGCCCATCAGGCTCTTGAGCGTCGTGCTCTTGCCGGCGCCGTTGCGTCCGAGCAGCGCCACGACCTCGTTCCGGCGAACGCGCAGCGCAACGTCGAACAGGATGTGCGAGTCGCCGTAGTAGCTGTTGAGGCCGCTCACCTCGAGCAGGCTGCGCTCCGCGTTTGCGCTTCCATTGCCGTTCAGCCCCGGCTCGCCGCCGCGCATCATGCCACCGGTTCCGGCTGATCGATGACGCCGTGCACGCCGCCGAGATACGCCTCCTGCACCTTCGCGTTCCCCTTGATCTCCTCCGGCGTGCCCTCGACGAGCACGCGACCCTCCTGCAGCACCGTGATTCGCTCGGCAAGCTCGAAGAGCGCATCCATGTCGTGATCGATGACGATCATCGTCCGGCCCTGTGCGATCGACTTCAGGAGCTTCACCGTCTCGACGCGCTCCGCGGGGCTCATGCCGGCAAGCGGCTCGTCGAGGAGCAAGAGCCGCGGCGACGAAGCGAGCGCGAGACCGACCTCGAGACGGCGCTTCTCGCCGTAGGCGAGCTCGGAGACCGGCGTGTCGCGGCGCGCCGCGAGGTTCACGAGCGCGAGCGTGTGCTGGACCTGCTCGTGCAGGCCGGGAATCCTCGCGAGGCTGCGCATCATGTCGAGCCGGAACTTCCCGCGCAGCGCCGCGAGTGCGGCGATCGTCACGTTCTCGCGCACCGTCAGGCGGTTGAAAAGCTGGTTCACCTGATAGCTTTTCGTGAGGCCGAGCTGGCACACGTCGGTGACGCGCATGCCGGTGATGTCGCGGCCCTCGAAGACGATGGTGCCGGACGTCGGCGGCACTTCGCACGTCAGCATCTTGAAGAACGTGCTCTTGCCGGCGCCGTTCGGCCCGATGATGCCGCGCAGCTCGCCCTCCTCGACGGCGAAGTCGATGTCGGCGTTCGCGATGACGCCGCCGTAATGCTTGGTGAGGCCCGTCGCCTTCAGGATCGGTCCCTGGAATGCGGGGCGCTCGCGCTTTGGCAGCGGGGCCGGCTTCGCGGTGTCGCCCGCGTCGACGTCGGCCGATCCGGCGGTGCCCACGTCCGCCGGCGTCTCTTCGACGTCGGCCCTGCCGCGCCGGCCACGCATCGACCGATAGAGATCGACGATGCCGCCGATGATGCCGTGCCGCAGGAAGACGACGAGCAGCACGAACACGAGGCCGAGCACGAGCTTCCAGGCGGCGCCGAGCTTGAGCGTCGCCTGCAGGAAGTCCTGCAGGAAAAGCCATACGGCGGCACCGAGCAGCGGCCCGAACAGCGTGCCGCGGCCGCCGATCGCGGTCTGGATCACGAGCTGGCCCGACGTGTCGAACGTGAACGCCTCCGGCGGCATGAACGCCTGCAGCACGCCGAGGAGGCCGCCGGCGAGGCCCGCATACGCGGCCGCGATCACGAACGCCGTCAGCTTGTATCCGTGGATGTTGTGCCCGACCGCGGCGGCGCGCAGCGGGTTCTCCCGAATCGCGCGAAAGATCGTGCCGACCGGCGAGCGCACGATGCGCAGCGCGATCACGATGCCGATGAAATAGCAGAAGGCGAGGAACGGATAGAGCGACCAGCCGGTCGTGAAATGCAGCGTCGTGAAGCCGAGCGGGATGCTCGGCGTCGGCACCCCCGGCAGCCCGTTCTCGCCGCCGGTGTAGTCGGCGAGCGGATTGAACTCGACGAAATAGAAGACTTCGGCGATCGCGACGGTGATCATCGCGAAATAGATGCCGGTGCGGCGAAGCGCGACGAGTCCCACCAGGTACCCGACGAGCGCCGCGGTGAGCATGCCGATGATCAGCGCCGGAATCACGTAGGGGAAGCCCGCGCGCGTCAGCAGGTACGCGGCGACGAACCCGCCGGTGCCGTAGAGAGCCGACTGGCCGAACGAGAGCAGCCCGGTGTAACCGAACAGGATGTCGAAGCCGATGCCGAACAGGCCCCAGACGAGGATCCGGTTCACCGTGTTAGGCGCGGATCCGAGATACGGCAGCACCAGCGGCACGGCGATCAGCGCGATGCCCGTGAGGATCTCGACGAGACCGAACTGACGCGAGTGCATGACGGAGCTCGTCATCATCCCCGCCTGCCTCGAGCGCATCGGGCGCGGCGTCATTCGCGTCCCTTCGTCCCGAGCAGCCCCTGTGGCCGCACCATCAGCACGAGCGTCATCGCCGCGAACAGCATCACGTACGCGTAGCCGGGATTGAACATCGACGTGATGCTGATGATCTCGCCGGCGATCAGGCCGCCGATGATCGCGCCGGTGAACGAGCCGACGCCGCCGATCACGATCACGACGAACGTCTGCACGAGGATGGCCTCTCCGACGTCGGGCGTCAGCGAGACGACCGGCGCGTTCACGATGCCCGCGAACCCGGCCGCCATCGCGCCGATGCCGAAGACGACCATGAAGACGCGGTCGACGTTGATGCCCAGCGAGTCGACCATCAGCGAATCCTCGATCCCGGCGCGAACGATCATGCCGAGGCGCGTGCGGTAGAGCACGATGAAAAGTCCGCCGAGCGCGATCGCGACGATGCCGACGACGGCCAGCCGGTAGGTCGGGTACACCATGAAGCCGAGCTGCGTGATGCCGGTGAAGAGCGGCGGCGGCGGCACCGTCTGCGACTGGCTCGAGAAGAAGAAGCGGACCGCCTCGACGTAGACGATGCCGAGGCCGAACGTGACGAGCAGCTGATCCTCGTGCGGTCGACTGTAGAAGTGGCGGATGATGAGCCGCTCCATGAGCACGCCGACGATGCCGAGGAACAGCGTGCCGGCGATCACCGCGACGACGAACGAATGCGTTTGCTGGTAGGCGACGAATCCGGCGTAGCCGCCGAGCATGAACATCGCGCCGTGCGCGAGGTTCAGCACGCCGAGCGTGCCGTAGATGATCGTGAGCCCCGAGCTGATCAGCGCGAGCAGCGCGCCGAGCGCCAGCCCGTTGAACAGTTGCGACAGGAAATTGGACCAGCTGATCATCGGAGGAAGGCGGGTTCGGAGCGCAACGCGCGGGCACGGGGGTGGCCCGCACGCATGTTACCCGGTCGCACGAAAACCCGCAGGCGGCGCTCGTCCGCCCGCGGGCCGATCGATCCCGACGTTTCCGTCAGGTGTACGAGCCGAGATTGCAGCCGAACGCGTCGGGCTTCTGCATGACGCCCGCGCCCGGCACGATCTCGGTGACTTCCCAGAAGTCCTCCTTGTTGCGCATGTCGGACGGTTTCTTCCCACGCACGATGATCACCGGGCGGATCAGCTGGTGGTCGGCGGCGCGCCACTCGACCTCGCCGACGACCGAGTTGATCTTGCGCGGCGTCTCGTACGACTTGATCACGTCGGGAGGATAGAACGAGCCCGCGTTCTCGACGGCGTCGGCCCACAGCGCGAACGACATGTACGCGTTCTCGGCGCCCCACTCGGGGCTGTAGTTGTACTTCTTCCGGAACTCGTCGACGAACTGCTTCGCGAGCGGGAACTTGTCCTCGAGCGTCCACCAGAAGTCGGTGGCCGCATACACGCCTTCGGTGACCTCGGGCCCGACTTCCGGCGCCAGGAACGGAATCTGGTACGGGATCACGAGCTTCATCTTCGGCAGGATGCCGAACTGCTTAGCCTGCTGCGTCGACAGCACCGCGTCGTGGCCCCAGTTCACGTTGATCAGGAACTCGGCGCCCGAGTTGGCGATGTTCGTGAGGTAGGAGCTGTAGTCCGGCGCGCCGAGCGGCGACACCTGGTTCGTGACCATCTGCCAGCCACCGTTCTTCGACAGGTAGTCGTTCATCGACTTGGTCACGGTGTGCCCGTACGTGTAGTCGGGCGTCATGAACGCGGCCTTCTTGTTCTTGCCGAACGCCTTCAGCAGCACGGGTCCGAGCGCGTTCGCCGCCGTCTCGCCGTAGAAGTTCTGGCGGAAGCCGTAGCGGACGCAGTCCTTGCCCGTCGTATCGTTGGAGCCCGAGATGCCCGTGACGTAGAGCACCTTCTCGCGCTGCGCGAGCTTGTTGAGCGCGACGGCCACGGCGCTCGACGTCGACCCGGTCATCAGGATCGCCTTGTTCTCGGTGATGAAGCGCTGCTGCGCCTGCACCGCGTCGTTGGGCTTCGCGGCCGAGTCGGCGACGCCATACTTGACCTGCTTGCCGAGCACGCCCTTGTTCGTCTTCGGCGAGATCGCCTTGATCAGCGGGTGGCCCTCGTTGATGTGCTGGACCGCGAGCTCGTAGCCCTTGAGCTCGTCCTCCCCCTGCACCGCGTACGTCCCGGTCCGCGGCACCGAGATGCCGATGAAGACGGAGTCGCCCTGCGATCCCGCCGGCCACGTTCCGATCGGCGCCTTGTCCTGCCCGAACGCTTCCCGGAAGCCGACCGGCAGCGCGAGACCGCCGGCGACGCCCAGGCCGAGGCGCACGAAATCGCGCCGGCGCTCGCTGTATGACGCTGCTTTGCGATTGCCCATCTCACTCTCCTCCTGTTATCCCTTGGATATGTCGCCGGCCGACATTCGCCCGGCGGCACCCTTGCCCAAGCTAAAAGGGGCCGGGTCCGCCCGGCCGACCGGGGGGTATGGAAGCGGAGTGTATCGGAGTACGATATGTTGTCAACCCGAGGGGGACGGTGTCGGCGTCGAAGCGATCGACCATGCTACTTAGGTCGAATGAAAAACGGTCGAGCGCGGCAAGCAAGAGCCGGGACGAGGCACGCCGGCCGCTGGCGCCGGTCGAATACGAGGTCCTCGCCGCTTTCCGCTACACCCTACGGCATTTCCTGTCGTTCAGCGAGGCGGCGGCGGCCGAGGTCGGCCTCGCGTCGCAGCAGTACCAGGCGCTGCTCGCCATCAGGGGTACGCCGGGGCGCGACAGCGTGACGATCAACGAGCTCGCGAAGCTGCTGCTCATCAAGCACAACAGCGCCGTAGGGCTCGTCGACCGGCTCGAGTTGGAGGGCCTCGTGCGGCGCAGCGTCGCGCCCGAGGACCGGCGCAAGGTGAACGTGCGCCTCACGCGCAAGGGCGTGCGTGTCTTCGAGCGGCTCGCCGCCGTGCATCGCGACGAGCTGCGTCGCATCGGCCCAAGACTCGCCGAGTTCTTCGTCTACTTTTCGGAAAAGACGCCGCGCGGAAGACGGCCCCGGGACTGAACGGAGCCGGCCACGACAGGCACCGCGCACGCACGCGGATCAGGCGTGCGCGTGCGCGCCCTCGGCGATTTCCTCGATCAGTTTGCGGTTGAAGGCCGGGATGTCGGCTGGCTTGCGCGACGTGACGAGCCCGTGGTCGACGACGACCTCCTCGTCGGTCCAGCGCGCGCCGGCATTGACGAGGTCCTGCCGCAGCGACGGCCAGCTCGTCATCAGCCTCCCTTTCGCAACGCCGGCATTGATCAGCGTCCACGGTCCGTGGCAGATCGCGCCGACCGGCTTGCCGTCGTCGAAGAACTTTCGCACGAAAGCGACGGCATCCGCGTCCGTGCGCACCTTGTCGGGGTTCATCACGCCGCCGGGAAGCACGAGTGCGTCGTAATCGCCGGGATCGGCCTGCGCGACCGTCTTGTCGACCCGGAACTCGTCACCCCAGTTCTTCTCCTTCCAACCGCGGATCGTTCCCGGATGCAGCGAGACGATCTCGGTGGTCGCGCCCGCATCCTCGAGCGCCCGCTTCGGCTCAGCGAGCTCGGACTGCTCGAAACCGTCGGTCGCGACGATCGCGACCCGCTTGCCTGCAATACCTTTCGCCATCATGGCCTCCTTCGTTCGAGACTCTCGCGCGAGGCGCGTCGAAGATTGGACCGCCGCCGCTGCGCGAGTTCGGCTCATTTGCGCACGATCACCGAGCAATCGCCGTCGCGCTGCAGGACATTGACGCCGACGTCGTCGCCGTGCCGCGTGAAAGCAAGCCGCAACCGCGCCTCGCCGACGGCGAGCCTGTCGATCTGCATGTCGGCGACCGCCGGCGGCAGCAGCGGATCGGCGAACGTCACGGTTTTGCGCGTGCCGTCGACCAAAAGACCCAGGCACGCGGCGAGCAGCATGAACACGGCGCCCGACGACCAGATCTGCGGCGAGCACGACACCGGGTAGAGCGTCGGGCTTTCGCCGTCGCGGCGCGGAAAGCCGCAGAAGAGCTCCGGCAGCCGATGCAGGTCGAAATAGCGACTCGCGTCGAACAGCGCGGAGAGCACCTTGGCCACTTCGGGGCGCAGGCCGTAGCGGGCGAAGCCGGCGGCGATGATCGCGTTGTCGTGCGGCCATACCGAGCCGTTGTGGTACGACATCGGGTTGTAGCGCGCCTCGGTCGTCGCCACCGTGCGGATGCCCCAGCCGGAGAACGACGACTTGTCGAGCAACGTCCGCGCGACGCGCGCCGCGTGCTCGTCACTCGCGATGCCCGTGAACAGGCAGTGTCCGGCGTTCGACGCGATCACGCGGCACGGCTTCTTTCGCCCGTCGAGCGCGAGCGCGTAGGTGCCGATGTCGTCGCACCAGAAGACCTTCTCGAAGCGGTCGCGCAGTGCGGTCGCCTCGCGCACGAGCGCCTCGGCGCGCGCCTCGTTTCCGAGCGCGCGCGCGAGCATCGCCGCCGCGAGCTTCCCGGCGTAGACGTAACCCTGCACCTCGCAGAGCGCGATCGGCGGCTCGGCGAGCTGGCCGCCGCGATGGAACACCGCGTCGTACGAGTCCTTCCAGCCCTGCTGCACGAGGCCGTTGCGCGACATGCGCGCGTATTCGACGAAGCCATCGCCGTCCGCGTCGCCGTAATGATCGATCCATGCGAGCGCGCGCTCGACGTTGGGCCAGATCGCGCGAATCAGGTCGAGGTCGGCGCTTCGCACGTAGTAGGCGCCGGCGAGCATCAGGAAAAGCGGCGTCGAGTCGACCGAGCCGTAATAGCGCCCGAACGGCACTTCGCCGAGGATCGCCATTTCGCCCGACCGCATCTCGTGCAGGATCTTGCCGGGCTGCGCATCGCGCTCCTCGTCCACGCGGTCGGCCTGCGTCGCCGCGAGGTACTGGAGCACGCCGCGCGCCACCGACGGCTGGTACCAGAGGTACTCGAGCCCGGTGATGATGCCGTCGCGCCCGAAGACGGTGCTGAACCACGGCACGCCGGCATACGGATAGGGGCCGTGGGCCGTCTCGGTCTGCATCATGTAGAGATCGGACGCGGACCTGCCGACCCATTCGTTGAACGGAATGCTCGACGTCGCGATCGCCGGCGCCTGCGCACGCGCGTGCGCGAGCGCGTCCGCCGATGACTGTGCGGCGTCCTCGTAGCGCGACGCGGTCGCCGGCGCACGCACGACGAGCGCCCGGCGCGCCGCCGGGTCGCGCGGAAGACCCTCGAGGCAGGTCACCTCGACGTGCAGGCTCGCCTCGCCCCTCGGCTCCAGATGCAGGACGTATCGGGCGCGCGATGACGAGAGCTCGGTGGGCCGCGGATCGAATACGAGTTGCGTGCCACGAATGCAGCGGTCCAGTCCGTCGTAGGCCAGCAGCACCGCGTCGCCGGTCACGTCGGCGCGCAGCCGCTCGCCGCGCTTCTCCCGGTGGGTGCCGCGGACCTCGAAGATGTCGCGGTAATCCGCGTCGAAGTCGATCGTCAGCGTGATCTCGACCGCGGAGAGCCCGTAGTTGTGGATCCGCAGCCGCTCGTGGCATCCGACGTCCCACAGAACCTTCGCGCGAAACACGTGCACGCTGCCGCGGGCTATCGCGACCTCGTTCGCGTGCGAGATGTCCGGGTTCATCAGGTCGACCGCAAGAACCGCGTTGTCTTCCTTGATCGTCGACGACAGGAACAGCGGCCGCTCGCCAGCGAGCTTCAGCACGAGCTTGGACAGGAAGCGCGTGTCGTGGTGGTAGATGCCCGCGGAGCCGCTGCCGAGCGCCTCGATGTCGCCGAAGCGATCGAAGATGGCGAAGACGTCGCCTTGCTTGAGCACGCAGGTCCGATCGTCCACGCGGCTCGACGTGGACAGGATGTAGAAACCGTCCTCGATCCTGACGACGTCTTCGCCCATCGTCCCGGGTCCTGCGCCCGTTGGCGTCACGCGACGCGCAACTCGGCCTCGGCGATGAGCTGCGCATAGACGTCGACGTAGTCGTGCGCCATGCGCTGCGCGGTGAACCGCTCCTCGAACACCTCGCGGCAGCGCGCGCGGCTCAAGTACCGCACGCGGCGCGCGGCCTCGATCGCATCGTCCAACTCGCGGACGACGAAGCCGGTGCGTCCCTGCTCCATCACCTCGGGGACCGAGCCGCTCCTGTAGGCGATCACCGGCGTTCCGCACGCCATCGCCTCGATCATCACGATGCCGAACGGCTCGGGCCAGTCGATCGGGAACAGCAGCGCCTGCGCGTTGCCGAGAAAGTCCTGCTTGCTGTCGTCGCCGATCTCGCCGATGTATTCGATCAGCGGATGATCGAGCAGCGGCTCGATGACACGGTCGAAGTATTCCTGGTCCGCCTTGTCGACCTTGGCGGCGATCCGCAAGGGAATGCCCACCTCCTTCGCGATCGCGATCGCGCGGTCGATGCCCTTTTCGGGCGAGATCCGTCCGAGGCAGGCGAAGTAGTCGCCCGGACCGCTGCGGTAGCCATAGAGGTCGCGGGGCAGTCCGTGGTAGACGGTTGCCTGCCAGTTCGCGGCGGCGAGCGGCTCGCGTTGCGCATCGGAGATCGAGACGACCGGCATCTCCGCGAATTCACGGTAGATCGGCCCGAGGTCGGGTATGTCGAGCCGGCCGTGCAACGTGGTGACGTGGCGCGTGCGCATTCTTCGCGATAGCGGAAAATGCAGGTAGTCCACGTGGAAGTGGACGACGTCGAATTCGTCCGACTGTTGCATCACGCGCTCGAGCAGCACGATGTGATGGGCGATCTGGTCGATGCAGCCCGAGTCGAGGCGCAGCGACCGCGGGCACACGGGCGTGAGCTTCGCCGCCGTCTGCGAGTCTCCGCTCGCAAACAGCGTGACGTCGTGGCCCTGCGCCACGAGCTCCTCGGTGAGGTACGAGACGATGCGTTCGGTGCCGCCGTAGTACTTCGGGGGAACGCTTTCGTAGAGTGGGGCGACCTGCGCGATACGCAGTGGTTTTACTGCCGGAACGGTTTTCATCGACAGTGTTAGACAGCGAGCAAGGCGCGAAATTCGCTGTCGACGCTCTCGATCGTTGAACGCCGGGACAAGGAGCACGCCGCCGCTCAGGCCGTGTCCGGCACGCCCTCCGTCATCACCAGGCTCGACACCGACGCGCGCTGGCGCAGCGCGAGTGCCGGCGCGTACTCGGGCGAGTCGTACCATGCCTTCAACCGCTCCATCGACGCGAACTCGACGATGACGAGACGCTTCGGCCGCCAGTTGCCCTCGAGCGAGACCGTGGCGCCGCCGCGGGCGAGGAAGCGACCGCCGAAGGCTGCGATCGATGCACCGACGGTGCGCCGGTATTCGGCATACGCATCGGGATCGGTCACTTCGATGTCCGCGATCAGGTAAGCCGCCATCGCTTGCTCCTCGTCCGTCAATGGAGCCCGGCGAGCGCCGCCTCGTGCACGCCGTCGAGCTCGTGATGAGCCGTGACCGTGCTGCCGAGATCGCGGAGCAGTCCGTCGTGCAATCCATACACCCAGCCATGGATCGACAATGCCTGCCCGCGGTCCCACGCGTCGCGCACGATCGTCGTTTCGCAAACGTGCCGAACCTGCTCGATCACGTTGAGCTCGCACAGGCGGTCGGCGCGCGCGGCTTCGGGCAGCCGGGACAGATGCGCGCGATGCTTGTCGCGCACGTCCTGGATATGCCGAAGCCATGCATCGCTCAAGCCGAGGCGCTCGCCGCGCA